>DAIEHY010000075.1 GCA_027353165.1 Desulfosporosinus sp.
AAGAGATTGCTGACTACCTTTTAAACGAAGCAGGAGTCGCTTGTCTAGGGGGTACTGCTTTTGGCTCATACGGTGAGGGATATCTTCGATTCTCCTATGCTAATTCGATAGAGAATATCCAAAAGGCCTTAGGGCGTGTTGAAACGGCTTTAGGCAAAATGCGATAATCAAACAAAGTTGGAAACGACGATTCATCAAAACCTACATTGCAAAACCGCTGAGCCAACGCTCAGCGGTTTTGCAATGTAATGTGAACTTAATGCAGGAGAGAGAGAATTTTTGCCTTGTTAAAACCCACTACGGTATTACTTCCTACCAAAAAAGTGGGCACACTTCTGATATTCCTCCTTTGTGACTCCATCAAGGCATCCTCGTCAGTACTTATGTTTCTTTCCTCGAAAGGGATGTTGTTTTGCGAAAGAAACTCCTTCGCTACGGCGCAGTAGGGTCAAGAATTGTTAGTAAACATAATTAGACTTTTAATGGTTAGATCCCTCCTGTTATTTTTTACCTGCCGTTAGTATTGCATTAATTTAACTTTTCATTCTTAATTTATAAAGTCAAATTTACTTATTAGCTGCCACTAATAAATACTACCTATCTGGCCCTAATCAGTAATATTTTCGGAGTGTTTTAATACACTTTAAAAAAGTATTGTCTGTTCTACACTCACCTGCTATAATTCTAACATATTCTTTTATGCGAGAAACGCCTATAAAGCAACGAATGACGAGAAAGGAAGTATGGTTAGACGGAGAAACAATTAAGAAATGGAAACTGTTAAAGAAGGAATATCTACTTGTATTTGTACTAAAAAGATTTAGGAGGAGATTAGGATGGTTAGTATGGTAGGAAAGAAAAAATCTCACACTTTAACTCGGTTGGGCTCGATGCTCCTGATTACAGCATTAATGGCTTCTGGGTGTGGAAGCAGCCCCGTTGCGAAGACCGAGCAAAAACCAATTAAAGTTGGAATTGTAGATACGTATACCGGTGGAGCAGCTGTCTATGCCAAAGACTCTTTAGATGGCTTTAAGCTGGCAGTTAAAGAAATAGAAGCTAAAGGTGGGCCAAAGATCGAATTTGTCACTCGTGACGATGAATTTAAACCCGATAAATCCACAAGCTGGGCTAAAGAACTTGTGATGCGTGAAAAAGTCGATTTTCTGGCAGGAACAACGAATAGTGCAGGCTCCTTAGCTGTTTCACAATATGCTAAAGAGAGTAAAGTACCCTTCATCGTATGGGGCGGAATGAGTGACAGGATCACCGGTGAAGCGGGTCATCGCTATGTATTTAGCACGTTGCCAAATACAGCGATCATCGGTAAAGCTGGTGCGGTCCAGCTCTCCAAGACTTCCTATCAAAAAGTCTGGATAGCCGGTAGTGATTATGAATATGGTCACTCTTTGATCAATAATCTATGGTCCAATCTGACCACACTTAAGCCAGACGTCAAGAAAATGGGTGAATCTTGGTGGCGTGTCGGGGAAACAGATTTCACGCCATATATTAACGCGATCCGCAGTGCTAAACCTGATGTTCTAGTGGTTGGTACCGGGGGAGCAGACATGGTAGCTTTTATGAAAGCGGTCAAAGCAACTGGGCTGACTCAAGAAATACCAGTATGGGCACACACCAGCTACGACCCAGCCACCCTAAGGCCTTTGGGAGATCAAGCACCTGAAGGTGTGATGGGTACTAATCCATATTTGTTTAATTATCCGGACACAGCTGAAAATAAAGCCTTTGTGGAAGCCTTTAAGAAGGAATATAACCGTGAGCCCGCTGCGTTTGCCTTGTACGGTTACATGGGAGGAAAATTCCTCGGTGAAGCAATTACCAAAGCAGGAAGTACCGATAAAGAAAAAATCATTGATGCTATGGAAGGATTAACGATTGATACTCCAGTCGGTAAGGCAACCCTACGTAAAGAAGATCATCAGGTGGCAATTCCCATGTCCTATGGTGTAGTTGCCAAAGTCAATGGTGTCTTTACAGGCAAAGACCTTCACACTCTGAATTCTGATGAAATCATGCCCTCGGTTGACCAAATCCTTAAGTCTAGGTCAAAATAGTGTAGGGTTAGAGGTTAGAGTTAAGAGAAAAGATTAATGGGCGGTGCTGCCAAGTGCCGCCCATTTACGCTACTAAGAACGGGGGAGATTGCCCATGGATTTTGCCACACTCGCTAGCCAGTTTTTTATTGGACTAAGTAGGGGAATGATTTTTTTTATTGTTTCTGCAGGATTGACTTTGATCTTTGGCGTCTTAAGAATCACAAACTTTGCTCATGGAGCACTTTATATGTTAGGCGCATTTATTGCTTATTCAGTTTCAACCCTTGTTGGACAAGGTCCTTATGGTTTTTGGTTAGCCCTGCTGGTTGCTCCTGTCACAGTAATGTTAGTTAGTCTAGTCATCGAGCGCGGGCTGCTTAGATTTATCTATAACCGAGATCATTTGATCCAGATGCTCTTAACGTATTCCCTCGTGCTCATTGCGGGAGATCTTGTCAAAATACTATGGGGTACAGAATTTAAGTCCATGGATATCCCTGCAGTTTTAAGAGGGTCCTTTAATTTATGGGGGGCATCCTTACCTTGGTATAATGCATTCCTTCTGATCGTGGGGCCCGTCGTTGCCCTTGGCTTATGGTTGTTCTTATCAAAAACACATCTGGGTAAAATCTGCCGTGCAACGGCTACGGACCGAGAAATGGTGGATGTTTTGGGGATTAACAGTACCCGAGTATTTGCAATGGTTTTTGCATTGGGTGGATGGCTTGCCGGGTTGGGAGGAGCTTTGATTGCGCCAACGACCTCCATCTCGATGGGTATGGATGCTAGCATTGTCATTTATGCTTTTTTGATCGTGGTAATAGGGGGTCTAGGAAACGTCTGGGGTGCACTGATTAGTTCTATTATTATGGGGGTTGGGGAGGCATTAGGGATTTTATTTATTCCGGGCATTGCCATCATAATTCCTTATATTATAGCGGGTGTTCTCCTTATCGTACGACCCACCGGCTTGCTGAAATCTGCCTGGTAGAGAAAGGAAACCAATTATGTCAGCGAATAACTTGAAATCCATGAAAAGCCCTAAAAAGCTCAGCACCTATCTAGGTTGGGCCTTCGCAGTAGCTGGCGTTCTGATACTTCTGGTGGCCCCGACGATACTCACCCAATACTATGTTTACTTGCTGGCCACTGTTTTTACAACGGCTTTACTAGCGAGCAGTTTAAATCTGGTTCTGGGTAACGGAGGACTTCTGCATTTGCACCATGGCGTATTTTTTGGGGTAGGCGCGTATACGGTAGCGATCGTGATGACCAAAACTTCTTGGCCGTTTGCTGTTGCGATCTTGCTAGCACCCATGGTTGCCTCACTTATAGCCTTAGTAATTGGATGGTTTTGCGTACGTCTGAGAGGCCTCTATTTCGGTATGCTTACACTTGCTTTAGGGCAGTTAGTCTGGGCCATTGTATACCGCTGGAATGCACTAACCAATGGAGACAATGGAATCCACGCCATACCAGTTCCGGAATCCTTGTCCTCTATTAATTCAGTTTATTATACGACGCTATTGGTTCTAATCATCTCTCTTATAATTCTCTACATGATCACAAAATCACCATTTGGTATCACGTTACTAGCGACTCGCGACAACCCTGTGCGCTCGGAAAGCATTGGAATCAATGTCAAAAGTCACCGCCTGATTGCCTTTGTTATTGCTGGCTTCTTTGCAGGAATTGCGGGTGTGCTCTTTGTTTTAGTTGAACGATCTGTAGCCCCCTCCCTGTTATTTTGGAACAAATCGGCCGAAATCCTAATTATGTGTTTAATGGGAGGACTAACTGTCTTTATGGGTCCAACGTTAGGGGCCGGCATTTTAGTCCTTTTGTCGATGATCGTTGGTCTTTACACAGAATATTGGCTTCTTGTCCTTGGGCTGCTGTTACTGATCCTCGTACTCTTCTTGCCTCAGGGTATTCTTGGTTATTTAATGGAGAGTTATGACAAACGCCGAAGTATGAGAGGAGAGAATTAACATGCTTCAGGTTAAACAGCTTAAGAAAGCATTCGATGGATTTCAAGCCATTGCAGACGCTAACCTTTCGGTTCCGAAAGGAGAAGTCGTGGCAGTCATTGGTCCCAATGGCGCAGGAAAATCCACCTTATTCAATTTAATAACTGGACACCTTCAGGCCGATTCCGGTCACATCCAATTTCAAAGTCAAGAAATCACGAACTTACCTCCCTATAAAATTTGCCATAAAGGAATGGCTAGATCTTTTCAGTTGATTAATATCTTTTCTAGTCTAACGGTTTTTGAGAATGTGCAAACCTCAGTCCTTGCACAACAACGCTTAGATCGGAATTTCTTTACACCCTCAAGAAGATTGCTGATTGATGAGACACTAGAAGTATTGGAAATTTTTGGACTATTGGAATTGAAAGATCGTCCGTGTAAATCCCTCTCATATGGGGATCAAAAGGTCCTAGAAATTGCCATTGCTCTGGGAAGCAAGCCCAAGCTCCTTCTCTTAGATGAGCCTACTGCAGGAATGTCTTCCGAAGAAACTCGCAAAATCGTTACTCTGATTAAGAAGTTATCCCAGGAAAAGGGCCTAACAATTTTAATTACTGAACACGATATGGAATTAGTTTTTGATGTTGCTCAAAAAATTATGGTTCTACACCAGGGTACAACCATTGCTCAAGGGCTTCCTGAAGATATCAGAAACGATAAATCTGTGCAAAATGCCTATTTGGGGGAAGCAGGATGATGTTAGACGTTAGAGATATTCATACCTATTACGGGTTAAGTCACATCTTGTTCGGTTTATCCTTACAGGTAAGTAAAGGCGAAGTAGTCTGTCTGCTCGGTCGTAATGGGGTAGGCAAGACCACGACTCTTAAGAGCATTATAGGAATTACCCCACCAAAAACCGGACAAATCAAGTTTAAAGGGCAAAACATTTCAAAAACCCCAACAAAACGGATGGTTAAATTAGGGATTAGCTTTGTCCCTGATAACCGTAGAATCTTTGCCGACTTATCTGTGCGCGAAAATCTTGAGATCGCAACAGGCGTCAAATCAGGGGCTTGGGATTTGGATAAAGTTCATCAGTTATTCCCTGTCCTCAAAAGAGTCGAGAATCGGAGGGGCGGAAATTTAAGCGGCGGAGAGCAACAAATGTTAAGTATTGCTAGGGCCCTGCTTGGCAATCCTGAGCTTCTGATTTTAGATGAGCCGACCGAGGGACTGGCACCTTTGATCGTTCGGGAATTGGAAGAACAAATCCTTGAGCTGTGTTCAACGGGGATATCGATTCTCTTAGCAGAGCAAAATCTCAAATCTGCTTTAAAATTAGCCAATCGGTGTTATGTCCTTGAACGAGGACAAGTACGTTTTGAAGGAACAGTCCAAGAGTTAGCCGAAAATGAAGAAGTTCGGTCGAAATATTTATTGGTTTAGTAACTTTAATTCAAAAGCTGCCTTATTTCAAAAAACCTCCCTTTGAATAATGCAAACTATTCAAAGGGAGGTTTTCTCTGTTATCTCGGGGACTAACTTGACGCTTTCAACTTCACGATTGGAAAAGTGCTTCCTCCGTGAGGCATTATATAGACGGATTCCGGTTGATGTCCAAGAAGTTGACCCGCCAACTGCAAAGCCTCCGAAGGGGAATGAGCTGGAATCATCTTGACATCTTTAACCAGGTCATCCGCTAACGAACTGATCAAAATCACGGGAGTCCTACGACAGATGCTCGCTGTTTTCAAACTGATGTAACCTGGCATCGTAAAATCAGTATGCAGCTTGGCATTCATCTCTTCCACTTCACCATGTCGGAAAAATTCCTGAAAAGGTTGAGAACCTATCCCCTCTGAGCATTCACTAACTAGGATTACAACCCCACCTTCTTGTACCGCATAGCTAGCATTGTCCAAGGCCTTGATTGCTTGGTAAAGCTGAGTGTCTTTAGGATAGCCACCGCTCGAAACAATCACTAACTTTGCTTTTTCCTCGATTTCAATGCCGAAGATTTCTTCGGTAACCCGGCACCCTGCTAAATGTGCCTGCTGCAACTCACCCGCTGCTAGATAGACAAACTCCTTCTTATCGTTAACAACGACGTTTAGAATAAAATCCACCCCTACTCGACGAGCGATTTCTAACATATCTTCGGCGACCGGATTGCCCTCCATCTTTCCGGTCTCTATGTTTGGGTTAAGTCCCGATGGCCCTCCTCCTTTGAGTGCTAAAGCATGGTTTTGCTGGATCATCTCGTAGCCACAAACTCCAGGTGCAATAGACTTTCGGCCACCACCAAAGCCTGCAAGCAAATGATAAGCAATTCCGCCAGTCAGAATCACCTTGTCAGCTTCCCACACCCGACGATTTACAAGAATAGGGGTTCCTTGGGAGGATAAACCTAAATCAACTAAATCCTGGGCGCGACATTCATGATCGTAAATGGAAACCCTCGCCAAGACCTTTTCCCCACAAATTGCAATGTGCTCTTCTAACGTTTGCAATCGATGGTCCCCAGTCGCCGTTACAATAAAAATGTCCTTATCTGGTACTCCAGCACTATTTAAAACATTCAGCAGTACAGGCAAAAGGACATCTGCCCTTACCCATAGTCGAGTAATGTCACTCACAATAATAACCACTTTGTCTCCAGGTTTTACGACCTCGATTAGTGGAACCGTTCCAACAGGATGAGCTACAGCCTCGAGAATTGCTTGTTCTATATTCAGTATTGGCTGACTGGTTTTTGCTTCAATCTCCATAACCTTTACGGAGGTCGGAAGCCTAAAGGACAACGTTTCTTTACCATAGGCAAGGTCAAAATTATTCACCCTTTATTCCCCCCTGTGGTCTGTTTTTTAATATCTCCAAACTTTTCTCCTTGGCTTCATAAGCCATTTCGACAAGTTGAGCAGTATGCATGACCTTTACCGAAAATCCTTGGCGGTTCAGACCGTCAGCGATGTGCATTCGACAAGCAGAACACCCGGTAACTAACACCTCTGCACCCGTCTGATTGATAGCTTCCACTTTATGATCATTGATTTGGGTCGAGAGTTCGTAGTGATATAAGCTAAAGGAACCCCCACTACCACAGCAGGTATCCGGTTTATCCATTTCTTCAAAAACTAATTCCGGGATACTTCTGATAATCCGTCTGGGTTGTTCTTTGACCTTTAGTCCTCTGACGAGGTGACAAGGATCGTGGTAAGTAACCTTGATCGGCAAACGACCCATTCTGTCCTCAAACCCTTCCAAGGAAACCACCAGTTCGCTAAAGTCTTTAATCATGCCCCCCAGTTGCTTGGCCTTTTTGGCATAGATCGGATCATCCCTAAGTAATTCGGTGTACTCTTCCTTCAGACTTAAACCGCATGTGCCACAGGCCACGACAACAACATCAACCTCTTCCTTAAGGAAGACATCGATATTGGCCTTGGCCATCATTCTAGCTGTTTCATAGTCCCCGTTAATCCGGACGGGCGTACCACAACAGTTTTGAAGTGCAGGAATTACCACCTCTACTCCGCTGTTTTTTAGAACGTTGATGACGGCCCGACCAGTATCCGTATAAATGTAGTTAATCATGCACCCAGTAAAAAAAGCGACCCTCATGGTTGCTTCCGTGGTTTTGACCACTTCTGGAAACATCGATTTAAGTGGTTTTGGGGCAAGAGGAGAGAGAAGTCTTCTCTTGTCTATTCCCAGTGACATTCTCGGTAACATTCCTTGGCCCTGAGGCCCTTTACGGAAGAATAAACCTTGAAATATTCGTCCTGTCCTCATTCCCGTGTTAAATACCCAACGGTTTTTTAAAACCAAACGAAAGATCAGGTTCTTAAGTAAAGAAAGTCCTTCCTTCTCCGCAATTTCCTTGCGAGCTGCTTCCACCAGCTTGTCTACTTGCACACCACTGGGACAGTTTACAACACAAGCCTTACACATCAAACACAAGGACATTTTATCGATAAACCCTTCTGTTAAACCCAAGTCTTGATTAATAACTCCGCGAATCAGTTTAACTCGTCCTCTGGCTACCGTGGATTCCGCCTGTAACTCTTTAAAGACTGGACAAACGTTTTGACAGGCACCGCAACGAATACAGCGGATGACTTCCTTTTCCCAAGACTCTAATGAACAATCCATTCCATCACGCTCCAAACATTACGCCGGGGTTTAAAATATTGTTAGGGTCAAGGGCCTTTTTAATCTGGTGTTGAACTTCCAGTCCAACCTCCCCGATCTGTAGGGTAATAAACTTAGATTTTGCCCGACCAATACCATGCTCTCCACTTAAAGAGCCACCCAGTTCCACTGTCGCGATAAAGATCTCATCAATCGCTTTTTCAACTCTCGACATCTCCTCCAAATTCGTTTCATCGGTAAGGAGCGTGGCGTGCAAGTTGCCGTCTCCTGCATGTCCGAGTATCGCGATGATAATGTTATACTTAGCTGATATTTCTTGAATTCTCCTTACAGCAATCGGGATGCTGCTCCGCGGAACGGTCGCATCCTCCCCAATAATAGTTGGTTTCAGCCTTGCCACAGCTGCAAAGGCTGAGCGACGCGCACGCCATAATTCTTCAGCCTCTTCTTTCGTCTTGGCAATCCGGATCTGGACAGCCCCTAGTTGCCTGCAGATTTGCTCGATCTTGCCAATCTGTTTAGCTAAAATTTCCGAATCCCCATCGACTTCTATTAAAAGTACAGCACCCGCCTCCGTGGGTAGCCCTACTTTAGCATATTCTTCGATGTTCCGAATATAAATGTTATCCAACAATTCAAGTGAGCAAGGAACCAACCCCATGGCTATGATTTCGGAAACCGTCTCACAAGCTTGATCAATCTCTGGGAAAACCGCCATCATAGTACTCTTTGCTTCCGGCAAAGGGATCAGTTTAACAATGATTTTAGTTATGACACCCAACGTCCCCTCTGAACCGGTGAATAACTTAGTCATATCATAACCAGTGACATTCTTAATTGTTCTACCCCCGGTATTCATAACCTCCCCGTTGGAAAGGACTACTTCAAGCCCAATAACATAATCTCGAGTAACCCCATATTTCACGCCACGCGGTCCTCCGGCACATTCCGCCACATTTCCGCCCATCGTCGAAAACGCTTGACTAGCGGGATCCGGAGGATAAAACAGACCCACTCGCTCAACCTCACTTTGCAATTGGCTAGTAATCACGCCAGGTTCCACCACAGCAATCAAGTTTTTTCGGTCAAGCTCAAGTATTTTGTTCATTCTCTTCAGAACTAGGACAATGCAATCCCCTACAGAAACAGTTCCTCCGCTCACATTTGACCCTGCTCCTCGTGGGACAACCGGTATTTTCTCACGGTTTGACAGCTTGAGAATTTGCGCCACTTCTTCTGTGTTAGCTGGATAAACAGCAACTCCGGCTAAATCCTTCTTCA
>DAIEHY010000076.1 GCA_027353165.1 Desulfosporosinus sp.
CGAGTTAAAACTCCTTTAAAAAGAACTAATCCTCAAAAGGGGGTTGGGGTTGATCCTAAGTGGCAAGCCATTTCGTGGGAAGAAGCTTACGATATAACCGCTAAAAAACTTAAAAAAATTCGAGATGAAGACCCTCGTAAGTTGTTAGTTTCGATCAATGATTTTCATCGGATCCACATTTGGGGCTGGGGTGCAGCTTATGGCTCAGCCAACTATTTTTCAACAGTCGGGCAGTATTGTGGGGCAGCCTATCATCCTGTGAACGGAACCTTAGATGGCTCATTTGCAGCGACTAATGACTATGAATACTGCAACTACTGGATTCAGATTGGTGGCGGCGACGGGTTTTCTTCGCACTTGCATGTCGCCGGATCCATTAAACGGATGGCAGAGGCAAGAGTTAATCGGGGAATGAAGGTAGTGGTAGTAGAACCTAGAATGTCGACTGGAGCAGCTAAGGCAGATGAGTGGATACCCGTTCTACCCGGCACGGATCGAGCCTTTGTCTTAGGAATGGTCAATGTTCTTCTTCATGAATTAAATATTTATGATGCCGAATTTATTAAAAAACATACAAATGGTCCTTACTTAGTTGGGCCGGATGGGAATCTTGTTCATGACCCGGAAAACGAGAAAGCTTTGGTTTGGGATGTCGGGTCTGAATGTGCTAAAGTCTTTGATGACGAGAGTATCCAGGAATATGCATTAGTAGGGAACTATGTTGTCAATGGCATAAAATGTCGACCAGCTTTTCAGGTTATTAAAGATACTTTAAAAGATCATACACCTGAGCGTATGTCTAAGATTTGTACGATACCTGCTGAAACCATTAGGCGGATCGCTCGTGAATATGGGGAAGCGGCACGGATTGGTAGTACGATTGTAATCGAAGGCAAGGAATATCCTTATCGACCTGCAGGGGTTAATTATTACCGTGGAGCCATTGGTCATGTTGACGGAGGGCTTGATTCTTTGGCTATGAAATTGATTAATCTGATCATTGGGAATATCGACGTACCTGGAGGTCACATCGGGGTTGGTTTGGATCATCGATGTTTAATTGTGGAACCAGGCGCGGACGGGATGATTAAGCCTCAACCCCATCTTTTGCACCCTCCCTACGCATTTGCGGATAATCCTTATAGCTTCCAACTGATGGAATGGTTCCCGATTGGAATTGACCCTGGTCATCTCAGTGCCGATAACATTTTAAACCCAGAGAAACATGGTTTTGACTTTAAGCCAGAGGCCTTAATTATCGAGCATTCTAACCCGATGTGGAATCTTTCAGCGACAGATAAGGTTATGGAAGTTTTTAAAAGTTTAGATTTTATTGTGGCCATTGATGTCGTTCTAAATGAATCTTCTGAATGGGCCGATATTGTCTTACCTGATCATACCTATCTTGAATCACATCTTCTAGTAGATATAGAGCCTCCGGTGATTACGGGTCACGTTTATCGACGTCCGGTCATTGAACCTCTCTATGATAGTCGAGATGCTACAGATATATTAACTGAATTAGCGTCGCGAATTGGGTGTTTAGAACAGTGGAATGGCTTATTGAATTTCACAGTATTTCTAAAACCCGAGTATTACTTGGAACCGGATAAAAAATATACAAATCTTGAGCTGACAGATCGAATGGCTAAGAGCATTTATGGTCCTGATCATGGACTTGATTGGTTCCAAGAGAATGGGCATGCGACAAGACATCAGACACCAGAAGAAATGTATTTACCTTATCGCGGCCACCGAATTCCCATATATTTCAACTTCTTTAAAGAGACTGGTGACGATCTCCAAGGCAAGATGAAAGCAGCTGGACGGAAATGGGATACTTCCATGTATTTGCCCGTGCCCGTATGGCGGGACAGCCATCCTTTGCATAACATTGCACCGGAATTTGATTTATACGCTTTTGCCTTTAAAGAGACTTTGCTCAATTTCTCAGAAAGCAATTCTATACCTTGGATTAATGAAGCTATGGAAAATATTCCAATGCATATGGGTGTTATGATCAATACAAAAACGGCTAAAGCCAAAGGAATTAAAAATGGTGACAGCATTAGGATTACCTCTCCGTTTGGCGAAGTCACTGGACGGGCTAGCGTGTTGGAAGAAATCCATCCGGGGTGTATCGCCTTGTCAAATGGTATCAGCAGTTGGTCCAACCATCCCATTCCCAAGGTGAAAAGGCAAACACATTTTAATCGATTGCTACCTGCGGATCTTAAATGGACCTGTGGGATGACGGGGCACTTGGAAACTTCAACAAAGGTTAAAATTACTAAGATTTGAGAAGGGGGGTAACACTAATGCATTTGGGAATGGTTATTGATCTAAAAAGGTGTGTGGGCTGTCAAGCCTGTACCATTACTTGTAAGTCGGAAAATGGTACACCGCCAGAAGTCCTCTTTACAAAAGTTTTGGAGCAAGTGGCTGGAGAATATCCTATCGTTAAGAAAAAATTCATCCCTGTCTTATGTAATCATTGTGAAGATGCACCTTGTGTCAGAGTCTGTCCGACAGGGGCTACTACCAAGCGTGAGGATGGAATTGTCTTAGTAGACCATCAGAAATGCATCGGGTGTAGGGCTTGTTATGTAGCCTGTCCTTATAAAAACCGGATCTTCCTCAAGAAAGGTTCCTTGAAAAATGGTTATTTCGGTAAACAACTAACACCCTATGAACAAGTAAAATATCCTAAGTGGCAGGAAGGTGTTGTCTTAAAATGCACCTTCTGCGTAGAACGTGTGGATCAAGGCTTAGAGCCTGCCTGTGTCCAGACTTGTCCTGCTGATGCGCGTATCTTCGGGGATCTATCTAACCCAGAAAGTAAGGTAAGCCGATTAATCCGTCAGCGGGGGGGCTTTCAGCCCTTATCTGAGGATAATACGGAACCTTCCGTTTATTATTTAGAATAGGAGGTGTTCAAGTTGCCAAAAACCATGCCTTTGGTAGGTAACGAATTTGTTTCCGGTTTTCGTCTCCAAACAGAATGGGCAACTTTGATAGCAGCGGCGTTCTTTTTTGGGAAAATTGGTTCAGGTCTATTTTTAATGTCCCTTTTCACTCATTCCGGGGTAGGTGCTCTAGTAGGCTTATTGATTGTGCTTATCGGTAAAGGTGGAGCCCATCTACTCTATCTGGGGAGACCGGAACGATTTTGGCGAGGTCTTATGAAACCTGGAACATCCTGGGTTGCTCGTGGATTTTGGGCTATGATGATCATGATGGTCTCGGGGACACTCTTTTTAATCTTGCCGGCAGGGAGTGCCGGAAGTTTGGTATTCGAAGTGATTGCTGGTCTAAGTGCTTTTGTCGTTGCGATCTATGACGGCTTCCTAATGAACTCTTCGCCTTCTATTCCTTTATGGAATACGGCCATGATGCCTGTGCTTTGCTTATTTTACTCTTTGCTGGGCGGAACTACTCTTACTCTTTTTCTCATTGAGTTTGGCTTTGCCCAAGTAGCTATTCAAACTGTTTTCTTAAGTAATATGGAAATAGTTCTATTGTCAACAAATCTAATTGTCATAGGACTCTATTTACTGAGCATGACCAATGCTACGGCTGCGGCAAAAGAGTCACTGCGCCTGCTAGTTAGTGGAACTTACGCTTTGCCATTTTATGCTTTAGCCTTAGGTTTTGGGCTAGTATTTACACTTCTAATGTCTTACTTTGTGGGTACAGCCGGCGGTGCAGGAGTCGTTGGTTTAATCACTGCCGCTGATCTTATAGGGCATTTCTTCTTGTTTTATCTCTTGTTAAGGGTCGGTGTTTACAAGCCGGTCTTGGGTCAGTTAACAATGTAAGCTTACGATGGTCAGTTTATCCTCTTGGATTTTTGTGAACTTAGCTATAGGGTGGGCACAGAAAACGTGTTCACCCCGAATGGAACTATCGAAGAGATAAAATTAATGTGGGGGTGACATGTTTATGAAAAAGCCAGGCGAAGAAAAGTTAAGCTATTTATTTCAACCGGGGAAGATCGGTAAATACACCACGAAAAACAGAGTTAAATACGGAGCTTGTTGAGTCTCCAATTACAACACCCGTGATGGTGTTATAACTCCCAGAGAACTCGCCCGAGATAAAGTGATTGCGGGAACGGGTTGTGGGATTATTACGAACCAAGGTGCCTATCCAGATCCTTTAGGGGAAGGGAAATCGTATTTTCGTCAAATCGCTTTATTTGATGATAAGTTTTTGCCCCAATTTGAACAAATTGCTGGTTTTATTCATGATAACGGGGCTGTGGCTATTCAACAGATTTTACATGCTGGTAGATACGGGGGAATTGACCTAGGTTATTGTGTCCAACCCTCGGTAGTACCTCAAACCCTACCTCATTTCCGTCAGCCACGGGAAGTAACTAAAGAACAAATTAAAGCAATGGTAATCCAACATGCCGAAGCTGCTAAACGGGCAATTAAGGCTGGTTTTGACGGCACGGAAATCACAAGTTTTATGGGTTATCTACTCGCGAACTTCAACTCCAAGTTTACCAATCGCAGGACGGATGAATATGGTGGCTCAGTAGCAAACAGGGGTCGCTTCATGAGGGAACTGATTTACGCTATCAAGGAAGCGCAAGGGGATGACCATCCTTTAATTGTACGCCTAAACGGGGCCGAACTTATGGATGTTCATGGCGGTAACACAGAGGATGAATGTTTTGAATTAATGAAGATGGCCGGTGATGCAGGCGTAGATATGATCAGTGTAACAGTCGGTTGGCAAGAAGCACCGGAATCTTCGATCGGGC
This sequence comes from Desulfosporosinus sp., assembly GCA_027353165.1. Lineage (GTDB taxonomy): Bacteria > Bacillota > Desulfitobacteriia > Desulfitobacteriales > Desulfitobacteriaceae > Desulfosporosinus. The sequence continues at coordinate 4,772 of DAIEHY010000076.1, forward strand.
GGGATGTGCCTCCCGGTCACTGGAACCGCCTAGCCATAAGGGCTAAAAAACTTCTCCCCAATATTCCGATAACCTTCGGGGTACGGTTACCTAATCCAGTCATGGCGAATCAGAATATAGCGGATGGAGAATTCGACTATTGGGAAGTTTGTCGTCCTATGCTTGCGGAACCGGAACTTTTGCATAAAGCAGCTGAAGATCGTTTGGATGAAGCAAAACATTGCTTAGGCTGTATGAATTGTCTCGCTCGACTATTTAGGGATCTGCCCTATCTTTGTACGAATAATCCGGCCTTAGGCCATGAGGTTGAACCGGAATACCTTATTACTCCGGCAGTGGTTAAAAAGAAGATTATGATTATCGGGGCAGGCCCAGCAGGAATCGAGTGCGCAATTGCCGCGACGAAGCGAGGGCATGATGTTACCCTTTATGATAAGAGTGACAGTATTGGCGGGAGTCTTGTCGGATATGCAGCCTATGACATAGCCAATAAAGCGGACCTTCAAAGTCAGATTTCTTATTATCAGACGATGCTAAATAAGTTAGGAATTAAGGTAAACCTCAATACGGATGTGAACCCCAAGCTTATGAGAAGTATTCTTCACCAATATGATGTAGCAGTGCTTGCCGTGGGAGCAGGAGTCGATACTAGTGTAATTCCAGTACCGGAACAAGAGGGTATCTTAGTAATGGCTGCTGATGTTGCCAGAGGAAAGGTAAACGTGGGGCAAAAGGTGGTAGTCTTGGGTGGTGGCAAGATTGGTTTAACTTTGGCAGAAGGTCTAACCCAAGAGGGTAAAGAAGTAACCATTGTTGAAAAGGAAAAGAGGATAGCTGGAGATGTCATCCCCACTTGGAAATGGCGACATTCCTCTTGGATAGACCAATTAAAGATCAAAACCTTAACGCTTAGTAAACCAATGAAAATCGGAGTTGGTGGAGTAACCGTCGTCAATGACAAAGGTGAAGAAACTTTTGTTGAAGCAGATACGGTCATTGCTGCGTCACCTAGAAAGCCAAATCAAGAGTTGTTCCAAGAGTTTGAATTTATGGTTGATGAGTTACATGGGATTGGTGATGCTTTGGTTCCCCGTGGACTCTTACAGGCTATTCATGAGGGATATCGTTTAGGAGTACGGATTTAGACGAGAGATGCGGGGGTGAGCTATGTGGTATCAACAATAGGTGAAATGTTTTTAGATGCTCAAGGCTGGCAAACCATACTTGACCGTAGGCCGGAGATTTTTACCGACATGCTTCCGGGGGCCAGCCTAGGGATATTGCCTAAAAAGGAGTTTGCATCCCCCGTCGGAACCATGCTGATCTGGGAAAAGCAAATCGATAAAATGGCGGTGTTTTATCAATCCTTCACAGGTTTTCAGAATACCAGTGTGGACCTATTAATAATTGCTGATGATGCAGCCCTAGAGTCACTTCATAGTAAAGCACAGGATAATCCATTTTATGAAATGAGAGAACAGATTCGCAATGGGAATATCCTCTATTATGTGATGAAGACGAAGAATGAACTACTTGCCTTAGGCTATGAAGAATTAATTGATGTTTTGGGGATTCCCTTTCTGGGTGCTTGCCGTTAATATTTAGAAAGGGGTGGTAGAGATTGATATTTCTCAATCCAAGTGGGGCCCCGGAACTGGGCTGTAGCGAGTGTGGTTGTCGATGGTATGACCGTTTAACAAATAGTTGCTATGAATGTGGTCAGATAGTTTCAGAGGAAGACATTGCTGAATATCAGGCAGCTTTGGAATTGTTTTATGAAGAAAGAGGCATTAAGCCTTAAATTGAAATGAGGAGGAGAAGGCTTGACGGAAGTAACTAGTGACGCTCTTAAAAAATTGGAAAGAGATTGGCGTTCAATGATTTTCATTTCCCATGATTTTTTTCATCGCTGGAGGAGGGTTCTTGAGGAGAAGTATGGAGCTGAGGAAACAGTTGCTCTGGTCGACCGCTTTTGGGAATTAGTTGGAGAGGGAACTGCGGACAGTTATCTTAAACGTGGCCGGGATACTGAGGATCTAGAACAAATAGTCAATGCTTTTGTCCGAGCCAGTCTTGTCATGGGAGAGAGTGCTAAATCGGTTAAAGACGGAAATGACGTTTTACTCATCCATGATGCCTGTCCTTGGATAGGTTCTTACAAGGATTACGGAGCACCGGGACAATGTCAAGCAGGCTGTGACACATGGTTTGAGACGGCACTAAAGAAAATATCCCCTGATTTCTCTGTTCAAACAGATAGCTGTTTGGCAGCGGGTGATAGTACCTGTACTAGACGCTACTCTAGAAAGACTCATGGATAATTGACACGTTATTTGAGCGGGAACTATAAGAATGGCCCAAAAATTAATAACGAGGTGCTTGTATTCTATTCCTTTTTGCATTAAAATGTTTATAAATCAATATTGTTTTGTTATCGGTGCCCTGAAATAAGGGAGAATAGGGAACTGGGTGAGAATCCCAGACGGACCCACCACTGTAAAGAGGAGACTTATGCATTGCCACTGGAAAACCGGGAAGGCGCATAAAGTCAATGATTCTGAGTCAGGAGACCTGCCAGTAACCTAAGTAAGTCATGAATTAAGGTAAAGTTCATGGTCAGTCGTCGCTTTCAATTACCAAATTGAAAGCGGGGATTAGACTATGAACTTTTTTATATGCCTTATTTGGAAAGGGGGTGAAACGCTTGGGATATCTGGGCCGAGATGTTGAAGTCGTCTCGATAAACAATACACAATATTTGGTGGCTTCCTGTGATTCCTGTGGTGCAATTGGTATGAAGGAATTAGATGCTTATAAGATTCCATGGTTCATTACAGGGAAGTTGACGACCCGAGTTGCGATGTTGGAAGTTCTTTCGACAGGAGCTTTGCCACAAATGCTGACTGTAGCGATTTCCAACGAGCCTAACCCAACAGGGGATGAACTATTAAAGGGGGTGAACGATGAACTAGAATCCGCTGGATTGAAAACTCTTCCGATGGCAATCAGCACAGAAAAAAACATGCCCACGCAACAGACCGGTCTTGGGATTAGTGTGATTGGTGTGGTTCAGAAAAATAACTTGCGTCTAGGAACAGCTCAGCTGGGAGATGACGTTTATTGTTTAGGACTTCCCAAAGTCGGACCTGAACTGAGCAATCCAGATGATCCGGAAATTGTACAAGTGAAAGCTATTCTGGCTCTTTTAGGGATCCCTAGTATTCATGACATTATTCCAGTAGGGTCAAGAGGAATACGCAGAGAAGCTGAACAACTTGCCTCTACTATAAATTCCCGTCTGCGCATTGATCCTTCCTGTGTCGTCGACTTGGATAAATCAGCAGGACCGTCCACGTGCCTGGTTTTTTCATCATCTTCATCTATATCCACGTCTTCATCTTCATTTTTATCGACTAAGGGCTTAAATCATGGGTTCTTAAACTTTCCGGATTTACTTTTATCTAGAATTGGCCAATTATATTAAAATTTGAGGAGGAATATTTCATGAATAATTTAGAAACAGAAAACAAGGATTTAAAACTATCCGCTTGGAACGTCAAGAGACTTTCGATTATGGCCATTTTTATTGCTTTAAGTGCCGTGGGAGCGCTTATTAAGATTCCAAGTCCTGTTGGAACCATCGGCATGGATTCTGCACCTGGATTTTTCAGCGCATTAGCTTTTGGTGGATTAACGGGAGCTATTGTCATTGCATTTGGACACTTATTGACGTCTGCAGTTGTCGGATTTCCTATGACAATTCCGATCCATTTATATATTGCTTTACAAATGGCTTTATGGGCTGTGGCCTATCGCTGGGTGAATAAGAAGTTCGGTTTGATTCCCGCAGTCATCGTTGCAATTATTCTCAATGGGGTTGTGTCATCGTTTGCGATGCTTCCAATGATGGGTATGGGTGGTGTGATTGGACTGATGCCTTTCCTTGTTGTTGGAGCAGCTCTTAATGTTATAATCTCTGCAGTAGCCTACAAAGCAATTAAGGGAAGTCGGCTCATTTAGGTGATGAGGTGAAAACCGTGGAGATCGTGGAAAGCATAAAAACTGCAGATTCCCATGAGACTGATATATTTACTCATTTAAGGTATGGAGAAAATGCAATTGAACTTAATAATATCTCCTATTATTATCCGAACGTCGTAGAACCTAGCTTAAAAAACGTCAGCTTAAACGTGGAAAAAGGAAGCTTTGTTCTCTTAATGGGACCCACCGGGGCGGGGAAAACGACCTTGAGTTTATGTCTTAACGGCCTGATTCCTCAGCTCCTTGAGGGAAAACTAACAGGACAGGTAAGTGTTGCGGGAAAAAACGTCGGGAAAACAGCGGTTCAATCGTTATCCAAGGTTCTGGGGCTTGTTCTACAGGATCCAGAAACCCAAATTATTGGTCGGACGGTTGAAGAAGATACCGCCTTTGGCCCCCGTAATTTTTTGGTTCCCTTGGAGCAGATTAAACAAAGAGTTGATCAAACATTAGAGAAAGTTCGCCTTAAAGGATATAACCAACGCTTATCTGCGGAACTCTCAGGAGGGGAAAAACAACGCCTGGCAATTGCGGGCGTTCTTGTGATGGAACCGGAAATTTTGGTCCTGGACGAACCAACTTCGGAACTTGATCCCATCGGAAGGGCAGAAATCTATGAAACGTTGGATGAGTTGCGTAGGAAAAAAGATTT
>DAIEHY010000077.1:0-6589 GCA_027353165.1 Desulfosporosinus sp.
GGTAAACCCGTTTGTGTGAATGTTGTCACCGATCGGAAATTGGCCCTCCGAGGTAGGTAGGGGAGAAAGTGAACCAGAACCAAATGATCAATAATGATAAAGGCACCGAGAGGTGTCTTTTTTTATTCAATTGAAAGGTATAATCGTATTTTGAAAAATTTACCTAGTGTAATACAGCTTATTTAAGACAATCTAACTATATCTCACACTATATTGAATCAATGAATGGAGGGTCAATATGCAAGAAATGAATAAAATGTTTGGCTATGTAAAAACTATCCTGAGAGTCTTAAAAATGAAAGATTCCGTCACAGTCAGTTTATTTTCAGGTATCTTAGGAACGTTAGTTATGGATGCTTCAAATTTATTATTATGGAGAACCAAAAATACTGAGGCTCTGTACGGACATATCGCTGGCTCAGTTTATGTACGTCCTTTTAGAACGAATCAGCGCAAAAACTTTTGGTTAGGACAAATAATACATCTGGTCACTGGGGCTATTCTTGCCTATCCTTTAAATTTATTATTAATTAAGACAGGAAAAGATTATGCAACGTTAAAAGGCGCTTTTTTTGGTGCAGTTACATGGGAATTTATCTATGGGTTTGGTCAAAGATTTAGCGTATTTTCTACTAAGCCTCATATGACGAAGACACACTATGCTGAGTTGCTCAACAACATTTTATACGGGGTTGCCACGTCTAAAGCGTTAGTTGCTTTTTCTGAACCGTCAATTAATGCCGATCATCCAATTAATAAGACTGCACAAAAGACAACTGTTACGAAAAATCAAATTAATACAGTCCAACCAATCTATTCAGATACCCCTTCCAATGTTGAAGGGACGGCTCTTATGTAATGCCGCGACTGAAAATTAGGCAATGGAAACTTGGCTGGGGTTTTTGACTTAGAGAAGGGGGTTAAAAGGGTGCTTTCTAATGAGACGGACTTACCTGAGGATACTAAAAATGTTCCTTTATCCAATCTAAAGGAATTGGGGCAGATTCAAATCCCGGATGTAACAGAACGAATTTACTGTTTACCGATCATTGGGCAAATTGAGGGACATCAAATTCTTCCTGCTCAATCGAAAACGACCAAATATGAGCACATCATCCCACAACTTTTGGCCGTTGAACAAAACCCAAAAACTGAAGGGATTCTCGTGATTTTAAATACTGCGGGTGGAGATGTAGAAGCAGGGTTAGCAATTGCTGAGATGCTGAGTAGTTTAAGTAAACCATCCGTTTCATTAGTCCTCGGAGGGGGGCATAGTATTGGAATTCCGATTGCCGTCAGTTGTACAAAAAGCTTTATTGCACCGACCGGGACTATGACGGTTCATCCGATTCGGTACACAGGTTTGGTTATCAATGGGCATCAACAATTTGATTATTTGCGGAAAATGCAAGAACGTATTGATCAATTTATTTATTCTCATTCGAAAATCAGTCCAGAAAAACTAGAAAAATTTATGTTTACTACTGGAGAGTTGGCACAGGATATTGGAACTATCCTGATTGGACAGGAAGCAGTGGAGGCAGGATTAATTCAAGCTGTCGGGGGGGTTAAAGAAGCTTTTAAAGAACTGAACAGTTTAATTCCACCGAAATCAGAGGAATAGGGTCCTATGGGCAAGAAAAAGCGGCGAAAGCTGCTTTTTTATTTACTATTATGCATGTCCAGCGCATAAGTACAACTAAGGCGAGGCTTGAGGTGGCAGTCGAGGTTTTCTTAATGGATATTTCGAGAACAAAAAGGAAAACGCCGACTTGTGTGGAATTTGTATAGGGTAAAGGAATATTAGAGAGGGCTCTAGAGGAGCCATAAATTTATTAAGTGTTTGGAGGATTGTTCGTGGCGAAGGCTAAAAAACGCCGCACCATAAATACTAGGGTGAATATGAGAGTAAGCACCTTAAAAGAGACGATACGTAACGAAGTCATTGGAGTATTTGTTGTTGGAATGGCTTGCTTGGGACTGGTTGCGCTTTACTCAGTTAAGAGTGGCTTGGTTGGAGATCAAATTAAACATCTGCTAACTGTCCTAGCAGGGGGGGGGAGAATTTGCATTCCTCTCATGGTGGGGGCCTGGGGTATTGCCTTTATGAATAAGCAAACACCCCGTTTAGGTTCAAAGGCAGCTGGAGTCATTCTGCTTTGGTTAGTTCTTGTCGGTATTTTACACTTGCAGTTACCCGGTATCGAGGAATTTTCGAAGAAAAACATGCTTGATGAAGGTCTGCTCGGACACGGCGGTGGGCTTGTCGGTGCAGGAATAGCCATTGTGGTAAAAACCACGATTGGGGTGGTTGGAAGTTACGTTGTTTTAATCATGGCATCACTGATGGGGGCTCTGCTCATTACAAATCGTTCGTTGGTTCAGGGCGTTCAAGAAGTAGGTCAGGTCAGCAAAGAATCAGGGATATGGATGAAACAGCAAATGGGGGATTTTATTGAGGTTCTGAAAAATTCTGAGGATGAGGAATCTCTTGCAGAAAGATCTGAATCTCAGGAGGGGAGTAACGAAAAGACAAAAACGTATCCCCAAAAGACTATTTCTTCTAATCGTGCTACTCAGGCTCTTGACCCTGATTTAGCAGAACGACCTTTAGTGATTAAAACGTTAGAAGATCATAATGAGCCTCCGGACGTCACGAATGTCCCCACCAAAGGACAACTGGGCTTTAAAAAGATGTCCGCTGGAACGGTGGAAACAACGATTCTGCCACCTGGAAAAGTGACAAGCACTCCAATTTCTCGTCAGACTCGTGAAGATGGAAATTTTCAGCTTCCGCAAGTTACATTATTAAATAAGTCCCTAAAAATAAAAAATCCTCGACTTAATAAGGATTTGGCGGATAATGTCAAGATTCTGGAAGAAACGTTGAGCAGTTTTGGGGTAAAAATCAAGGTGACTCAAGTTACTCAAGGACCTGCTATTACACGCTATGAAGCACAACCTGCGCCTGGTGTGAAAGTAAGTAAGATAACCAATCTTGCCGATGACATTGCGTTGAGTTTGGCTTCGGCTGATGTACGTATTGAGGCGCCGATTCCCGGGAAATCCGTGGTTGGTATTGAAGTGCCCAATAAGGAAATCGCGATGGTTCATTTTCGAGAGGTTCTTGAAACGGCCGAATATCAGGGGACAGTGAGTAAGTTGGCCTTGTGTTTAGGTAAAGATATTACGGGGACACCGATTATAGCTGATTTAACAAAAATGCCCCACCTTTTGATTGCGGGAGCTACGGGCTCCGGAAAATCTGTCTGTATTAACACTTTAATTCATAGTATCTTGTTTAATGCTCGGCCTGATGAAGTGAAGTTTTTAATGGTGGATCCTAAGATGGTTGAATTGGCGAACTATAATGGAATTCCTCATCTTATTGCACCTGTGGTGACAGATCCGCGCAAGGCTGCGGGCGCTTTAAAATGGATAGTGACGGAGATGGAAACTCGTTATGAGTTATTTGCAGCCGCTGGGGTAAGAGACATCGTGCGCTATAATTTTCTCCGTACTCAGGATAAAAAGGAAGAGCATCCACCGCTCCCTTATGTTGTGGTGATTATTGACGAGTTGGCCGATTTGATGATGGTAGCGCCGGGAGATGTTGAGGATGCGATATGTCGTTTGGCTCAAATGGCCCGGGCAGCAGGAATTCACCTGATTGTCGCGACTCAACGTCCATCCGTTGACGTCATTACCGGTCTAATTAAAGCTAACATTCCCTCCAGAATTGCCTTTGCCGTTTCATCGCAAACAGACTCTAGGACTATCTTGGATATGAACGGGGCTGAGAAACTTTTAGGTCGTGGAGATATGCTTTATTATCCAATGGGCGCGAATAAACCGTTACGCGTGCAGGGATGCTATTTAGGGGATAAGGAAGTAGAAAATGTGGTAGGGTTCCTGCAGAACCAGGCGAAGCCTGAATATCAGGAAATTCCTAACATTGATCTGGGGACGACCAAAAAGGAAGAAGTGGAAGATGAGTTTTTTTATCAAGCTGCCCAAATTTTTATAGAAAGTGGAACTGCTTCTGTCTCTCTATTACAACGTCGTTTGCGCATAGGCTATACGCGAGCAGCTAGGTTAATGGATTTCCTCGAAGAGAATGGAGTTGTCGGGGGATACGAAGGCTCTAAACCTCGCGAGGTGTTAATGACAAGGGGACAATTTGAATTAAAATTTGGTCAATGGGCTAATGAAGCTATACACTAGTTGCATAATGTTTCGTTAAGATTTATGATAAGGTAAAGAGTTATCTAGTCGAAGTTGGAAGGAATTAGGATGATTAAGGAGATCACGGTTCAAGAACTTAAAACATTAGGGCAACCGATTCTTATCGATGTACGTTCTGAAGGGGAATTTTCTGAAGCGACCATTCCAGGCGCTATAAGTCTTCCGCTTTTTAATAATGAAGAACGTGTCAAAATAGGCACAACCTATACTCAATCCTCTCCGACATTGGCTCGCGAACAGGGCCTAACGATCATCGGCCCAAAACTTCCTGATTTAGTGAAGAGGGTTGGAGAACTTGCCAAATCTGGTCCACTTGTCCTTTTTTGTTGGAGAGGCGGGATGAGAAGCAAGTCTTTGGCGACAGTTGTTGATTTAATGGGTATTCCAGTTTACCGTTTAGAGGGAGGGTATAAAGCATACCGCACCCAAATCGTTGAATATTTTGAGCGTGAACTACCTTATAAAGTCGTAGTGTTGCGAGGAAATACTGGAGTCGGAAAAACAGAACTCTTAGGCCGATTACGAGCCGATGGATATCCCGCCATAGACCTAGAGAGACTTGCCAATAATCGAGGGTCTGTTTTTGGCGCCATGGGTTTAGGAAATCCACCGTCTCAAAAGAAATTTGAAGGATTATTGTATGAGGAACTTGAAGCATTGAAAAAGTTTTCTTATATTATAGTAGAGTGTGAGAGTAAGCGGATTGGAAGGGTTACAGTACCCACTACTTTCTTCGCAGCGATGCAAGAAGGAATTCAAATTCTGCATTATGATTCCTTGGAAAATCGAGTTCAGCGTCTCTTGAAGGAGTATACCTCTGTGCCAGACGCACTTGAAGAGATTGGAATTGCCTTAGAAAGATTGATCAAAACGTTGGGGCATGTCAAAGTACAAGAATTACGAACGCTACTAGAAATTAACCGTCTGGATCTATTTACAGAGCGGTTGCTGGTAGACTATTACGACAAACTTTATGCTTACCCAAATGAACCCAGTTCAGAGTATGCGAACTATATTAACTATCAAGAACCCGTGAAGGCGATAAGGGAGTTGGAGTGCTATCTTGACGAGAAGGTGGCCCAATCAGGTAGAGAATCTCCTTTACTTGGAATACGATATTCAGCAAAATAAGCCAGGTTTACTCGGTGCGGTGACGACACTGATTGGAATGCTCGGCCTTAATATTTTAACGGTCACAGGGATTGGACAAAGTCGTCGAGGTCTTCTTATAGAGACCCAATCTGAGGGGAAAGTTAAAGCGTTATATGCTGCTCTTTTAGAAGTTGAGGCTATTAAAGTGACGGCACTTCGTATTCCCACTCTTTTGGATCGAATCGCTTTACGACATGGCAAGCGTTTGGACATGGCTGAAGATAATCCACCCACCTATCGATTTGTTCGTGAAGAATTAGGTGTGCTTGTAGACTTTTTGGGAGATACTTTACTTGAGGGTGGAAATCGAATCATTGGCATTAGAGGGATGCCGCGGGTAGGTAAAACTGAAGCAGCTATTGCTGCCTGTGTCTATGCCAATAAACGCTGGATCTTATTGTCTTCGACTCTTATTCGGCAATCGTTACGAACTGAGTTATTACTGAACGAATCTGTGAATAGTATTTTTCTAATTGACGGAATTACAAGTACCACACGGGGAAATGATGCCCATTGGTCATTATTAGAAAAGACTTTACAGATGCCAACACTTAAAGTTATTGAACACCCAGACGTCTTTGTTCGAGATGGGCGTTTGGAAGTGGAGTTTGATTTTATCATTGAAATTCGCCATTTTGAAGACGATGTGATTTGTATGGAAGATATAGCAATGAGCTTTTCGGCATTCGATATGAGTTAACAAAGAAAAGGGGGTATTACTATGGCCGGAGAAGGGCAAATGCTTCGGACCGCTCGAGAAAATAAAGAATGGAGCTTAACGGATACTGAGGAAATTACAAAGATCCGCGTTCGCTATATTCAAGCGCTTGAAGAGGAAAATTATGGGATACTCCCTGGTTCGACTTATGCCAAGGGGTACTTGCGTACTTATGCCAAACAACTCGGGCTAAACTCTGATGAAATTGTTGGACTTTACAGTGCTTCTATGATGCCCGATAGCCTAAGTGCTCAGCCTGTTCTAAAAACACTCCAGATACCGGTAAAACCACGTCCTCTGTGGGTTAGACCATCTATCATAGGGGGAATGGTGATTTTAGTGGTCTTGGTCTATGTGGTTAAGGGTTTCTATTCGACAGAACATAAAATTGCGGATACTCCCTATACGTCACCTCCTTTAATTAGTGCCCCGAAGACAAATGCCCCAGACTCATCTGCGACTCCAAATAAACCG
>DAIEHY010000077.1:6686-9406 GCA_027353165.1 Desulfosporosinus sp.
TCAGCCCTGTTGGATTGAGATAAGAATTGACGGTCAAGCTCCGTTCCAAGGAACGTTTGCAGCGGGAACGAGTAAAGAAATTAAAGGGACAGAGAAAATCGAATTGGTTTCCATCGGAAATGCTGGTGGTCTCACGGTTACCTTAAACGGCAGAGCTTTGCCAGTTTTAGGGAAGGCAGGAGAAGTCCGGCGTAATGTCGTATTAACAAAAGATAGCTTAAATAATTTGTAAGGAATAAAGTTAATAAAAGGAGCGTTAGATTTTGGCAAAAGATTCTTCATTTGATCTCGTTTCCAAAGTAGATATCCCTGAGGTAACAAATGCAATTCTGCAGGCTCAGAAAGAACTGGCACAGCGGTTCGATTTTAAAAACAGTAAATCGTCCATTAAACTTGAAGGGGAAACGATAATTTTAGTTTCTGACGACGATTTCAAGTTGACCAATGTGATTGACATTCTTGAGGGTAAACTTGTTAAACGAGGGGTTTCTTTGCGGTCTTTGGAATATGGAAAGTCCCAACCAGCTGCCGGAGATACAGTACGGCAAGAAGTAAAGCTGGTTCAAGGAATTGCTCAGGAAAAATCAAAATTAATTAATAGGGTATTGAAAGATAGTAAATTAAAAGTGGTAAGTTCGATTCAGGGTGAAGAAATTCGAATCTCTGGCAAAAATAAAGATGATCTTCAAGCTGCAATTGCCCTTTTACGTAAAGAAGACTTTGGAATTGAACTGCAGTTTATAAACTTCCGATAAGGAAGTTTCGTCTCTTGATTGCACGATGGAAAAGCCTACATATCCCTAAAATACTTGGCAAGTATGCCAAGCATTTTATATGGAAATATGAGATTTGCTGCTTTTGCTTTTGGATAGGTTAAACGTATAGCCTTGATTACAAAGTAGAATTAGCTGGACATACTGATAATATATGAGCCGAGCACAAGGCGCTTAAGCCTAGTACAGGTGACTATTTATAAAAAAATAATATGAGTAATGTTTATCAAATGGTAAGTTGTTAGATAAGCGTTGTTAAACTAGAAAGGTGAGACTATGCGTACACGAAGTTTTTTACCTATGAATCGAGCAGATATGGAGGCCGTTGGCTGGGACGAATTAGATTTTCTCCTCATTACTGGCGACGCCTATGTGGACCATCCGAGCTTTGGGATTGCAATCATTGCACGTATCTTGGAAAAGCATGGTTTCCGTGTGGGAATCTTGGCTCAACCTGATTGGAAAGAACTTAAAGATTTTCGGGTCATGGGAAAACCTCGTTTGGCGTGTTTGATCTCTGGAGGGAATCTTGACTCCATGGTTAATCATTATACAGCGGCTAAAAAGAAACGGCATAAAGATTCATATGCCCCTGGAGGAAAGTCGGGTCTTCGCCCCGATCGAGCCACGATTACTTATTCTAATCGGGTTCGAGAAGCGCTTCCCGGTGTACCTGTGATCATTGGAGGGATCGAGGCTTCGTTAAGGCGATTTGCCCACTACGACTATTGGAGTAATGAAGTGCGGCGCTCTATCCTCTTGGATAGCCAAGCCGATTTGTTAGTCTTCGGAATGGGGGAGACGCCCATCGTAGAGATCGCCAAACGATTAAAGGATGGAGTGCCAATTGATCAGATAACTGATGTCAGGGGAACTATGGTCCCTTTGACAGGAGATGTAGTACCTCAAAATACCCTTGTTCTACCAAGTTTCGAGGATGTTACATCGGATAAGAAGAACTATGCTGAGGCTTTTTGGGTGCAATATAAACAACAGGACCCGTTCCAGGGAAAAGCTCTGCTTCAATCCCATGGACGCAAAAGTGTGGTACAAAACCAGCCCTCACTTCCTTTATCTCAAGCTGAGATGGATGCTATTTACGCTCTGCCTTTTATGGGAACGTATCATCCGTCCTATGAAGAATTGGGGGGAGTTCCGGCTATTGAAGAAGTAGAATTTAGCCTTACCAGTGTTAGAGGATGCTTCGGAGCTTGCTCTTTTTGTGCGTTGACCTTTCATCAAGGTCGGATAATCCAAAGCCGGAGCTCAGAATCGATACTTCGAGAAGCAGAGCAAATGACTTGGAATTCCCGCTTTAAAGGATATATTCACGATGTAGGGGGTCCGACTGCGAACTTTCGGCGTCCAGCGTGTCAAAAACAATTGACCAAGGGAGCTTGTTCCGACAAACAGTGCCTGTTTCCTGAACCATGCGCTAAACTTGAAAATGATCATGCGGAATACCTAGACATCTTACGTCGGCTTCGCAGTTTACCAAGAGTAAAAAAGGTGTTCGTTCGTTCTGGCATCCGCTATGATGCAGTGTTAGCCGATCGAAACACAAAGTTTATTCGTGAGCTTTGTGAGCATCATGTCAGCGGTCAATTGAAAGTGGCTCCGGAACATGTCAGTGATTCAGTTCTTCGTCTGATGGGTAAACCAGGGAAAGCAGTCTATGAGGAATTTGTTCAGGAGTTTAAGAAAACGAATGAAAAACTGGGAAAAGAACAGTACCTTGTCCCATATCTGATGTCTTCTCATCCAGGAAGTACTCTTAAAGAAGCGATCGAATTGGCTGAATATGTTCGTGATATGGGTGTTAATCCAGAACAAGTTCAGGATTTTATTCCAACTCCAGGAACCCTCTCCACTTGCATGTACTACACCGGCTTAAATCCCCAAACGATGGAGCCCGTCTATGTTCCACGGAGCTTGCATGAGAAAGCA
>DAIEHY010000078.1 GCA_027353165.1 Desulfosporosinus sp.
ATCGAGGCAGATTTGGTTGTATTAGCACTTCCTCTTCATGAGCTGGAAAAGGGGTTAGAACGATTGGTGGGAAGGATTCCTAAGGGGGCAATTGTCACTGATGTCGGGAGTTTAAAGACGGAAATTTGCCGTAAATCGTGTCTTATTGCCTTGGCAGGTGCTAATGATCTTATGTTTATAGGTGGTCACCCAATGACCGGTTCAGAGCAGTCAGGGTTTGGGGTCGCGGACCCGGATCTTTTCCGAGGCTATCCTTATGTTTTAACGCCTACCCAGGATTCATCGGTTGAAGCGGTTCAGAGACTTGTGGAACTTATTCAAGGATTTGGAGCCAAAGTCGTGTTTCGTGAACCTAAGGATCACGATGTGGAAGTAGCTATGGTTAGCCATCTCCCCCATCTCCTAGCGGTAGCCTTGACTTTAGCAGCACAGGATGCTTCTGCAGAAGGACAATCGACTTTGGCATTAGCAGGTCGAAGTTTCCGAGATATTACGCGTATAGCGGATAGTTCCCCCGAAATGTGGAAGGAGATTATGGTAAGGAATTCGGAAGCGATTCTCGATGGTCTGACTCATTGGGAGCAAAGAATTAGAAAACTAAAGGATTGTCTACAGCAGGGAGATGGCGAGTCGATTGCTGAAGCGTTTCGAATGGCACATCTACTTCGAGATGATATGAATTAACTCTTTTTAGAAATGTAAACTTGTTCAGCACCCCCGCTTATAGAGGCGGGGGTGCTGAACCTTAGCTATTATTTCAAGAGTAGAATTGAAGATTAACTAAAAAAGGTGTATAACGTAATGTATAACAGAACTAAGGGGGGTTGCACCTATGCGAGGCGTGTATGTCAAACCGGTTTCCAACGTGAAAGGAGAAATCCAAGTTCCGGGTGATAAATCAATTTCTCATCGGGCAGCGCTCTTCGGAGGGATGGCTCATGGAGAAACCCATGTTTCGAATTTCTTATTAGGCCAGGATTGTTTAAGTACGCTTCGTTGTTTAAATCAACTGGGAGTTACTTGGGAGAGACAAGGGACTGAAGTCTGGATTCGGGGCGAAGGGATGGATGCTTGGCAAGAGCCTGTTGATGTTTTAGATGCTGGCAATTCTGGGACTACCATGAGATTAATGTTGGGTGTATTAGCGGGTAGTCCGTTTGCTGTCACTTTGACCGGTGATGTTTCCCTTCGTTCTAGACCGATGCGACGTGTCACAGACCCACTTAGTCAGATGGGAGCCCAGATTATCGGGAGACAAGGGGGCACATTAGCGCCACTGACCATGGTAGGCGGTCAGTTGCAAGGGCAGACGTTTCGAACAACGGTTCCCTCTGCTCAAGTAAAATCTGCGATAATCTTAGCAGGGTTGAGAGCTAGCGGTGAGACTAGAGTCCTTGAACCGGCTCTTTCTAGGGACCACTCTGAGCGAATGCTGAGAGGATTTGGCGTAGAGGTGCAAAGTCTTGGTACAGAGTCTTGGGTTCGCGGCGGTGGACGCTTAACGGGTCAAACGGTTATAGTGCCTGGGGATATTTCGTCGGCTGCTTTTTTTCTCGTTCTAGGAAGTTTGGTTGGGAGCGGAGAGCTAATTTTAAAGGATGTTGGAGTGAACCCGACACGTACAGGGATATTGGATGTATTACAAGCGATGGGCGCGGATATCGAGCTGAGCGATGTTTTGGATGTCTGTGGTGAGCCTAGAGCAACGTTAAGGGTTCGACCCTCTCGTCTTAAAGGGATAGAAATTGGAGGGCCCATGATTCCACGTCTGATTGATGAGATCCCAATTTTAGCCGTGGCTGCTTGCTTTGCGGATGGGGAAACCGTTATCCGGGACGCGGCCGAATTAAGGATCAAGGAAAGTGATCGGATCCGTTCGGTAGCGGATGGACTAAATGCTCTAGGGGCTAAAGTCGAAGAACTTCCCGATGGATTACGAATCCAAGGTCAGCCTACCTTACGTGGTGGATACTCGAGTAGTCTCGGAGATCATCGTTTGGCTATGGCTTGGGCCATCGCTGGACTTCTCTCGGAAGAAGGGGTAAGCGTAGAAAACATGGAGGCTGCCGAAGTATCCTATCCGGATTTTTTGACGGTAATCAAGCAGGTGTCCCAGTGATTAACGAAAATGACTTAATCCAACATGACAAGATGGGCTTTATCTACGGTTTGCGTCAGTCCTTGACAATAGTTATTGGGTATGCACCAGTGGCAATAACGTTTGGAATCTTAGCAACTCAGTTCGGCTTAACCTTTTGGGAAGCCGGGCTGATGTCTTTCTTTGTATATGCAGGTGCCTCACAATTTATTGGAATTGAAATGATCCACCAAGGTGCAACCCCTTTGATGATTGGACTAACGACCCTTATTATTAACATTCGGCATCTTCTAATGAGTTTGTCCATTGTTCCATTTTTTCCAGAGAGAACCCTTCCTTGGTCTCTAGGTTTAGCCCAAGGACTTACTGACGAAACCTTTGTACTTAATACGAAGGTTCTAAAAGAGGTCGTTGGGGAAGAAAATCGCCAGCGAGTGATGCTGGGAATCAACCTCGGTGCATTTTCCTCCTGGGTCACTTTTACGATCCTTGGAGGTTTGATTGGCAACTGGTTGCCCGTTGAATTTTCGGGTTTTCAATTTGCCCTTTTGGCATTATTCATTATTTTAACGACCTCATCTCTTTCTAAGAAAAATTATGGGACTTACCTTATGGCAGCCATATTCTCGGTCGTACTTAAGCTACTTATACCAGGCAAACTATATTTGATTCTAAGTGTTGCCCTTGCCGCAGGAATCGGGGCATGGTGGCGTCGCAGGAGGCTTCCTATCTAATTTAACAATCAAAAAGTCTGCGATTAGCTATAATGGGAAAGGGCGGGAAAAGTATGTCTACCGAATATTTAAGTACAATTGTATTAATGACTTTAGTCACATATGGCTCGCGAGTTTTGCCCTTCCTCTTGTTTAAGGGAAAGAACGTTCAAGGTTTTGCTCGCGATTTTATAGAACTTGTTCCCATCGCTTTACTGGCTGCCCTTGTAATACCTGAACTAGTGACACCGGGAGGAACAATTATCCTTATACATAATCCCTTTTTATGGACTGGAGCCTTGATGTTTGTTTTCTCCAGATTTGTTCCAAACTTGTTTCTGGGAATTGTTTTTGGAATGGCTGTTTTCTGGGGTTTGGATAAATTACTCATCTAAATTAGAATATTAAATTTGAAGCCCAAAAAACAAGCGTTCTCTCCACTTGGATAGTGAAGTGGGACGCTTGTTGATTTGTTCTAACCACTTATATTTTGTGATTTTGCGCTGGAACCGCTTTAATATTATTACGTTCTTGTTTGCGAACAAGGGGCCATTTGTCCAAAAATGTATTAAAGAAAAGTATAGTCATCAGTAAAGCAAACTGACCAGCTAAAATTCCCATGGTTGGAAAACCCATACCCAAATTATTGGCACCTATAGGTAATAATTTAAAGGTCTTTAGCCATATAACTCCATAAACACTACCGCCAATAAACCAAATAGCAACTCGTGTCAAGACCCTAATGGCATTGTTTGGACTCAGTTTGGCACTTGGATAATCCCCGAATAAATGGTGCCAAGTCAACATAAAGACAATGACAGATAGCTCTAATGAAGCAACGATAACATCTGGGGGAGTACCGGGAACTAGGTCTAGGGGGGCTACTATGCTTTTGATAATAGCTGGCATGATAAAACCAGAGGCTAGGGCAATAATGAACCCGAAAATAGCCATCATTGGCTGTTTCTTAGCGAACAGCTTCATGGGATAAAGCTCGCCACCCTCGACAGGCATAATGGAAAAGATAACAAATGCTTGACAAAAGGCTACAAAAGCCGGCCAAGAACCAAAAGGTTGGGCTACAATTAGATGTTCGCCTATGGAAAGTTTCATAAAGCTGGGAACAATTACAGACATCCAAACAATCCAAGTCACTGCAGTGCTGAAAGCAAGAACGCCAAAACTTTCGATGGGTTGTTTGGATGTACCTGCAAAAGGCCATTTTTGCAGTAAGGAGATAAAAGGAATTTGGGCTAAAATTACAGCCAAGGCATAAAAATTAGCAGCTTCCCAAGCTTCGAAAGCTAAACTGACCTCTTCAGCGGTTTTGGGCATGAACATTATGGCTAAACTAAATGGTTTCCACCAAATGCCTAGGAAACTGATTAATAGAACAAAAGCTACAATCCCAAAAAACCACGCAACAAGAATATACCAAAGCCCAGCCCATGGTTGTTGGTCAGTAAATTTTGTTTTGCCATAGTTGCCCATGACTAGAGTCTGCCAGATCCAAGTGTTAATGACCATCCAGAAGAAGCTACCTTCAACCATAGCCCCGATTAGCTGAGCAGCAACTTTTGGACCAGCTGCTGTCAAGCCTTGTGAAGCAAAAACGGTAAAAATGGCCTTCATAACACTAGACCAGATTGGCCACAAAATCATAGCTAAAGCAACACAAGTTACTAATGAGGCAAACCCAGTTCCCAGTTGACTTTTAAAGGTTTGCCTTGTGGTAATTTCTGTCATATTTGATCCTCCTTGTGGATTTAGATACCAACTTCTTTTCAACATGTTGATCTATTTGTTAACTATCCTCGCTTGAACTAGCAATATCTAATTCAATATCTATCTGACGCAATTTAAAACGCTGAATTTTGCCCGTAGCTGTTCTTGGTAAATCAGAAACAAACTCGAGCCAACGTGGGAATTTGTAGGGCGCAATTTTTGATTTTACAAAAAGAGACAATTCGGTTACTAAATCGCCGCTGGGCTCGTAGCCTTCTTGTAGTACGATAAAAGCTTTCGGTTTGATTAAACCATCGATATCGGCTCTTCCGATTACCCCGGATTCAAAAACCGCAGGATGTTCCATCAAGCAATATTCGACTTCGACAGGGGAAACCCAAATTCCACCGGCTTTAATCATATCGTCGCCGCGACCAACATACCAGAAAAAGCCTTCATTATCTTGGTAATATTGGTCTCCGGTATTAGTCCACTTACCGATGAAGGTTTCCATAGTCTTTTCATGCTTATTCCAGTAATAGGCTGCATTACTGTGTCCTTTTATCATAAGAGTTCCTACGTTCCCTGTCGGTACGATGTTACCGTCTTGATTAATAATTTTGGCCTTATAGCCTGGGACAATCTTGCCAGTACTTCCTGGTTTAACTTCTCCAGGCATGTTACTGATAAAGATGTGCAAAATTTCCGTTGAACCAATTCCATCTAAAATTTCCAGATTCCATTTTTCAAACCAACGTTCAAAAATTACTTTTGGTAAAGGTTCTCCTGCGGAAGCACAATACCTGATACTGCTTAAATCATAGTTTTCCTTGGCACCTTCGAGTTGTACCATAGCAGCATATGAAGAAGGAACTCCAAAGAATAAGGTCGGTTTGTGTCGTTCAATCATCGAATAAACATGTTCTGGCAGCGGACGTTTGGGGGAAAGGACAGTAGATGCACCAACATAAAAGGGAAAGTAGAGACCATTACCTAAGCCATATGCGAAAAACAATTTAGCCACAGAAAAAGTTTTATCATTTTCTGTGATCTGCAAAACTCCTTTGGCATAATGTTCTGCGGCAAACGTCATATCATGGTGGAGGTGAACGACTCCTTTAGGGAACCCGGTTGTTCCTGAACTGTAGAGCCAAAATGCTGCATCATCGCTAGTAGTGTTTGCAGTTTCTAATTCTATGGATTTATCCTTAATCAAGTTATTAAAACTCAGGAACTCTTCGACTGGCTTCCCGACTACAATGATTTGACGTAAATATAATAAATTATTACGAATAACTGTAATACAGTCCAGTAACTCTTCGCTGACCACAATAGCTTTTGCGCGGCTATCATTTAAGAGATATTCGTAATCTTCTGGTTTTAATAAGGTGTTCGTAGGAACGGGAATCGCACCAATTTTCATGGCTCCAAAAAAACTATAGACAAACTCTGGGCAATCTAAAAGTAACAACATAACTCGGTCTTCTAGACCAATGCCCATTTCCATTAAAGCGTTACCTGTTTGATTGACTTTCTCATGAACCTCGCGGTAAGTTATTTGTTGGTCAAAATAATAAATAGCTACCTTTGCTCCTCGACCTTCTTGAATATGGCGATCAACAAATTGATTAGCCTCGTTATATTTTTCCGGTCCCTTTTTAACTCCCATGAAAATTAACCTCCTTAATAATTAGGCTTTAAATGTTTCAGCTCCCTTCGGAAAAGATTAAATCAAAGTCTCAGCGCTTAGCTTAATTGCAAGTTATAGACCAAATTTTCTAAATGTTTAAAATAATTTGTGAACAGTTGTTTTAAATACCTCAAATGAAGTAATTCACGGGTAAAGGTAGTCTGGACCTGATTGTTCTCCAAAAATATCGTTCAAATATTAAATACCGGTGTAATAATGCACCAATTTGGTGTATTATCGCACCGGTATTATTGTGAAACGCAATTACTATAGTTTTTTCTTTATCCCGTATTTAGCAACCTTACGAACAATATTTGAGTGATCAAGTCCCAAAACTTCGGCCGCTTTTCTAATGGAAGAGTAACAATCTAAAGCCATGGTAATTAGTTCTTTTTCCACGATATCTCTAGCTTCATGCATTGGTATAAGTTCATTGATAGTGATAGGAGAATTAATCTTAGAGTTAAACTTAGTTAACTGATACTGAACCTGCAAGGATTGAATTAGTTCTTCATCGGTCACGACCATCAACCGTTCAAGTATATTCTGAAGTTCTCGTACGTTGCCAGGCCAATTGTACGATTCCAGAATGGGTACGGCTTTAGGATCCAGCCGCTTGGCTACTTTGTATTTCTCGTTATAAAGTTGAATAAAGTGCATGCTTAGGGGTATAATATCTTCTTTGCGTTCCCTTAGGGGGGGGATTTCAATGGGTAAAACGTTTAAACGATAAAATAAGTCTTCTCTAAAGGAACCCTCTTTTACTCGTTCCCAAATATTTAGATTGGTCGCAGCAATAATTCGGGCATTAAGTTTAATTGGATTAGTGCTTCCTATCCGATAAACTTCCTGTTCCTGAAGAACTCGTAACAGTTTAACCTGTAGATTTTTAGGTAGATCTCCTATTTCATCTAAAAGTAGTGTTCCTCGGGTGGCAATTTCAAATATCCCAGGTTTACCTTTGGGGCTAGCCCCTGTAAAAGCACCTGGCTCATATCCGAACAGTTCGGATTCTAAAAGATTTTCGGGAATAGCTCCGCAGTTTATCTGGATTAATCTCCCTGTGGCTGCGCGGTTGCTTGAGTTGTGGATCACTCGGGAAAAAACTTCTTTTCCGACACCAGATTCGCCTAGAAGCAGAACGGTTACGTCCGTCCTAGCCGCCCTCATAGCAAGTTTATATAGTTTCAACATGCTAGGACTTTGCACAATAATTTTGTCCTTTTCAAGGCGCTCCGGAATTAATTGAGACAGCTCCGTTTGATAGCGAGTTGCCAGCAACTCTGACTCTTTTAACTTTTCCTTTAGGTTTTCCAGTTCGGTAATATCTCGCACATTGGTGACGACTCTATGAACTTTTCCTGCTACATCAAAAATCGGATTACCGGTAACAAGCACCTCTTTGCCCGTGGTTCTAATTCTCTGGACATTCGTAATAGTTCGTCCTGCCCGTAATGCCTTCATGGTTATTGATTCATACTCAAAAATGCCCTTATCAAATAAATCATCAATCGGTTTACCCTCAAAGTGAGTGGCATCCAATCCGGTTAATCGGGCTAAAGATTGGTTAATTCTAATGCCAATTCCTGCTTGATTGGTTATCATAACACCGTCGAAAGAGGATTCAATAATCGTATCTAGTTCTAGGTTAAGCTGCTTTACCGAAGCGAGTTGATGGGAGATATTTTCTAAATCTGTGATATCTTGAAAAAGTGCAACCGCACCACAAATGTTGTTATTTATAATAATGGGAGAGCGGTTGGAAATAATAGTATGACCGTTAATCTCCAATTTCTGGCCATATTCTGTAACGCCCGTCTCAACGATATAAGTAAGTTTACTAACAGGAAAAACGAGTATAATGGGTTTCCCAATGACATTATCATCCACACCCAGTAAACGGTAAGCTTCCTTATTCATAAATATGATTTCACCGGCGGCATTGATAGCAATAATCCCATTCGGTACGCTTTCCAGAATAGCTTGGTTAAGCGCTCCATTATCCGGAACAAAACAGAGGTTATTGGCTATAGGCCTATTAATAGTTTCGGAAATTGGTTGATCTGGGGCAAGTTGGACCGGATAAGGTTCAAATAATTTAGATATGCTCATATAGGCCTCCCAATCGTCGTTTATCGGACCGCTGGAAAGATGTCCAATTTCGAGGCATAAGATCATTGCTTGATAACCTTATTTAGATACTATATAATTAAAAAAAGTAAAAAATTCAGAGTATTCAATGTTATTTTAACATAAGTCATGTCATATATGGAGTATTAAAGACCTATCATCTCCTTGAGTACACGGGATTTAGTCCGGCTAACTGGAATCTCGCTACGTTCATGGTCATCGACTACGATTGTGTAAGTTCCATTAAAATAGGGTAGGATTTCCCTCATGCGTTGTAGGTTAACTAAATAACAACGATGGGAGCGAAAAAATAAAGTAGAGTTTAAACGCATCTCCAACTCACGTAAGGTAAAACGGGTCAGGTAAGAGTCCTTTTGGGTTTTAATAAAGACTTTGTCTTTATCGGTATAAATATAGATAATTTCATCTTGACGCAAAAGAATTATTTTTCCATTTATTTCAACAGGGACAACTTCAAAAGGCTTAGGTTCAACTTCTTTTCTTTTTGCAGAAGGGATAGGATTACTGATAGATTCAGGAAGCTGGCTTCTAAATCGGCGCACTTTCATGAGTGCTTCTTCAAGTCGTTTAGGGTGAATAGGTTTTATAAGATAGTCTAAAGCATTTACGTTAAAGGCGAACGCGTATTCTTCGTAAGCCGTGGTGAAAATAACTGTAGGTGAATCCGATTTTTTTTGTAATAGCTGGGCTAAATCAACCTCACTTAGGTTTGGCATAAGGATATCAAGAAAAATTAATGAAGAATCCAGATTATCAATTAACTTTAGGGCTTCCAAGGCATTGGTTGCTTCGCCAACAACCTGAACATCCTCAAAAGGCTGGAGTAAATTGCGGAGTTCATTACGGGTGGGGCAATCGTCATCGACTAATAGGACACGAAGTTTCAAGCAAATCCCCCATTTCTTGGCATATCTAAAATGATATATTTTTTGTACTATTGATCCCCACGCCGCTGTGCGGTACCA
>DAIEHY010000079.1 GCA_027353165.1 Desulfosporosinus sp.
CGAACTTGATTAACTAGCTTCCCAGAAGAAACTAAGTCTTTAGCAACCGCAATATCTGGATACATCACACGATCCTCCTTAAGCATCCCTACCTTAGAACGAACAAGCCTATAAGCACTTTCGCTCCCTTTACCGAGTTGAAGCTCCTCTTTCCCATTTCTTAAATCAAGTCCTTGACATGCAGCTAAAAGTTCCATCCCTAATACTTGCGCAGTGTTTTCAATAATACTGCGAGCTTTACGGGCGGCAATTGTTCCCATACTCACATGGTCCTCTTGGTTAGCTGACGAGGGGATCGAATCCACACTGGCCGGGTGAGCCAGAATCTTATTTTCTGATACTAGAGAAGCAGCGGAATACTGCACGATCATAAATCCTGAGTTTAAGCCTCCATCAGGAGTTAAAAAGGCTGGCAGTCCACTTAAGTTTGGATTCACTAAGCGTTCTAATCGCCGTTCAGCGATATTCGCAAGCTCAGCGATAGCAATCCCCAGAAAATCCATGGCAAGTGCAACGGGTTGCCCGTGAAAATTCCCGCCTGAAAGAACCTCGTTTTCTTCGGGAAAGATTAACGGATTATCAGTTACCGAATTCATTTCCGTTTCAACAACCTTTTTTACATAAGCTACGGCATCTCCAGACGGACCATGGACCTGAGCAACACATCGAAGCGCATAGGCATCCTGTACTCTAGGCCGATGTTCTCCTGCAATAAACGTACTCCCCTCGGTGAGAGAGCGAATTTTTTCCGCAACATCTCCTTGACCCTTATGTGGACGAACCGCATGGATTTTAGGATCAAAGGCATCAAGGATACCTTCAAGAGCCTCAATGGACAGAGCAGCGGTAATATTGGCAGACTCCCATAGAATTTCAGCATCCCAAACCGCCAATGCTCCAATTGCCGTCATTACTTGAGTTCCGTTAATAAGGGCTAGTCCCTCTTTCCCTTCCAAAACCACAGGTTCTATCCCCGCTAGAGCTAAAGCCTCTCGTCCACTCATACGCCGTCCTCGATAAAAGGCTTCCCCTTCCCCGAGCAAAACCAAGACCATATGGGAGAGAGGAGCCAAATCTCCACTCGCACCAAGGGACCCTTTCTCCGGCACGACTGGAATGATCTCCGCATTTAGCACGTTCAGTAACGTTTCAAGAGTGGTAAGTCGTATGCCAGAAAATCCTTTGGCTAAAGCATTA
Organism: Desulfosporosinus sp.; assembly: GCA_027353165.1. Taxonomy (GTDB): domain Bacteria; phylum Bacillota; class Desulfitobacteriia; order Desulfitobacteriales; family Desulfitobacteriaceae; genus Desulfosporosinus. The sequence goes on from DAIEHY010000079.1 coordinate 1,198, forward strand.
GCCCTCAAAAGCATAATAGCTCTCACGACTTCAGGAGCTAGTGGGTCTCCTACGCCGGTTGAATGGCTCATAATCAGGTTGCGTTGCAATTTCTTAGCATCTTCTTTAGATATCAAGACATCGCTAAACATGCCAAAGCCTGTTGTAATCCCATAGACCGTTTGATTTCCTTCTATTAATTGATCCACAAACATCCTGGATTTGAGGACTTTTTCCTTAGCGGTCGGGTGTAAGCTCGCCTTAGCACCGTACCGTGCCACCGCAACTACTTGCTCCAAGGAGAGTGTTTCTCCATCTAAGATAACCTTCGTTTTTTCGGCTAAAACTACGCTCATATTTAACTCCTCCTCCAAATAAAGCAATTAAAAAGAGGCTTAAGCCATAAACAATTGTTTATAGCTTAGCCCTCTAATAACTAATATCTATGAGCATTCCTTATTCTATTGCAAACTCATTAAATTCATACTTACCTGATCTCTTGCCCTTTGTCGATCGATTATAAATGATTGACCCCTAAGCCACATACCTCATGTTCATGCCCTTTAATGGGTGCTCCGATCATCCCATACATGCTGACTGCAATCCAAAGATCATCGAACTCTTCCATCGTGCGTGGACCTTTAACCACTGCGAAGCGGAGTCCAACCGTACGTAGAATATTTCCAAGTTGCAAGGGCCCTCGTCCCAGCCCTTGCAGAGCGTCTAAAATCGCGTGATATAGTGCATGTTGAGAGCGATAGCTATCGTCTGTAAGCCCTCCACGTTTAGCTGCTGTTTCCACGGCCGCAATAATCTTTTGGACATCCATAGAACCCACTTTGCCCGTTACAACCTCAAAACCCTTCTCTTTAGCACTTAACACAAAGTCTTCAGTTTCATTTCCCTCAGCCATAGCGATTAACAAAGCTGTTTTTCCTAAGGATGAACAATGTATCATCATGACCCCCTGGTTCATCGTAACCGATTTATTACCTCTGTCAGCTTCTGGAACATTTCTTTCTAGCATCTATAGCTGACCCTACCTATATCATAGACGAGAAACTCTCTATCATCAACATAAATATTTATCGTCCTTATCTTGATTCAACTAAAAAGCGCGACCTTAAATATCTAAAGTCGCGCCAAACGTTATATTTATGAATTTATCAAAGTTTCAGATCATTCTTCCGCTGGATGAATTCCTCAGTTTCAAGTTCTCCATGGGCATATCGTTCCCGCAGAATCAATAAAGCGGGATCATTTAGTTTGCGATACGCTCGAACCTTTGAAGCATGACGCCTCATAAAAATAACTGCGAGCACAATGATGGCCACACAAAAAAGCAAGTGCAAGCCAAGGGGTAACCACCCCATCCATCCGTTTTGACCATAGGCCATAAAACCATGGTCAAATCCACGCATTACATGTCCGCTTCCTCGTATCATTTTATATTCCCCCTTATTCTAATGCCTTAATACGTTCATTAAATTCTTCACTGCTCATTTCTCCCCGCGCATATCGGACTCGAACTATCTCAAGTGCATCCCGATAAGAACCCTTTGAAGGATGAAGACTGTAACCATTTTGTCTGTAATAAAAATAAGCAACGATACAGAGCAATACTATTAAAAACCCAAACATCTTAAACATCCTCTCTTCATGCTGATTTGTGCGTTTATACTAATCCTTTAGTTCAGTATACTGACATTATAAGTGGAAGAGGTGAGTAAAATGTCAATTTCATGTTAAGATTAAAAAAGAACTGTTCCCCTCTTAAGAGAAACAGTTCTAGATCTAACATGTAAGTAATTATTGTACTTGATACATTCCTTGGCTTTGCATATATTTAAAGATATCTTCGCCGTGTTTTTGCTCTTCCTTTTGAATATGATTTAAAACTTGACGGATATTACTATCCCTAAACTCAAAAATGGCTGTGTCATAGGCCCCTGACACATACTTTTCAGTCATTAACATGTCTTTACAAAGTTTAGCATCCTCTTGATTATAATTACCTTGAATCGAAGCGGTCATTGGGGCTGGAGTTCCGCCAGTCATTTGTTGGCCTTGTTGTTGACCTTGGTTTTGTTGCCCTCCTACATTGGGTACTTGACCACTTAAGATTTGATTAATTGTATTTAGATGTTCTTGCTCATGAGCAGCATGAGTCTTAAATAGTTGTTTTAATTGGCTATCTTGTGCCTGGTTAGCATATTTCGTATATTTATCCACGCAAGTTTCCTCATGAGTTTTCTGATCCATAAGTAATGATTTTTCTTTTTGCGATAATTGTAATTGCAATATAAAGCACCTCCTTATTTACTTTATATTGTTTACAATAATTAAGAATCTATTCGTGCCGAATATCAACGCTTTTTCTGGGATAAAAAGGCAACAACTTATCTCCCGCCTACGCACTCACTGGCATGAGCAAGGTAGCTTAGAGGCGGGAGACTTCTTGTCGCACGTGGTTAAAAAGCCTCTTCAGGCATATCGATGGCTGAGGTATCAGCCTCTTTAATAATACGCACTGTCGCTGCCACATCTGGAACAATATTGAGTACATAAAATTTGGCACTCAAAAGTTTCCCTGTATAAAAAGCTTTGTCGGTATCCCCTTGGTCCAGTTTTTCTTGGGCCACTAAGGCCTGTTGCATCAACAAGCAACCGCCATAGAGTTCGGCAGTAATCCGCAAGATTCTCGTACTATATAACGGAACCAGTCTAATATTATCTTTAAAGTAAGTTAAGACGGTCCCTATAAGTTCTTGGTAAGCCAATAATGCTTTGCCCAGTATCGCGAATTCACGCGCAAAGAGTTTATGATTTTGGTTTCCTTGGACGAAAGTCGCCATCTCCATCAGCCATTCTTTGAAAATATTGCCTTTATCCAGACTCCACTTGCGACCCACTAGATCCATGGACTGAATGAAATTAGTACCTTCCCAGATGGAGTAAATCTTAACATCCCTGGCTTGACGGGCTACTGGGTATTCTTCGGTAAATCCGTAGCCAGCGAAGACTTGAATAGCCTCGGTAATCATCAACCACCCTTGGTCAGAACAATACGCTTTGATTAAAGGTGTGATCACTTCAATGGACCGTTTTGCTGCTCTAACATCTTCAGGATCATCCCCGAATTCGATCAAATCCAAATAGTAATAGCCCTTAAAAATCATAGCCCGCATTGCTTCGAGTGTGGCCTTTTGCGTGAGCAACATCCGACGCACATCTTCATGTTGGATAATAGGAACTCTTCCTGCTTTAGGATTGTGAATCGGTCGACCTTGTATACGTTCCTTGGCATAATCGACTGCATTGTTATAAGCTACAGTCGCTACAGCTAAAGCACTGTGCCCAGTGTCCAGCCGGGAGCCGTTAATCATCCGAAACATTTGCGCTATGCCCTGTCCAAATCCTTTTTCATCCGGTGGGCTGCCTAACAGAACGCCGCGACATTGACCCTCTTCCCCAAAACTAAGCACAGCCGTAGATGAACCCTTAAGACCCATTTTGTGTTCTATGCCAACGGTTGAGACATCGTTGGATTCTCCAAGTTTGCCGTCTTCATTGACCCAGACTTTTGGTACTATAAATAGTGACAATCCTTTAGTACCGGGAGCCGCTCCATCGACACGGGCGAGCACTAAATGAATAATATTTTCCGTAAGATCATGATCCCCTCCGGTAATAAAGCATTTTGTTCCTTTTACCTTGTAAATTAAGGGGTTCTCTGTAGGGTAAGCCTTAGTCGTCATATCCCCTACATCGGAGCCGCCGCCTGGTTCTGTAAGACACATAGTCCCTTCCCAAACGCCCTCAAACATTTTCGGAGTGTAGAGGGAGATCTGTTCGGGTGAGCCAAACGCCTTGATCACCGACGCTATGCCACCGCTTAAGCCAACGTAGGGAGATATTGAGGGATTTGCCCCAATAATGAACTCACGAACCGCTTGATTCAGAATCTCAGGAAGCGCACCTTCTCCTTCGACGTCACTGTTACTGGCACCCCACCCATTTTCTTGAATAAATTTAAAGGCTTTATGGAAGGAAGGGGGAACTGTTACTTTTCCATCCTTGAAAATTGCCCCGATGGTATCCCCATCATCATTAGTCGGAGCAACAACTTCTCTGCTCATTTTTAGGGATTGGTCAAGTATTCCATCCACGTCTTCTAGACTAAGGTACTCTTGAAAACGTTTTAGCTCTAATATTTTCTTCCCATCCAGCCACTCTTTAATAATAAACTTATGATCCCGATTACTATACATGAATTTGCTAGCCATCACGATTCCTCCTAAATTTCCGATCTCTTATTTCTTTTTCGCTCTGGGTTTCATTCCTGCAATAGCTCTTACAATATCCTTCTTCGACTCCATGTCATACTGGGAAGTAATCGCGATCTGTTCCATAATCGGTGAGCCTCCGCCATGATAAGCACCATATAACGTGGACCCTGCAGAACCAGAAAGACCAAAATCAATAAAGTTCATCCAGAACTTAATTTGTTCTTCAATGGGAATCTTCGGATTGCGATTGAGATACTTTTCAAGCAAATGTTTTGTTTCAGGATTAGTCAGATCATTTTCGTAAGGAAACGTGGCAGGCATACCTCCTGCAATGTTACATAAAATTTCTTGTTCATGGAAGACAGCCTCACCCGATAGACACCTTCCTACATTAGCATAGATAGAATTGGGAATATAACTACCAGGCCCATATGGCACGTGTCCCAGTCCGGGCATATAGACTTCAGGCTTAGCGAGAGCGGACGCAGTGTAGCCTGCAGCATATCCCAATTCACCCGTCATGATCAACTTCGATAACAACTCGCGGACATGAGGAGTTTTTTCAATACCATTAATTTCTGCTGCTAAAGCGCCCATCCCAATAACATAGTCCAGCATCGCTGGTTTACAACCAGAATAAGAATGGCGATGAAACAGGGCAAATAGCAACGCTGCTAAGCCACCATGTTGGATTTCCCCGCATAAGAATACGCGTTCCCAAGGTACAAAACAGTCGTCAAAGAAAATATATGAATCCGTGTAGCCGTATTCGATCCCGCGATCATATGTATCGCGCTTTCGATAATTGTGGAAATGCACTACTTGCTTAATTCCTTCATAATCCGAAGGAATCGCAAAAGCCACGGCATAAGCTTCTTCACCCTTTTGAAGGGCTCGATTCGGTACTACCAGGATCTCGTCAGAGATTGAGGCTTCAGAAATATGGACCTTACACCCGCGAACAATAATCCCATCACTTCGTTCCTCTACCACATGCACATACATATCGGGGTCAGTCTGTTCGGCTGGACGTTTCAAACGTTCACCCTTAACGTCAGTTTGCGCGCAACTAGCCACTAGGTCTTCATTCTGAAAGCGCTCCAACCATTTTAGCCAGTTCTTATGATAGGTTGTTTTGGCTTTGGGAGACTTCTGCGCCTCGTAGGAAACCGCGTTAATTGCGTTGGCAGCATCAATACCCATACAACGTTGAATACACTGCCCGACTTTGTTACACATAAAGCGGGTCATGTCTTGCTTTTTATGCAAATCTTGTGCGTTCTGGTGAATATGATTAAAGCGGTTAATTGTCTTACCCGTGAGGTGTGATTTTGCGGTACAAAGATCCATACTGGCAGGATCCCAAGCTGCATCAAACGTAAGACTCATGACATTGATCGCACCTTCTTGACGTTCATCGAGCCTATCAATCATCTGCCCGTTAGAGTACAGGTTGCGGTTCATCTTGCCTAATCTTTCGATATACTGGGCTCTTGTTCTCATCGTCATTCTCCTTCTCATCAATTTTATTTATCTATTCTAAATAGTCAGATATATGGAGTTTTATTATGCAAGAATTATGCCATTCAGTAAAAACAAAAATAACCCTCAGTGGACTTGAATAAACCAATCCTCTGAGGGTCGTCTATGTATGAATTTTATACAAATAGAGTTAATACACCTAATTTTTAGTGCGTAAAGCATACATTTTAATGTATCCCATACCTTATTAATTTATCGTAGAACACTCGCCTGGAAAAGCCCAAAGCTTTCATCGCCTTCGTGCGGTTATTACGATACGTGTCTAAAGCGGATAATATAAGTTCCTTTTCCACTCCAGCAAGAATCTCTTTCACTGCGTAGGGCTTATCTTTCGCTTTCACGCTTTCATTAGTCTTGGGTATTATGCGTGCAGGTAAATGCTGTATTTCAATAGAAAGTCCACTGCAGACGATGCTAGCATGTTCTAAAACGTTCTGTAATTCACGAATGTTTCCCGGCCAATTATATTCCTGAAAAAAGCTCATTACCCTAGGTGACAGAATTAGCTCCCGACCAACTTCTCGAGAAAGTCGCTGAAGGAACGTCTTAGACAGTGCTAAGATATCGTCTTTTCGTTCCCGTAACGGAGTCAAAATCAGAGGAACAATATTAAGCCGATAGTATAAGTCCAGCCTAAAGGTACCCTTCTGAATCATACTTTCTAAATCTCGATTAGTCGCAGCAATCACTCGAATATCTACTTTGATCGATTTTGTCCCGCCGACTCGTTCAAACTCTTTATCTTGCAAGACTCGCAATAATTTAGCTTGCATGGTAAGGCTCATATCCCCGATTTCATCTAAAAAGATGGTACCACTATGAGCCAACTCAAACTTTCCAAGCTTGCCACCTTTTTTGGCCCCCGTAAAGGCACCCTCTTCATACCCGAACAATTCACTCTCGATCAAATCCTCTGGAATAGCGGCACAATTTACCTTGATCAGGGGCTTATCCTTACGACGACTACTACTATGCATGGCTCGAGCCAATACTTCTTTGCCTACCCCGCTTTCACCGAGGATTAAAACGGTACTATCTGTACGTGCTACCTTAGCAGCCAAGACTAAGGTTTCCTTCAAGCGACTGTTTTGTCCAACATATTCTTTAAAAGAAAGAGGGAGTTGTTCCCATTGCTCTAATTGTTCTTTTAAATAATCGGCGACTCCTTTAGTTTGCTGCAATTCTCGGTTTAGTTCAACGACTTCCGTAATGTTCTTAAAAATAGAAACACAGCCAATAATACGCTTGCCATAGTATAAGAGAAATGAACTTCCTACCACATCAATGCCCAGGGAATCCAAATAATCTCCACCACTTTGATAAGCCTTGCCTGTGCGCAGTACATTAATGGCTTCGGCTTTCGGTTCTATTTTATCCAACCGTCGGCCTAGAACTTTCTCTACAGGCACCCCTAAAATCCTAGCATAGGCCTCATTAGCATAAATAATGGTCGTATCAGTATCTATCACCATCACAACATCATGGATCTTATTTAGGATTTCAAATAAAAGCTCTCGGTCCCATCGCGGAAAAGCACTGGTTATGACAGCATGGGCTTCGACACTCATTTTTATCCCCCATTTAAAAGTCTTATTTATAACATTATACAGGTGACCTTAGTTTAAAGTAAAGGAAGTATGAGGTTATTCTAAATATTCTTGAAATTCCGAGCAAATTCCCCTCTATTTTTATACCTTCCCTTCTTACACCTATGAAACTAGGGATGTTGGAGTACCTGCTATCCGTTAATCTTAAAAAGCTCGACTTCCTGTTTTAGCTGAGATGCATTTTGAGCTAATGTCTGTGCAGATATAGCTACAATTTGCATGGTTGCCGTTACATCCGTGGTTGACTCTTTGATCGTTTCCGCTGTACCGGCTGCCTCCTCCGAAATCTGATTGACCGTACTGACATAGCGGTTCATCTCCTCCATACTGCCTAGCATCTGTTCACTAGAGGCCGCAATATCAGAAATATCGTTAGCAACCTCTTTGGTTGAACTGGCAATATCGGTTAAGGCTTCTCGTGCCTTATGAATTGTAGAAACACTTTCTTTGACGATCGAATCCGTCTGCATCATTTCTTGAACAGCATTACTAACGCTGTGTTGAATAAGGTCGGTAATTTCTGTAACTTCACGTGTCGAAGTGGCCACACTTTCCGCAAGTTTACGAATTTCATCGGCAACAACAGCAAAGCCCCGCCCATGCTCTCCTGCCCGTGCCGCTTCGATCGCAGCATTAAGGGCTAAAAGATTGGTTTGCTGCGCGACTTGCGCAATTGCCTCGGTAATCGAACCGATCCGGTTCGATTGATCCGCAAGATT
>DAIEHY010000007.1 GCA_027353165.1 Desulfosporosinus sp.
TCTCGGAGTTCAGGAATTCCTAGTTCACTTCGATCTAAACGAATGGTTGAGACACTCACCTTAAACCGCTCAGAAAGCTCCTCGTCCGTAAAAAACGGATGATTTGACAGTTCTTCCCCTAAAATCTTACGGCGTTCATGTTTATTATAACGGCTCATTCGTAATCACCATTTCCACAAATTGCATTTTCAAAGTTTGAAACTTAAGACCTGGTCACAATTATAGACTATCTTTAAAGACTTATCAAGAAATAACCCTGTCGAAAGCAGTTGGAATCTAAAAAAACAAGGAACTCTCATACAAAGAGTCCCTTGTTTTTTAGCGTAGCTTTATGCTTCAACAGTAATAACTGCCTTGGAATTATAAAACCCACAACTTGGGCATATATAATGAGGCATTTTTGGCTGATGGCATTGGGGGCATTTGATGTGGTTCGGTGCAGTTAGTTTCCACATAGCCCGACGTTTACGCACTCTTGATTTAGACTGTCGATGTTGCGGAACACCCATAGTTACACCCCCTTTATGTTTACGGAAATTAATCAGTTATTGGATTGCCACTTTGCCAGTGCTGCTAACCGGGGATCCACGACATCTTCCCCACAATGACATGGGGTTAGATTTCGATTTGCGCCACAGGTTGGACATAGTCCCTGACACTTTGCTGAACATATAAACTTCATGGGTAAAGCTACCACAATTTGTTCAAGAATTCGATCCGTAATTTCAATCTCATCTTTGTCCAAAAGGAGAGCTGTCTCAAGTTGATCGTCTGTTGCAAGTGCTCGAAAAACCCATTCGTCTTGGAAGGAGAGACTTAAGGGATAAACGAACGACTCCAGACAACGTCCACACATGACTTTAAGGTCAGTGTGAATAGTTCCATTAACGAGCATCGCTTTACTTGTGTTGTTTATCTGAAGTTGTACGCGTACGGGTGTTTGAAATGAGAGGGCTTCAATTCCCAAATCCAAGGAGGAGAAATCTTCCACTAAATCAAAATGGACACTTTCACCACTTCTATAACGAACTTGAGCGATGTTCACTTTCATATTACCACCCCAATACACATTCATTATTATAGTAGTCACATTTTTCTTTGTCAAGGAAAACCCTTTAACCCAGAGGTGCAATTCATGAATTGCACTACTTGCTTATTAATTCATGGGTATCAAGTGCAATCATCAATTCTTCATTAGTTGGTATGACAAGAACCCGACAACGTGCGTGAGGCTTTGATACATCCACTTCTTCACTTCGAACCTTATTCTTCTCATGGTCGATGCTCACGCCAAGGTATTCCATATTTTTGCAAATTGCTTCGCGCATGCTTGATGCGTTCTCCCCAACTCCCGCCGTGAATATTATAGCATCAACTCCACCTAATACTGCGGCATATGCACCAATGTATTGCCTAACATCGTGTTCAAAAATATCCAAGGCAAGCCGCGCACGGACATTTCCTTGTTCAGCAGCTACTTCGATGTCTCTAAAATCGCTGCTGATCCCTGAAACCCCTAAAGCTCCACACTTAGTATTTAGAAAATCATTCATCTGATCGACGTTTAAGTTTTCTCGGCACATGATATAGGTTACGATAGCTGGATCTAAGGCTCCGGAGCGAGTTCCCATCATAAGTCCATCTAGAGGAGTAAAACCCATCGACGTATCGATCGATCTTCCACCTCGAATGGCAGAAATCGAGGCACCATTACCTAAGTGGCAACTAATAATCTTTAGCTCTTTGAGCGGCTTTTTAAGAAGTACAGCAGCTCGCTGACTCACATATTTATGAGAAGTTCCATGGAAACCATATTTCCGAATTCCATACTTCTTATAATATTCATAAGGTAATCCATAGATATAAGTATTTGGTTTCATCGATTGATGGAAGGCCGTATCAAAAACTGCTACTTGGGGAACACCAGGCATCATTTTCTGACAAGCTTTAATCCCTGCGATATTGGGAGGATTGTGAAGGGGTGCCAGCTCAATACAGTCCTTAAGGGCTTTCATAACAGCCTCATTAATAATCACAGAATTAGCAAATTTCTCTCCCCCATGAACCACACGATGCCCGATTCCACAGATTTCCTTTAAATCCCCAATCGCACCGTATTCAGGAGATACTAAGGCTTCTAGTACGAGTTTGATAGCAACAGTATGATTAGGAATCTCCACCTTAATCACGTGTTTTTCTCCTGATCCGGTTCGATGGGTAAGCACCGAACCCTGAAGTCCTATGCGCTCAACCAGTCCTTTGCCTATCGCATTTTTGGTGGCCATATCAATCACTTGATACTTAAGTGAGGAACTACCACAATTTATAACTAGTATTTTCATTGTTATGCCCCTTTATGTTCCAATCTTTAGTTCAAATAAGCAGTGTAAAGAATTAATCATAGTGTTCCCTAAAAATTCAATATGTCACTTCTTATTCTGCGCCATTTCTTTCCAATCTCTAATTAGGTTCCTCAAAGAGTGTAGCACAAAATTGTTGGTTTTTTAACCCCTTACGCCATTATTCTTCTAATTTCAGAACATTTCGCCAACGCTGCTGTCCGTCCAAGTCTTATAGCTTCTTCAGCACGATCAAATTGAAAACTCCCAATATGTCCAACATCCGGTTGAATTAGCAAGTCTGCGCCATGGCAATGAGCCTGAAACACTTCCTCTTCGAGAATCTCGATGGACTGAAGTAAAATGTCCATTGCACTACTCAATTTGTTACACAGACCTCTTTTTACATCGATAGCTAAAATCTTCTCCGCTCCCATTTCTCGAGCAATATGTACTGGCAATCGATTTTTGACAGCGCCATCGACTAAAAGATGCCCCTGATAGCGATAGGGTTTAAAAAATCCGGGGATGGAAATACTCGCCCGAACTGCTTGTGCTACACTACCTTCACGAAACACGATCAACTCCCCAGATTCAAGGTCAGTTGCTACAATGGCTAACGGAATTTTCAGATCTGAAAAAAGCATATCTTTAGTTAAGAGTCGTAGGACTTCGAGAATCCGATCTCCTTTGATAAGTCCCTCTTTAGAAACGGCAGGATCCAGAATTTTCTTAGCAAAACCAGGGTAAGTCAACAGCCGTTCAATACGATAGAGATCCATTCCTGAACACAACAAAGCGCCGAATATAGCACCTGCACTACATCCGACCACAATATCCATACTGATCTTTTCTTCTTCAAGCACTTGCAAGATACCTAAGTGGGCTAAACCCCGAGCGCCTCCCGCTCCTAAAACGAGTCCTCTTTTTGGATTCATTGTGAGTTTCCTCCTTACCAAGACTTCTAGGGCCTGGCATACTTCCATATAAATTATGAAAGAAGGTGAAGGAAGGTGATATTTCTTTGACTAACGTTGTCCGCGTCTTTGCCTTGAGTCTCCTTGCCCTCGGAATGTTTATGTATCCACAGGAAGTACTTAACTCAGCTAACGGAGGATTGACCTTATGGTGGCGTTTTGTCCTCCCTGCGTTGCTCCCCTTTTTTATTCTCTCTGAACTTCTTATGGCTTCAGGTTTTGTTCATTTTCTCGGTGTTCTTCTAGAATCGATCATGCGTCCAGTATTCCGTCTTCCCGGTAAAGCGTCTTTTGTCGTGGCCATGGGGTATACATCAGGGTTTCCAATGGGGGCTGTACTAACCGCTCGCCTCCGTAAAGAGGGAGAAATTTCACGTGAAGAGGGTGAACGCCTTTTAGCTTTTACTAATAACCCCAGCCCAGGCTTTATGTTCGGAGCGGTTGCCTCAGGAATGTTAGGTAAACCAGCACTTGGTTTACTCTTAGCCTGCTCAGTTTACCTCGCAAATTTGATCGTTGGTTTCGTCTATCGTTTTTACCGTGTAACTTCTAAACCCCAGCAAAGTCTGCAATATCCTTCTTTCAAGCGAGCTTGGAACGAAATGAAAAATGCCCAGATTAGAGACAAGCGTACTTTCGGTCAGGTCCTTGGGGATGCCGTTAAACAAAGTACTAACACTGTGCTTATGGTAGCCGGTTTTATGGCCTTTTTCTCAGTAATCCTGCGGCTCTTAAACCTCTGGCATATTACCTTGTTTTTAGCGACCCTTAGCCATAGTATAATACCAATCCTTCAGATTCCCGTTTTTTACGCCCTTTACAACGGCCTTTTTGAAATGACCTTAGGTTGCCAGGAAGCAATCCGAGCTCTTTCCACCCTCCACCAACAAGTTGCACTTCTGGCCTTACTAATGGGCTGGGGGGGACTGTCTGTATTTGCACAAGTCGCTGGATTAATTAGTGGAACTGATTTGCGCTTCTCATCGTTTGTCATTGCTCGGGCACTTCAAGCCTTCATCGCCATGGGTCTGAGTCAGCTTTTCCTCTTGGTTACAAAAGTACCCACCTCGACTCTTCCTCTCCAAGTTCCAGACTCATCCGTCTTGGTTTGGAATACTTGGCATTTAAGCTCTCTCGTCTTTATCGGAATGATGGGTACCCTTTTAATCCTTGCTTTAAGCCGAGTCCGTAGTTCGTAGCTCGTTGTTCGTTGTTCGAACTGTAGAATGCGGAGCAAATATCGCTTAAGGCTTGCAATCCCTCTAGCCCTCTTGCATCAACATCGTGGACTGATAATAAAAAAGGGTGAGCTCGACTCACCCTACTCATTTTCAGACAGAGCAGTTTTTCGGTCCCTGTCTTCCTTCCCTAGACCCTTTAGTTCTTCCCTATTTTTACGCAGAGCCTGTAGCGTTTGGAAGAGGCTTTGTTCAACATGTTGAAGCATTTCATCTGCATATTGAACAGCACCGGTCTTCACATCTCGAGCAAATGTTTGTGCCTGTTTAACGATATCTTCTCCATAGCTCTGAGCTTGTTTAACTACCTCATTTTCTATTGCCATCTTATCGACGTATGTTTTTCCACGCTCTAAAAGTTTTTGTGCTTCTGCTTCTGCTTCATCTAAAATACGTTGTCGCTCTTTTAAAACCCATTTGGCATTAGTTAGCTCTTCTGGTAATGCCGCTCTTACTCGATCGAGCAACTCAAAGATAACAGAGTCATCAACTAAAACTTTTCCTGTCATAGGAATCTTAGTCCCATGATCTACAATCTCTTCCACTTCATTAAGTAAACTCAAAACATCATTTTCCACTTATATCCTTCCCCTCTTTCAAACATCCATTCTCTGTAGATACCATATTTTTGTGTCTCCAGACTCTCGTGTTTTGCGAATTTCGAATGGATAAATAGTATTATTACTCAGTTCTTCATCGCTAGCTGTTTCAGCAACGATTACACCGTCTGGGGTCAAATAAGAATATTCCTTTAAGGTCATTAGAGCCTGAAGAACTAGCTCCTTTCGATAAGGGGGATCCAAAAAAATAAGGTCAAAAACTTCATTAGGGTAGCTGCGAATATATTTAAAGGCGTCCATCAAAAGCAGGTTGGTCTTTTGGCTTACACCCATTCTTTCGAGGTTTCTAAGGATAACCTGATGAGCATCAAAGCTCTTTTCTACCAATACCGCTTCTCGAGAACCTCGTGAAAGCGCCTCGATCGCTAAATTACCGGTCCCAGCAAAAAGGTCTAATACTCGGGCATCTAAGACTTTGTCCCCTAAAACACTAAAAATTGCACCCTTTACTTTGTCCGAGGTCGGGCGCGTTTGCATTCCTTCCACCGCCTTAAGTTGTCGGCCACGCATCTCACCCGCGATAATTCTCATAAATCCCTCCATACTATATTATAGCAGAGCTCATTAAGCTTTACAGCCTACTATTTACTCAACTCTTCACTCAACTCTTAATTTCATTCTTTTACCCATTTAGCAACTAGAAACCCCGGATTCCCTTGTCGATTCTCTTCCTGCTTTATCGCCTCATCAGAGGAAACCACAGCAGGGGAAAAATAAAGCGTTCTTCCTATTTCAAGGGTTCCCCCAATTTTCCAATTAGCAATATCCTGTTCTGTATAAAAATGGGCGTGGTTAAAAACTGAATCTGGATTCTGTGCCGCGATGGAAGCATAGAGATCCCCCCATAAACTCTGACCGGCAATAACCCCGATCACAAGACACCCCCCAGGTTCAAGGCAATTATACAACTTTTTTAGAATTATTTCCGGCTTAGAGATGAATTCAAACGCCGTGACTGAGAGGATCCCTTGAAAACGCTCCATTGTCTCAACATATTCTTTAATATCTGCTAAAACCCAACGTGCTTGTAAGCCCATTGACTTCAGCTTTTCTTGAGCATAACTGAGCATACCTGGAGAAATATCAACCGCTGTAACGGAATACCCTCCCTTTACCAGTTCAAGCGTATATTGCCCAGTACCGCACCCGATTTCTAAAACATGATTGCCATTTGGGGTAAACATGTTGTCAATCAAAGCCCTTTCAGCTTTGTCCACAGCATATCCCAGCTCAGTCTGATACCATTTATCATAATCAGATGCTACTGCATCAAAAAATGGATTTTCCAACGCCGCAATTCCTCCGCCTTTTTATGTAATAGTATACCATAGGAAATGCCTAAATTTCCTGTATATCCTTGCAGTTTTTGTTACATACTAAAGTTGGCAAACGATGAATATTACTAATCATTGATTGCCCTTCCCCCATCCAACTCTTCCTTTGTTTTCCCTCTCTGTTCACTGGAGCTTAATCGCCCCAGTGACTTTTTTAGAAGCAAAGAAAATTCGGTTTTGCAAATGTATTTAAAGGAGCAATCAAAATGAAGAAATCAGACCTCTATAAACAACTTGATGTCCAACTAGATTTAGCAGTTGAAGCTCATCAACTTCTCCGTGGAGAAAGTGGGGAAGAAATTCCAGGTGTACGCATGGATGAACAGCAACTCGAATATGCCAAAGTTACTATCATCACAGTAGAAACTGAAGAAGGGGTTACTGCAATTGGTAAGCCTATAGGACATTATATCACCATTGATGCCCCGGAAATACGGACTAATAATTATATAATCCACGAAAACATCACTCATGTTCTTGCGGATAGACTCATTGAACTCATGGAACTCAAAGAAGATGCAAGCATTTTAATCGTGGGTTTAGGTAACTGGAATGCTACACCTGATGCTTTAGGGCCCCAAGTAATTGACAAAACAATGGTTACTCGTCATCTTTTTCAACTCTCTCCCGATGAATTGCAAGGACAAATGAGAAAGATCAGCGCCATAGCTCCTGGAGTATTAGGCATCACTGGAATCGAAACCGCCGAAATCATCCGAGGGCTTGTAGAACATGTCAAGCCTGATTTAGTGATTGCCATTGATGCCCTTGCCGCAGGCTCTCTAGAGCGGATTGGAACAAGCATACAACTTGCCGACACTGGAATTCACCCTGGCTCAGGTGTAGGGAATCGTCGGGCTGGCATTACCGAAGAAACGTTAGGCTGCAAAGTGATAGCCATCGGTCTACCGACAGTTGTTAATGCCGCTGTAATTGCTCATGACGTGGTTGAAGGGGTTTTTAAGCAATTTGTAACTAGCCCCAAGTTATACCAACTATACAAAGGCATAAAACCCGAAACATTTAGTCAAATCATCGATGATGTCCTTTCTCCTTTCCAAGGAAATCTTATGGTAACTCCTAAAGAAATTGATTCCCTCATTAAAACTGTGGCTAAAATTATTGCCGGTGCTTTGGCAATCAGTCTACATCCAGGCATAGACCGTGAAGACTACGAGCGTTATTTACAATAAAGACCTCCTCGTTCTTAGAGCTTATTTTTCTTGCGAAACCTTGTCAGCTAATCTAAATAAGTAAGAAAAGAAGTATTAAGGAAAGGGTCAGGCTAATTACCTGACCCTTTCTTCCGAGTTATTGTTGTGGAGAATTGGGAAAACTTTTGTGTTTACGATTTGCAATCCCAATCTCCTGAGCAACTTCATACTTGAATTTTTCTAATTGGGGTGTGAGTTGGACCATCGGTTTGTTTGGATTAGCCAATGCTTACACCTCCTTAGATTTAATTATTAAGACAGCAGACCTGCTTCGCTGCTGTCAGATGATTGATTAGCTTCAGCTTGATTATAGTATTCGACCATTTTATCAAGAAAATACTCGGCAAATCCTCCCAAAAATTCTAACACTTCGAATCTCTCTATTTAACCTTAAGAAGCTTTTGCCTTTCGCAAATATCCTTCATCAACATTCGTTCAGACCCACTTTTAAAGAGGATGATCAAAAAATTATTCTGTACTTTTTTAATAACTCCCTCGCCAAAGGTCTGATGGATAACGACCAGCCCTTCTACCCAAGGATTAACAAGCTTCAGTTCTCTGGGGTTTTTCCCTTTAAGCAAAAATTGTATTTCTTTGACAAATTGCGATACTATTGCAGTTTGCATCTGATACTTTTTCATCGTACAAAGAGTTAAGTGTTTTTTCGCCCTAGTCATAGCCACGTAAAAAAGGCGTCTTTCTTCTTCGATCTCCTCCGTCTTATTGCTTTCCACCTTCTCTACAGCCCCATAATCCGGAATAATTCCTTGGATCAAATCTACCACGTACACCCTTTCCCATTCAAGACCTTTTGCTGAATGAATTGTCGAAAGGGTTACAGCATTGGTACCCTTATTGTGAAAGGAAGTATTAATTTCCTCTTCAAGATGATTTAAGCGTTTTGCAAATTTGAGTATCGTAGATTCTCTATCCCCAATGGTTTCCAGAAGATTAAGTATAATAGTGAGGTGTTCTTTAGAAAACCCTAAGTCTTTGCAAATTCGTTCAATTACTTTATTGTATCCCAGCTCATTTCGGATGTAGCGAATGGCATCCCCTGGGGGAAGTTTATTCAGATTATAGAATTGCTCCTTCAGAGTAAGATAGTCCGATTTTTGGCTCTTCCCATCCAATTGTTCAGACAATAAATCAAAGATAGAACGTTCAATTCTAAGACTATTCAGATAGTCAATTTGAGTTTTACTAATCGGAAGCTTTACTTTAGTCCTAATCTTCTCAAGAATTGCTACGCTCTTATCACTTTTATCACTGAAGGAAAAGCGCAGAAAGTTCAAGATATCACTTACCACCCAATGATTAAAAAATCGTTCTTTAGCAGAATCTCGAATATAGAATGCAATTCCATCCCGTTCCAGTTCATCAGCCAAAGCAATCACCGAGAGGTTATTGCGATAGAGAACAGCAATTTTCGATAGTTGAGTATTATCTTTCAGTTCTCTACGGATAAATTCGTATTGCTCTTTATCGTTATTAAATATCTTGACCTGAACAGTATCACCCGTAGCATTTTCCGTAACCATCTCTTTATCATACCGCATTTGATTAAGACGAATAAAATCCCGGCTAATTGCCACAATCTCAGGCGTAGAACGAAAATTCCGCTCAAGTCGCAAAATCTCCGCCGGCTCATATACCTCATTAAATTCCAGTAAGTATCTAGGTTCAGACGCTCTAAAGCCAAAGATACTCTGATCGTCATCTCCCACCACAAAGAGATTACTATTTGGTTGAGCGATTAATTCAATAATTTTATGTTGAATTAACGAAGTATCTTGGCTTTCATCCGTCAAAATATAGTTAAAGCATTTTTGATATATTGCGAGAAGCTGTGGATCGTTTATTAGGTTAGTATACGCAATTAAAAGCATATCATCATAGTCCAGTAATTGAGGCTGATGCATAAGCTTGAATTTTTCATAATCCTTATAGAGGGTTACAAAGTTTTTAATCGACACATTTTCCATCTTTTCTGGAGTGATCATAGCATTTTTCACATAACAAATCGCGTTTTGTAACTCTTCCAAGGATTCATTGGTTAGAGTTGAATGATTAATCTGTTCATGCAACCGGCGAAGAACTCCTGTTTTACTTTCCGATCCAACTAGACTCTCTATAATCTGGTAGCCCTGCCTCTGCTGACCATAGGCAGCCCGTACTACTTCGAAAGCATAACTATGTATTGTAGAAAAGTGAATATTCACATTCATTTTTGGGTCAAAATGTTTTATAAAGCGCTCCTTCATTTCCTTGGCTGCAGCGCGACCAAACGTTAAACAAAGGATGGTTTCTGGATCTATATGTTTTACAAAAACAAGGTAAGCCAGCCTCAATATTAGCACAGTTGTTTTTCCGGCACCCGGCACAGCTAATAGTAAGAGTGGCCCCTCACCATGTATAACCGCTCTCCATTGAGCTTTCGTTAAATTAAAACCCTTTTCCCTTATCCAGGCAAGAAACTGTTGATCATCCATTGTTGACGTGTATCCTCTCATTCCATAAGAATATCTAACATCTTCCGGGTATTGTTCATAAAAGCACGCATTATTTGATAATGGTCAGTTTCTTCATACTTTACAATTTCAAATCCCTCTTGAATCTGATATATCCATGCATGTGGGTATGCCATAATAATTGGAGAATGAGTAGCAATGATGAACTGCGACCCTTGTTGAACCAATTCATGAATTCTCGAAATCATCGACATTTGTCTCGAAGGTGATAGAGCTGCTTCGGGTTCATCTAGAATATAAATCCCGTTCCCTCTAAATTTGTTTTGGAAAACCGCAAAGAATGACTCTCCATGTGATTGTTCATGAAGTGATCGACCTCCATAGAAATTGATCAAAGGAGGTCCAAAGGAAGGTTCGGAATCCAATTTATCGATATTCGTTGCGAAATTATAAAAACTTTCCGCTCGTAGAAAAAAACCATCTTCTGGTCTTTTTAATCCTTTAATCAGTCTGATACATTTATTCAAGTCCGAATGAGTAGCTTTCGATGAAAAGTTGAAATTCTTAGTTCCTCCTTCAGCATTAAAACCATAAGCGACCGCTATTGATTCTAATATTGTTGATTTCCCAGAACCATTTTCTCCAACAATAAAAGTTACTCTAGGATGAAAAGATAGTATTTCTAAATTCCTTACTGCTGCTAAATTAAAAGGGTATTCGTTAAATGAAGGAACCACTGCCCGATTTAGTTCAAGCGATCTTATGTACTGTTCCGATCTTCTTGGTTCCATCGCAAAGTTCCCTCCCATAAATTTAGAGATTAGCTGATTGAGCTGTTTCACCAAGGGTTATTGTAATTTGCTCCTAATGTATCCCAATTTGGTCTGTTGGAAAACACCTCTGAACTTCCTGGAAAAGCAATGCATACTGTTCAGGGTTCTTTATAGCTTTCTGTGCCATTTGATAAGCCTTCTCGACAAGGTGCCCGTCTTGCGAGAGATCAGCTAAGCGCAATTCGGCTATACCATGCTGTCTAGTCCCTAATAGTTCCCCCGTTCCACGAAGACGCATATCTTCTTCTGCAATTTTAAAGCCATCCTCGGTCTGGCAAAGAACCTCTAAACGACGACTATTATTTCCAGATATCAAAAAGCAATAAGATTGTTCACTTCCTCGCCCCACTCGTCCTCTAAGCTGATGTAACTGGGCGAGCCCGAACCGTTCTGCTGACTCGATCACCATCACAGAGGCCTTCGGAACATTCACCCCAACTTCAACCACCGTCGTAGCAACCAAGATATCAACCTCCCCGGCATGAAACGCAGTCATAATCGCTTCCTTTTCTGCTCCTTTCATTCTTCCATGCAGGAGGGCGACACGTCGTTTCGGAAAACGAAGCTGAAGATCTGCTGACCGCTGGGTAGCAGAAATCAGATCAAGCGTCTCGGATTCCTCCACCAAGGGACAAACTACATAAATTTGCATTCCTAGCTTGATTTGCTCATCTAGGAATTTTTCCAGTTTAGGACGTGCCCGTTCCGTTAATTTTCGCGTAATAATTGGCTTTCGCCCGACCGGCATTTCGTCAAGTACAGAAAGCTGCAAATCTCCATACAGTGTTAATGCTAACGTCCGGGGAATTGGCGTGGCTGTAAGGACTAAAACATGGGGGCTTTCCCCTTTACTCTGAAGCTGGGAACGTTGTCTCACCCCAAAACGATGTTGTTCATCCGTAACCGCCAGACCTAAGGCTTTAAATACCACCGTCTCCTGTATAAGAGCATGAGTTCCCACGACAACCTGTGCTCGTCCTTCTGCTACCTCTGCCAAAATCCCTTCCCTAACCCCTTTGCTTTGACTCCCCAGCAAACAAACAACTGAAATACCCAAAGGCGTGAACACTTTCTCAATCGATTTCAAATGCTGTAACGCTAAGATTTCAGTTGGAGCCATCATTGCCCCCTGGTACCCTGAACCCACAGCGCGTAACAAAGCAGCCATAGCAACGGCTGTCTTGCCTGAACCTACGTCTCCCTGAACAAGACGCGCCATCCCTTGGGATTTTGTCATATCTTCCGATATTTCACGGATAACACGTTGTTGGGCTGTCGTCAGTTGAAAGGGCAGAGAATCATAGAAACTCTGGAGCAAATCCGCTCCACCTAAAAGCCTAGGGCTTCCCTCTCGGACCATTCCTTGACGCAATCCGGCGACTGCAAGTTGCAGAAAGAGCACCTCTTCCCAAACCAGTCGGTTTCGAGCTTGAGACAGGTTGGCATAATTCTTCGGAAAATGAATCTCCCGATGGGCCTGAGAGCGCCCCATCCATTCTCCCAATTCTTCATAAGGCAAAATCTCGGGAAACCCTTCTTCCACTTGTCCCATAACACTCTGCATAATGCTGCGTATTACTTTGGAAGATAAACGCGCCGTTTCTGAATAAATGGGTAAAATCGTTTCTGAGTCTTGATCAGGGGTCTCCGCAGGGCTACTTGCACTGACCTTTTCAATATCAGACGCTAGAATCTCCGGTACTTGTTGCTGCCAACGCACCTTCCCCGTCACAACCACTTGAGTTCCTACAGGATATTGTTTAAGAATAAACGGTTGGTTAAACCAAGTAGCTTGTAACATACTTCCTGATTGCTCGATACCTAACTTAACGACTTTCAGCTTGCCATTGGTCACATGCCCTGAAATGACCTTCCCCTCAATTGTCGCCACTTCTCCATCTTTCAACTCAGCAATCGTCCGCTTGCGACGATCTTCATACCTACGTGGATAGTATAGAAGCAAATCGTGCACATCCTGAATCCCGAGCTGTTCAAGCTGCTTCGCTCTTTCCGGACCAACCCCTTTTAAATATTGTAGAGGCCTCTTTCGTAAGGAAGCACTGCTCCGTTTTTTAGGACTTTCCTTGACTTCTCGGGTTTGAACATGATCCATGAGGTTTTCATTCACTCTGCTTTTTAGAGTGGTTTCCTGTTCTTGGAATGTTTTCGGAATTTGTGTTGGTACACTTTGAGGGATAATATCCTGTACTTCAAGCATAACTTCTTGTATGAAACGGCGCAGTTCAGAAAAAGCTTCTCTCCGGCGAAGCGGGCTCCAAGTTGGATAGTTTTGAGCTAATTTTTCCAACAGCTCTAAGTCCTTTTCGGGAAAGAGCTGTTTCAGCCTAGGGAGAATTCCCCGCAAAAATTCATTAAATCCGCCTAATACGCCTGTATTCGTGAACCCTTGTTTTTCTTCAGCTGCAAGCGCCCGTTGAAAATTATTCAGCACCAGCTGAATTTGAGTTAGGTTCATAAGAAATCAGCCTGGATTCGTCGTCCTGTGGGAGTCACCGCAAGGCCACCTTGAGCTGTTTCCTTCAATGAGCAGGACATTTGTTTACCGATCTCCCCCATAGTATCGATAACCTCATCAACTGGGATTGCGCTCTTCACACCCGCTAACGCCATCTCAGCAGCCATCAAAGCAATCATGGCTCCGGTCGCATTTCGTTTTACACAGGGAACCTCTACAAGCCCGCCGACAGGATCACAGACCAGCCCTAACATCGATTTCATGGCGATCGCTGCAGCATCCGCCGTCTGCCTTGGCGAGCCCCCCGCTAATTCTACGGCTGCTGCAGCAGCCATAGCCGCAGCGGACCCGATTTCAGCCTGACATCCACCTTCAGCCCCAGAAACACTGGCCCGTTCAGCAAGAATCATCCCTAATCCCGCCGCAGTAAAAAGGGCCATTAAAAGTTCCCGTTCAGAAACTTGACGGGACTCCTCAACCGCCAACAAAACTGCTGGCAGTACCCCGCAAGAGCCCGCAGTTGGCGCAGCAACAATTTTACCCATACATGCATTAACCTCAGCTACGGCAAGTGCTTTAGCAATCGCACCACTCATAACCTCACCCACTAAACTTCCACCTTTTTCTCGATGACTTTCAACCTTGGCAGCGTCCCCCCCTACCAAACCCGATAGAGAACGGCGTTTTCCAACCAAGCCTGCTTGGACAGATTCTCGCATGACGTTCAAGTTTGTGCGCATTCGTTCAATCAACACTGGTTCCGATTGTTCCAATTCCTCAATTTGGTTTTGAAGTATGACTTCACTGATCTTGATCCCTTTGGTTTCTGCCTCGATTATCCAAACTTCGTAGGCGCGCATAATGCATACCTCCTGTATTTACAAGGGCTCAATAGCCAATGCCTGATTAATTCTAGGTAATTTCCTTAATAAATCCAGCACAGCTTCCTCAATCCGTTGATCTGTCTCTAACACCATGAGCGCTTGTGCCCCCCTCTTTTCGCGAGAAACCAACATTCGTGCAATGTTAATCTGGGCAGTTGTCAGAAGTAGCGTCACTTGAGCCACAACCCCAGGAATATCTTGGTGAAGGATGACTAAAGTGGGATAGTCCCCTTTAATTTCTACTTGAAATCCATTGATTTCCCGAATAAGGATGGTCCCTCCTCCAATCGAGGAGCCGATCACCTGAACATGTCCACCGTTCTTAGCGACTAAATCAAACTTCACGCTGTTTGGATGGACATCTCCTAGATCTCCCGCTTTAAGGCTAAAATTGAGGCCACGCTCAATAGCAATTTTGGGGGCATCTGGTATGCGTTCATCATCGGGATTCATGCCTAATAGTCCGGCAACCAAAGCCAAATCTGTTCCATGTCCTTTTCCCGTCTTAGCAAATGAACCATGAAGGACGATTGTACCTTCTACAGGTTCATCCCCCAGAATTTTCTTGGCCATTATCCCTAAACGAACAGCACCTGCCGTATGAGAGCTTGACGGCCCCACCATGATCGGCCCTAATAAATCAAAGACATTACTCTTGCCCACAGTCTTTTCCCTCCTATGTATCGTTGGCACCTCACATCACTTTATGGGTAGATGTTAAAAAAACCTCCGGAAAAATTCCGGAGGTTAACCTATTCCACACCTAAGATATAATAGTAGAGCGGTTGCCGACCGGGATGAACCTCAACTTCAACGCTCGGATTTTCTTCCTGTAGCCACTTTTGTAGTTGTTCAACCTCTGCTTGTTTAGTATCTTCTCCATAAAATATTGTGACCAAATCGTGCGTTTTCCATTCCATCTTTTCCAAGGTCGCCTGTGATACCCTTAATAGGGATTCCCCTGTAGTCACAATCACATCTTCCACCAGACCTAAAAGATCCCCATCTGAAATGGATAAATCTCCATACTGTGAATCCCGTACAGCATAGGTTACTTCACCGGAGCGAACACTGCCCAGTCCTCGTTCCATGTTTTTGATGTTGGATTCCGTATCTCCGTCAGGATTAAGATTCAGAAGAGCAGAAATTCCTTGGGGGATTGATTTACTGGAAATAACATGCACTTCACGATCTAGGACGACATCTTTAACTTGACGAGCAGCCATGACAATATTACCGTTATTCGGCAAAATGAAGATTTGGCGTGCTTGAACCTTGAGGACAGCTTCAGCAAGATCTTCAGTACTTGGATTCATAGTTTGTCCACCAAACACAACTTCATCAGCGCCTAAACTTAAAAAAACATCTGCAATTCCTTGTCCCATGGCAACTGCAACTACCCCAAACTCTTTCAGGGGCTGAAGCTGATTTTGATCGTCTGATAGCACTTTTTCAGAATCTGTCGATTCTTTTATAGCATGAGCCATTTTCTCATTTTGCTCGAGCATATTGTGTATCTGGACTTGATGAAGTGAACCCCACTGGATCGCGTAATCTAAAATTTTCCCTGGATTTTTAACATGGACATGGATCTTTACCACTTCAGGCGTACCAACGACCAAGAGGCAGTCTCCACGATCGCTTAAATCTACTTTTATCTGGTCTATACTTAAATTTGAGCCCTTGACTAAAAATTCAGTGCAATAAGGGAAGTCAAGGTTTTCAACCTGCATAAACTCCTGTTTCGAATTATCACTTTCTCGTCCGCTAGGAGAAGCCACCGGAACAGATTGTGTATCTTCAATTGGGGTCTCACCCGTTAAAACAGAAATCCATCCGGCCAAAATAATGAGGAACCCTTGTCCGCCAGCATCGACAACTCCCGCTTGTTTTAACACCGGTAACATTTCCGGTGTTTTTGCTAGGCACATCGTTCCCTTTAGGTGAGCTTCCTGAAGGGTTTCAAGGAGTGTCCCTCCCCCCTTAGCCGTAGCTAAAGCCGCTCGTGCTGTTTCCTTGGAAACCGTCAGAATTGTACCCTCAACCGGTTTCATAACTGCTTTATAAGCGGTATCCACCCCTGCTTGCAACGCTTGAGCCACTTGAAGAGAATTAGCCGATTGTAAGCCATCAAATCCTTTAGCGATGCCACGTAAGAGTTGGGACAGAATCACACCTGAATTGCCACGTGCTCCCATTAAAGATCCCATGGAAGCTGCCGCCGCAACCTCGCTGATAGACTGACTGGATATTTTCTCGCAATCCCTAGCGGCCGAATGAATCGTTAAAAACATATTAGTCCCTGTGTCTCCATCTGGTACAGGAAAAACATTCAAGGCATCGACATCGCCTTTTTTTGCCTCTAAAGACTTCGCCCCTGCCATCATCATTTGTTTCCATAATTGCCCGTTTAGAGCAACCATTTTATTTGTAGCTGCTGGACTCAAAACCGCATCCCCCTACTCTTATGCCCTACTCTAAAACGCGAACTCCTTTGACGTTCACATTCACTTGGGACACGTTTAATCCCGTAAGCTTTTCTGTTGTATAGCGGACGCGCTCCATGACACTAGCCGCAACTTCAGAAATCTTAACACCATACCCTACAACAATATAAAGATCAATTATAAGTTCATTATCTTTATTAGTGACCACAACCCCACGGGCCAAATTTTCCCGTCCTAATAAATCGGCTACTCCATCCGTAATTTTGCGTGATGCCATACCGACCAAACCGTAGCACTCAACTGCCGTGGCACCAGCAATCGTGGATATCACTTCTTCAGAGATTTCAATTTTACCTAAATGATTAATAATTTCTTTCCCCATTTAAAAGGCCCTCCCCTTCCGGTATCGTCCACGTTGACCCTATTCTACCAAGGAAATCAAAAATGTTCAAAGAAAACCTGAATTTATTTTTCCAAAACCCTTTACAGGACCAAAAACGATTGCTCCAAAGATACTTTCCTTATTAATTAAGAAAAGTTCACTAGTAAACCTTGCCAACCTTCCTGTCTTTTGATAGAATGTATTAGTGTCATTTCAGTTGCAAAGGAGGTTTAGCGCATGGCTAATGTTTGTGCAATATGCGCCAAAGGAGTAGTCACTGGATTTCAAGTAAGCCACTCTCATATTCGGACAAAGCGAACTTGGAAACCAAACTTGCAAAGCGTTCGTGCAATTGTGAACGGCACTCCTGCCCGGATTAAAGTTTGTACCAGATGTTTACGTTCCGGAAAAGTTCAGCGCGCTAGCTAGTGAATCAAAAGCCCGACATTATATCGGGCTTTTTTCATTTTACCCATAATCCCACCCCCACCTCATTCCCAGCCCAGAGGGTGTGATGTTGCAGAGCGAACCCGTTAGGCAAAGTCGCGTCTAGCGCGCTTACATTACGAGGCGGTAGCGTGGCACTGGTTCACTTCAGGTATTACCCTGAGGTTTGCCTAAACTCGCCTCGTAATCAAGCGCGCTAGCGACGGCGCCGTGGGTGAGTGGCGCAACTTCACACCCTCCCCAACCTCACGCCCTCTCTAATATCTGTTGAAGATCTTCCGTATTAAATTGATAATGTTCATTACAAAAATGGCAAACCATTTCGGCATTACCATCCGAGATTAGGTCTGCTATTTCTTTTTTTCCGATAGAAACCAACGTATCACTCAAGCGTTCCTTCGAGCATGTACAAGAAAACGTCACCTTACGTCGTTCTAAAACATGATGAGGAAGTTGTCCCATCAGATGACCTAATAACTCGTCTATAGTCTGGCTCTGAGCTACCAATTCACTAATCCCCATCTGTAACTGCCCAAGTTGGCTTTCAATTGCCTGGATAACCTCTTCTGTCGCTCCAGGCAAGGGTTGAATCAGAAGCCCCCATGCGCCTGCTACATGATAATCCTTTTCGACCAATACCCCAAGTAGCATAGCAGAAGGAATCTGCTCAGAAGTTAATAAATAATGAACCAGATCTTCAGCAACCTCCCCACTCACCAAAGGAACCGTCCCGGTAAAGACTTCACCATTTTGTAAGCTCCGACTCACAGACAATTCCCCAAGCCCAACCGCTCCTCCCACGTCAAGTTTCCCGGAGGCTTTAAGCGGCAAATCCGCCAAAGGTTCCCTAACATAACCACGAACCTCTCCCCGTGCATTCCCAACAGCGACAACCCCTTCTAAAGGGCCATCTCCCAACAAGCGCAAAGTAATACTTTCTTCTCCTTTAAGGGCACTAGCAAGAATAAGCGTCCCTGTCATCAATCTACCCAGCGCCGCCGTGGCAACCGGAGACATCCCATGACGCCGACGAGCTTCCTCCACAATATCCGTCGTTCTAACCAAAACCCAACGGGCATTCCCTTCAAGCATAGTCCCAATCCAAAGTTCATCCTGTTGCATAAATCGTCTTCCTTTTATCAAAATCTTAGTATAAGCCGGTACTTGTAAGTCGTGCAAGTCGGGGACGGTTCTTGCTTGCATTCCTCAACCTACATTCATCACCCAATAAATATTATATAGCCTTACCTAAAACACAATCATTAACTGTTATCGCCTTAGGTAACATTTCCCACAACTTTGTCAATCCCGATTATATTACAGATTAATTCGCGATATAACCCACGTTCATTTCAATAAATCTGGATAATCCCGCATTCCATGAAGTACTCTGTATACTACGACCTCGTCATTAATTAGCTTATAAAAAGCGATATAACAGTCTATAATCAGCATACGGTAGTCTTGTTTTGCCAACTCACCATCCGGTACGATTTTACCGATGTGCGGATGCTCTGCAAGCTTATCAATTTTATCAATAATCTTGTCGGTCATTGCAAGCGCCGCTGTCGGACTGTCTTCTGCAATGTAGAAAAAAATTTCCCCGATGTCCTCACGAGCAATCTGTAATATCGCAATCTTATACTTGCTCATTGTGCAGGCCTTTGATATATTCTCTCACATCATCGGTAGTGTAGGTTGGTGCGCCACTAAGACGTTGGAGTTCAGCCTCTAAAAGTTTGGCTCTTAGGTTTAACATTGCTTCTCTGCGTTCAAACGCAGCAATGCTCATTACAACCAACTCGCCCTCACCATTTTTGGTCAAATAAACAGGTTCAGACCTTTCTTTACATATTCTAGTTATTTCACCAAGCTCTGTCCTCAGTGCAGATGTGGGCTTAATAATCATCATTTATCACTCCTAGGCAGAATTCAGTCAGAATCTAGACTTAATTATGCTCTTATTATATGCCATTTTTAGCACTGTTAACAACAGACTTTCGATAAAAGCAAATCCTGCACTCGCACTTTATAGCTCTTCCGCTCCTGCCCCGTCGTCCTAACTCTACGCCATTCACAACCCAGAGGGTGTGATTTTGCAGAGCGAACCCGTTAGGCAAAGTCGCGTCCAGCGCGCTTACATTACGAGGCGGTAGCGTGGCACTGGTTCACTTCAGGTATTACCCTGAGGTTTGCCTAAGCTCGCCTCGTAATCAAGCGCGCCAGCGACGGCGCCGTGGGTGAGTGGCGCAACTTCACACCCTCCCGTTCCTGCCCCCGTTAGGAATGACCACCATGACCCATCCCTCGTGAACCTCAATCACCGCTTTCCCACCAAGAAACACATTACTGATCCCACGTGGAGAATCTTGATAAAGCACTCCCTGTTGAAGCGGATAATATAACCCCTCAGTCGTG
The DNA here is from genome assembly GCA_027353165.1 of Desulfosporosinus sp. GTDB lineage: Bacteria > Bacillota > Desulfitobacteriia > Desulfitobacteriales > Desulfitobacteriaceae > Desulfosporosinus. The sequence continues at coordinate 20,081 of DAIEHY010000007.1, forward strand.
ACAATCGCTTTCTCCGATAAGGCAATCAAAGAAAGTTCCTGACCCAATGGTGCACTAATCTCTTCGCGGCCTTGAATTATCCACATTTCTTGATCAGGATCAACCAGACGGATCCGATACCCTTTTCGTGCATAGCCCAACATAAGCGCTAAATTACCCAAAAAATGATCGATTCGATGTCCGCTTGCCCCATACAACCAAATATCTGATTGACCCATAAGGGAAGCCTTTTCCTCGGCCCGCAACAGTGCCAATTCCAGATCTGTCTCATCCTTTTCACAAGGATATCGCTCAATAATGCAGCCTGTACTTTCACATTGAGTTAAGTTCTCAGGAGAAATTGAATCCAAATCCCCTATCACAATATCGGGCCTACGCCCAGATAGGGCGGCATAATTTGCCCCCCCATCCGCACAAATCAAAAAGTCAACTTCATTGAGAACCCGTTTTCCCCATTCAGAATTCCAAACACCATTGGCTAATACTGCAATTTTAAACTTATTCACCCTTCATCATACCCGCCGCTTGGCGAATATTCTTCACGGCTTGTTGCGGATCAGCTTGGGCAAAAATAGCGGCACCCGCCACCAAGATATGAGCACCCGCTTGAGCCACCATTGCAGCAGTTTCAAGGTTAATTCCTCCATCAACTTGAATCAAACAAGACGATTGGATCTGTTCAAGATGGCGATGAAGGACCTGAATTTTAGGGAGAACATTTGGGATAAAGTTCTGTCCACCAAATCCTGGGTTGACTGTCATCAATAGTACCATATCTAAATCTTGCAGAATATACTTAACCCCGTCCAGTGGAGTTGCAGGGTTAAGCGCGATTCCCGCCGTCATTCCCTGTTCTTTGATTTGTTGGATTAGACGGTGGGCGTGGAGGGACGTTTCTAAATGGAACGTTATATGATCCGCACCCGCTTTAGCGAACTCAACAATAAATTTTTCCGGTTCTTCAACCATTAGATGAACATCAAAACGCATTTTGGAATGATTCCTGAGGGATTTCACTATAGCAGGTCCAAACGTAAGATTAGGCACAAAGTGCCCGTCCATAACATCAATATGTAATACCTCAGCGCCTGCCTCCTCAACCATCTGAACCTGGTCCCCTAGTCGAGAAAAGTCGGCGGATAAAATTGAAGGTGCAATCTGAATCATCTTAATACTTCCTCTCTGCTTCCATTACTTCTTGCAAAAAAATTAGGTAGTGCTCATACCGTTTAGGGTAAATCTCTCCCTTTTCAAGCGCAGCCTTGATTGCACAATTAGGTTCTTTATCATGCAGACAACTGTTGAAGCGACACTGACTACGACGTGAAGCGATTTCCGGGAAATAGTCCGTTAGCTCTAAGCGTTTCATGATTGGCATAGAAAGAGAAGAAAAACCCGGTGTATCTGCCACAAGCCCCCCAGCGCAAACCATCAATTCCACATGACGTGTAGTATGACGACCGCGCTTAGACTTAATGCTGATATCTCCTGTTTTCAGGTTCTTTCCTGGTGATAAGGCATTGAAAAGACTTGATTTCCCGACTCCGGAAGGTCCTGCCAGAACGCTAATTTTGTTAGTGAGCCGTGCCCCAAGCTCTTTAATTCCTTGGCCTGTTTCATTAGAGACTTCAAATACCGTGTAACCTATATTACGGTATACATCACCGATTGAATCTGCGCCTTCTTCGTTAGTTATTACAGCCTTTTTAAATTTATCCAATTTAGTAAAAACGAGAATCGGTTCAATCCCTGCTTCTGACACTTGAACCAATAAACGATCCAAAAGATTTTGATCTGGTTTAGGAGAAGTTAGAGCGAAAACCAAAATAGCCTGATCTACATTAGCCACGGTCGGACGACTTAAAACATTTCGCCTTGGCTCTACCTCCTCAATCGTGGCTTTGTTCTCTAAATCCTGGAGAATTTTAACCCGATCCCCTGGTATAAACTCTTGATCTTTAACACGAAAGCGACCGCGTAGGGAACATTCCCATACTCGGTCCTCCGCATAAACATAATAAAATCCACCATACCCCTTAAGTAGGACTCCTCTGATCATAAATACCTCACTTAATCATCGTGCTTTTAGGGATTATCCTAATGTTTCTTTGGTTTACCATTTTTGCGGACGAAACTTGTCACTTGCGCAATCAATAACGGGTCCTTAATTGCAAAGTCAGCCTTTCCTTGTGCAAGCGGACCGGGCCCACGCGAAACAACAATCGTAACCTCAGTCCCTTGCTGAACTGCTTCTCCGGGATTAGGGTTGGTATTCATGACGACATCGATTGGAGAAGTCGTAGAGTCCTCGGTTTCAATTTTAAAGACTAGCTTATGCTGATCGAGTATCACTTTTGCTTCAGCCGATGTTTTTCCGATCACATTGGGCATATTTATGGGAAGTGATTGTGGTCCGGCACTCAAGGTTAAATGAATCTCCCCGTTTTTAGGCCATGAAGCATAGGGAGCAGGATCTTGTCGAACTACAGCATCCTTTGGAACATTCACATCGGGAACGGTTTCAAAGGTTGGTTTTCCCGTAAAGCCTGCATTCTGGATAAGATACAAAGCATTTTCTTTTGTCATCTGACCAGTCGTAACATCTGGGAATTTCCCCAGATCAGGACCCTTGCTGACGACTATTTTAACGGTTCGTCCCACTCTAACTGATAATCCAGCCTTCGGATCCTGTTCAATAATGCGATCTTTTTCAACTTTATCACTAAACTCGAAGGTGGTGGACTCTGCACTTAGACTTAGTTTAGCACCTTTTACAAAATCCTCTGCCACTGGCACCGTTTTCAAAACTAAATCTGGAACCAGCGTCGATTCTACCGCAAGATAATTCTTTAGCAAAATCCCACCGCCAAGGAGGGAGAAGAGAAGCACAAAGCCTCCAACAAGCCAAAGTATACGTTTTTTCTTTTCGGGCTTAGTTGGCGTTGAACTTTTTACCCCTACGGGTGCCAGAACTTGACTCATCCCTTTATGAGTCTGAGTGGCTTCGGGATCATCCGTTTGAAAAACTTCCATTCGCGAAATGGGTCGACCGGCCTGGATATGGTCCAGGTCTTCAAGAAGATCTTTGGCCGCCAAATAGCGTTGTTCAGGTGACTTAGAGATTGCCCGCATGATCACAGCTTCAAATTCCTTATCAATCCGAGGGTTAAGTTTGCTGGGCGGAACAGGTAGTTGTTGTAAGTGTTTAAGAGCAATGGCAATGGGGGTTTCTCCATCATAGGGCACTTTCCCTGTCAGTAATTCGTAAAGCACAATTCCTAAAGAGTAAATGTCCGATTGCTCATTACTTTGAATTCCTTTTGCCTGTTCCGGAGATAAGTAATGAACTGAACCAACAATATCTCCCGTATGGGTGACTGTCGCCGAAGAGACTGCCCGCGCAATACCGAAGTCCGTGACCTTAGCATGTCCGTCCGTCGTCACTAATATGTTATGTGGTTTGATATCCCTATGAATAATATGGTGTTCATGAGCATTTTGGATAGCCCCAGTAATTTGCCGTGCCAGATTAATAGCCTGATCTGTGGACAGTGGAGCATACTCTCGAATGATTTCTTTTAGGTTACGACCTTCCACGTATTCCATGACAATATATTCTGTATCTCCATCTTTGCCAACATCATAAATTGAGACAATGTTCGGATGGGACAAACTTGCAGCAGATTGGGCTTCCCTACGAAAACGACGGATAAAGTCCTCATCTGTGACAAACTGCTCTCGGAGCACCTTGATTGTTACGACACGGTTAAGTAAAACATCCTTGGCCTTATAAACGATAGCCATACCCCCAGCACCAATTCGCTCAAGGACTTCATATCGTCCCCCGAAAATTTTACTCACTATCTGTCACCTACTTTCTGATTAGTGCTTCTTGAATGATTTGTCGTGCAATCGGAGCAGCTGTCCCTCCGCCAGTTCCACCATTCTCCACCATAACGGCGATCGCAATCCGCGGTTTCTCCGCGGGGGCAAAGGCGATATACCAAGCATGTGTCGGGACATCTCCACCAGGTTCAGCTGAACCCGTCTTGCCTGCGACCTGAACATTAGATAACGCCCCCGGTGCGGCCGTGCCATCTGTCACGGCAGTTACCATCGCGCTTGTGATTTGTTCCGCTTCCGTCTTGGAAAGAGCGGTCAACCAAGGCTTAGGTTTTTGTTCAAATATCACGTTTTGAGAAGGATCAAGGACTCGATCGACAAGATGAGGGGCCATAATGACTCCCTGGTTAGCGATACCCGCAGTGATCAAGGCCATATGAAAGGGAGTAACAAGAATTTCTCCTTGTCCGAAGGTACTTGCTGCCAATAGATTTGTATTTAACGTCGTGGGAATTTTCGCTGCTTTGGTAACTGAACTAGTTGGAACATTGAGTTCAAAAGGAATCGGTTGCCCAAACCCAAAACCCTTGACAGCGGATAAAAACCTTTCACTCCCTGCCTGAACTCCAAAGGTTGCAAAGTACGTGTTGCAGGAATCCGCTAACGCCATATTATAATTAACCCAGCCATGGGCCTTATCGTTTTGTTCTCGAATCACTTGTCCGTTAATAATTGTAGAGCCTCGGCACTCATATAGATCCGTGGTATTAACTCCACTACGTAAGACAGCCGCAGAGGTAACCACCTTCATGGTTGATCCCGGGGGATAGAGAGAAGCATAACGTTGTTCCAGTGGCCTTTCTATTTCACGGTTAACAATTTCATTCCAGTTTTTGTCTAGGTTAGTGGGATCAAAACTGGGTTGGCTAACTAAAGCCAAGACCTCCCCTGTTCTTGGATCGATTGCCACTACAGCTCCCATTTTTCCCTTGAGTGCATTAAAGGCGAGCTTCTGTAAACGAGAATCTAGGGTAAGTACCACATCATCCCCTGTGCGGGGAAGTGCAAAAAGCTGTTGAACTGTTTGGCTAGGATTGGCCTTCTTGAGCCCTAGCAGCCAATCTGCTAAACTTCCCTCAAGACCGGATGCTCCCAATTTCACCGTTGAATAACCAAGTGCAGGTTCGTACATTTCCCCATTTGAATAAACTCGAACCTTTTTCCCGTTTAATAGCTGAGTTTTTGCAATCACTTCGCCGTTGCGATCAAAAATTCCTCCCCTAGTCACACGATTTTCCATGAGGATCATACGGCGATTAGCAGGATTATTTAATAACGTGTCTGCTTTAACAACTTGCCAATAGACCAAGCCAAGACTTAGGACAAAAAAGCTAAAGGCCATGCCCAATGCTACTTGACGTATCCCTCGCATTATGTTGCATACTCCCTTCCCTTATTCTTCGTGCTGTGGGAACTTACTGCGGTAGCATTAGATATGTTGAGTAGCACCCCAAGCAAGATAAAATGAACCATCAGGGAGCTTCCGCCATAACTTACCCACGGAAGAGGCAATCCTGTCAAAGGAAGCAGTTTTGTAACCCCAGCCAGAATAATTAGGGTCTCAGTTCCAAGTAAAATTCCTATCCCTGCGGCCAGGATTTGTCCAAAGCGATCTTTGGCCTTTAAACTCACTGCAAAAGCTCTCATTACAACAATCAAAAAGAGCATAAGCACAGCCATCGCCCCAGCAAATCCCAGCTCTTCTGCAATCACTGAAAAAATAAAATCACTAATTGCCACGGGTACGGTCGATGCACCAATACCATTACCTAACCCCGTACCGAGAATATTTCCGCCTCCAATGGCAAACAGAGATTGAGCAATTTGATACCCCATTCCCGTGGGATCTTGCCAAGGATCCATCCAGACTGCAACTCTCACACGAACATGTCGAAAAAGCAGATAGCCTAAAGTGCCGGTTAAGAAAAAAATTGGCAGAGATATTCCTAAATAAAGAGCTCGCTCTGTCACAACATAAAGCATGAGTACAAAAAGCAGGTAAAACACTAAAGCTGTCCCTAGACTTTTTTGAGCGGCTAAAATTCCAAGGACGAAAGCCACCATGATTATGAACGGACCTAAAGTCCGCCAATCAGGCAAAGAGAATCTTCCCACCTGCACGGTTCCTATGCGCAACAATTCTTCATTCTCTTCCAAGTACGTAGCCATGAATAATAGTAACGTCAGTTTGACAAATTCCTCCGGTTGAAACCCAAATCCTAAAAGCTTCAGGGAGCTCGTTGCTCCACCTTCCTCTGATCCCACCAGAAGAGTCACCAGCAGTAGAGTAACCGCTAATAGCCCCCAGATATATCGAAATCTTCCAAAGGATCGATAATCTCGAATGGTCCAAAGAACAACGTAAAACATCAACATTCCAAGATTAGCCCACCAAAATTGGTGTAAGGCAACCCCAGGGTTGATTCGTACAACAAATACAAGTCCAAGGGCCATGATAGCTTGGACGACAGGTAAGATAAAGGGATCTCCTTGATAATGGAAGATTTGTTCCATTAGGCTTCCCACCAAGACAATAACCGTAAAGATCAGCGCTTGCCAAAACAGTGGACCCATTGCGCCGTCCCACTTCAACAAACTAAGTCCTAGCCACATCATTCCTAAAATTAAAACTCGTGAAGTTAAACGAAGAATCATCGGCTTACTCCATAATACAGCATAAAGCTGTGAAATTATCAGGGGCACCTCGTTCAAGCGTAAGCTGTCGTAACCTCTCCAACCGTTCTTCCCAAGACCCTGGTTCAAGAAATTCTTCAGTGAGCTCTTGATCATTGATCATATTCGAGAAACCATCCGTGCAGAGAAGGAAAACGTCCCCTGTTTGTAAATTCAAACTTTGACAATCCACTTCTACACTCGGGTCTGCTCCTATCGCTCGCATCAGAACATTTCGTTGCGGGTGTTTGTTAGCTTCTTCAGGAGAGATCTGTCCTAACCTCACAAGCTCACCGACCAGTGAATGGTCAGTTGTTAACAAAGTTAAACCCTCATCTCGCCACAGATAAGCTCGACTATCTCCAACGTGAGCAATCGCGGCCTCTGAGTTACGAATCAGCAATACCGTCAGGGTAGTACCCATTCCGGCATTTTCTGGCTCGGTAGCTGAGGATTCATAAATAACACGATTTGCATGTACAAACGCCTCAGATAGCCCTTTTTCTAAAGCCTGTTCTTCAAGCTCGGCAAGTTGAGGAACAAATTTCTCCAATTCCTCTAAAGCTGTTGAGGATGCCACTTCTCCCGCTCTATGCCCTCCCATACCATCGGCGACTGCATAGAGCCCTTCGGTGGATAAAACCAAAAAAGAATCCTCATTATTTTTACGAATACACCCTTTTTCACTAAAGCTTAGAACTCTCATTTTGCCACCTCGAGTATTGGAAGGTAATACTTCCAATTTTCACATAGTCTCCTGCAACCAATTGCACAGGTGAATGAATTTGCTCTCCATTAACCCAGGTTCCATTAGTACTTCCCATATCTTCCAAAATCGTTTGTCCTTTTTGCAAGCGAAATGCAGCATGATCAATGGAAGCAAAATGATCTGTTAAAACAATATCATTATGCTTTCCCCGTCCCAAACGTAACCCTTTAGCATCGACTCTAAAGATCCGCCCTCGGGCAAGGGACTCTCCTCCAGTAAGGACTTCTAAACGTCCAGATTCGTTGACAGAGCGTTGAAAAATCCCCTTCAGCTGAAGATCCGCCAAAAGCGCCGTAAATATTCGAAAGATAAAAAGATAGATAAGGGCGACAAAAACCAGTCGTCCAATGACTAAAACAAATTGCATACAATCCTCCAAATCAAGCTTAGGGGGCTCTTTGTATGACCAATACACTTTGTCCGATTTTGATTCGGTCCCCTGGAGCTGTGGTCTGATGGGTAATTCGCTGTCCGTTTACAAAGGAACCATTCGTACTTCCCAAATCATCCAGCCACCAACCATTTTCTCCTCCCGATGCGATCTTTAGATGTCGACGTGAAACTTCAGGGTCATGAAGTACCAAATCACATTGGCCATGACGGCCAATGAAGAATTCCGCCTCCTGAAGCGGGAATTTCTGGCCCGTATCTGGTCCTTCAATGATTTCGAGAAAGTAAACAGAATTCCTTCCCGATTTACCTTCAGGCTGGAAGTTTGTCTTGACACTTTCTCTGAAAATAGTTGTACTTTCTCGCCAATTCGATGATTTAGGTGGAACATTTTCACTTTCTTCTCCTAGATCATTGAGTTCTTCTCCCCAGTTGACATCAATCGAATCATCAAAATCCACTTCAATCACCATCTGTCGAGGGTTTACCGTCTCGTCGGCGTGCAACTCAATAGCAGGTTTAGTGAGAAATGTATACCCGTTTCGCTCCGCCTCGACAAATAAATATTTTGAGAGTTCAATCAGAAATGCATCCCCGAAACTTGCTATAGGTCCCCAATCACTAGAATGGAGATAGACCCGATAGATATTCGGAACATAAACCTGTGAAATACTAACTTGCTTGTTCTTCAGCATCGCCTTTACTAGTTCTTTGGCAATTTCCACAGGTTGAAGCCGGGTCGCACCCTTTTTAAACGCTTCAGTAAAAAGAAATTCGGCCATCCCCTCAAATCGAGTCAACAGGCTCATATTCACCCCTCCCACTGTCGACGAAGTTGTCCACAAGCTGCATTGATGTCTGTCCCCCGTTCCTCACGTGACGACACAGAAATTCCGGCATTTTCTAACACCTGGGCAAACCTCTTTATCTTCTCCTGATCAGGACGTTTCATTCCGGTACCTTCTACAGGATTTATAGGAATCAAATTAACGTGTCCTAATTGTCCCTTAAGCAATCTGGCCAAGGCCTCTGCTTCCTCTCTCCTCGTATTTTCAGCAGTCAAGGCAACCTCAAAGGTAATCCGACGATGCGTGATTCGTGAGTACTCATGACAGGTTTCCATCAGGAGGGCCAGTGGATAACGACGATTCATCGGAACTAACTGATTTCTTATCTCGTCCTTAGCGGCGTGAAGAGATACCGCTAAACCCACTTGAGGATTATCCTTAGCTAATTGAAGGATTCGAGGCACAACCCCACACGTCGAAATCGTCATACGCCGCATACCAATTGCCTGTCCTTGTTCATGATTTAAAAGTTCAATTGCTTTAAGAACCGAATCATAATTAAGTAAAGGTTCCCCCATCCCCATAAAGACTATGTTGGTTACCTGGAAATCCGGATCTTCTTGCCGAATCAAATGGGTGATATCCAAAACTTGCCCCACGATTTCAGCGGGACTTAAGTTTCTTCGGAAGCCTTCAATTCCAGTTGCACAGAATGCGCAACCTACCGCACATCCCACTTGCGTCGAGACACAAACCGTATGGCGGTCCCGAGATTGGGTTCGAGAATAATCCATGAGAACACACTCGATCATCTCCCCATCTTCAAGACGGAACAAATACTTACGCGTGCCATCCGTAGAACGCTGTTCTTGGACCTGTTCTAAACAATATAAATGTAATCGACTGCTTAACGTTTGCAAGTCATCCTTACTAATGTTTTTTATCTCGTCCCAAGAAAGCACTGCTTTTTGCTGCACCCACTGAAACAACTGGAGCCCCCGAAATTGTTTCAAACCCAACTCTCGACAAATCTCTATCAGTTCATTATCTAAACAACCTCGCAATTCGATAATTCCCATAATATATATTATTCACCCAATTCGTTCCAATTAAACTTCTTTGTCAAGAAAACTTGGCTAGTGCCAAGCACTATCCTTTTTAACTAGTACGATGGAATTTTGCTAAGAAAAACCCATCCATTTTATGACGATTCGGTAAAAGTTGGAGCATTCCTTTATTTGCTTGTTGAATATCTCTCGTATTCTCCAGAGTAAAGGGCAAGGACTCTATCAAGCTGACCGGTTCAAACTCCGGATGTTCGACGCGAAACCTCTTGACTAGCTCAAAATTCTCTTCTGGCTCCGTGGTACAGGTTGAGTAAACCAAATCCCCTTCGACATCGACACAAGACGCTGCCCGTTCCAAGATGGCTAATTGAAGGGATGGAAACTCCTTCAGATCTTTTTCCTCCCTCTGCCAACGCAGGTCTGCCCTGCGACGCAGAACGCCCAAACCCGAGCAAGGAACGTCCACCAAAACGCGCTGTTGAGAACCGAGTCTTACCCCGGGCAAATCCCGTGCATCCCCTAACTGAGGTTGGATGATTGTAATTCCCAACCTTTGCGTTAATTGCTGAATGAGTTCCAGTTTGTGCGCATGAATATCAAAGGCCAGAATTTCCCCCTGATTTTGCATTAGCTGAGCTATATGAGTCGCCTTCCCACCAGGAGCACTACAAGCATCCAAGACACGTTGCCCTGGTTTAGGGCTGAGCACGTGTGCAACAAGTTGCGAGCTCTCATCCTGAACTGTAAATAGCCCCTCCCGGAAACTCTCTAGTCGATCAAGTGCACTAAAATTTTGAATCCTCAAACTTTCTGGGATCCGAGTTCCTAATTCGACGGTGATTCCTTCCTGGATCAAACGATCTCTTAAAGCCTCACGCGAAATCTTCAATGTGTTGGTACGTATCCAAGTATGCGCTGGTTGATTATTGGCTAAACATAAAGCTTCCGTTTCCTCCAGGCCCCAGCGTTTTAGCCAACGTTGAATTATCCATTCTGGGTGAGAATAACGCACAGAGAGATAGCGAACGGTTTCGCGCTTGGCATCTGGCCAAGGAAACTCCCAAGCAGAACTCATGACTTTCCGCAGGACGACATTGACTAGCCCTGTATACTTAGGGTTACCTTTTGCTAATTCCACGCTTTCATTGACTGCAGCGGCTGGAGGAATCTTATCCGCATAAAGCAATTGAAAAGCACCGATCCGCAAAATCGCCCTAATTTCATGTGGAAGCGCAGACATTGACTTGTTTAGATGTCTGCGCAAAGCATAATCTAACGTAAGTCTATGTTTAAGTGCTCCATTCACCAACAACGTTACAAATTGTCGATCTCTAGAATCTGGTAGTCTGCCAATATTATTCTGTAACAAGAGATTGGCGTAAGCCCCTTCCACTTCTACACGCGTCAATATCTGTACTGCCATACTTCGAGCTGTCAGCTTAATCATCACTTCTCCCCCGCGCAATGAGAATAAATCTTGCTAACTGAAGGACCGCAGCCAAAGCGGCTGCTACGTAGGTTAGAGCCGCTGCATTTAAGACAGAACGAGCACCACCTATTTCATTTCCTCCGAGCATACCTTTCTCCTGTAGTAGGGACATCGCTCTACCACTGGCATTGTATTCGACCGGCAGAGTAATTAGCTGGAAAATTACAGCAAAGGTAAACGCTACTATCCCTATCTGTAGAAGCCAGTCAAAGCTTGGCATGAATAGCCCTACCATAATCAAAATCGGACCTGCCCCACTGCCAAAGTTAGCAATAGGAACAAAGGATGACCGAAGTTGCATCGGAAAATATCCTGCAGCATGCTGCAAAGCATGACCAGTTTCATGAGCGGCTATCGCCACAGAGGAAAGTGAGCTACCATGATAAACATCCTCACTAAGCCGAATAACCCGCGTACGTGGATCGTAGTGATCGGAAAGTCGCCCTCCAATCGGTTCAACCCGCACATCGTATAATCCGCCACTGTTCAAAAGTTCACGAGCTGCCTGAGCCCCTGTGAGTCCAGTCTCTGAACGGATTTTAGAATACTTTTTGTAAGACGAAGAAATCCGGAATTGAGCAAATAAAGAAAGCAAGATTGCCGGAATTAAGAGAACCATTGTCGCATCCCAAAAAAACATATAACCACCTCCATATTAAACTTTCCCGACACCCTTTCTTAAAGAAGGGTACCAAGAGTTTGCTTCAACCTAATTTTTCGCCAGTTTGGCCGTGCCGACCCTTAAAAAAATCTTTGGCAGACATCCTGCGTTTTCCTGCTGGTTGGACTTCCCAAACCCGGAGGATCCCGTCCCCCGTCTGTACTAACAAACCATCTTCGATTACTTGAATAATTTCGCCCTGGTCAAATGACTTAGCACCTTTGTCGACCTGAGGATAAAGAGCGCTTCGCCAGATCTTGAGGTTTTCCCCTCTGAAGACCGTGTAGGCCCCCGGCCAAGGATTTAGTCCTCGAATCTGATGATGCAGATCGACCGCGCTACGTGACCAATCTATACGTTCATGTTCGCGTTTCAGTAGCGGAGCATAATTAGTTTCACCAGTTTGGGGTATCTGAATTAATTTCTCAAGTTGTAACTTACGCAACGTCTCTATCAGCAATTCTGCACCCAAGATAGCCAATTGATCATAAACTTCACCCGTTGTCGCTTCATTGGAAACTACAATTTCGCGTTTTAGCAACATGTCCCCCGTATCTAATCCTTCGTCCATGAGCATGGTCGTCACGCCTGTTAAGGTTTCCCCATTCATTAGTGCCCAATGAATGGGTGCGGCGCCCCGGTATGCAGGAAGCAGAGAAGCATGAACATTAATACACCCTTTTAAAGGGATCTGTAAAATATCCTTGGATAGAATCTGTCCGTAAGCGACGACAATAATACTCTCAGGAGCCAGATCCTTAAGCAATTGAATCCCTTCGGGCGTTTTTATACTTGCAGGTTGAAAAACAGATAAACCTAATTCCTCAGCGGCGACTTTTACGGGACTAGGTCTTAAGTTCTTTCCTCGTCCAGCCGGTCGATCAGGCTGGGTAAAGACCCCCACAACCTCATGCCCTTCTCGCACCAAGGCCCATAAAGTCGGTACGGAATAATCAGGTGTCCCCATAAAAACTATGCGCATAACAACCCCCCCTACTCGTGGTTCTCAAATCTTTTCGAACCCCGTACCCATGGTTCAATAATTTAGTATTGGTTTTTATCCCTTTTCGCTTAGCTGCGATAAGTTTTCTTAGCCAAATCAATGAATAATATCCCTTCCAGATGATCAATCTCATGTTGTAAAGCACGAGCTAATAAACGGTCGGCATGAATGTCGCACATTTCACCTTGACGATTTAAACCCTGAACACGAATCTTAGCGGCCCTAACGACATCTCCTGTTATATTTGGAATACTAAGGCAACCTTCTTCTGCGACAGCTTCCCCTTCTTTTTCCAAAATAACTGGATTTACAAGTTCCACTATTTGATCATCAACCTTAACGACAATGACCCGCTTGGACACCCCAATTTGAGGAGCAGCTAATCCTACTCCTTCTGCAGCATTCATAGTATCCAGCATATTATTGAGGAGTTTTATAATCGACGCATTAACTTCTTTAACCTCTTTCGCCTTTTCACGCAGCACATCCGTCCCAATTTCTACAATCTGATATATAGCCATTTTCATGAACCCCTTTCTTTAAACCAATTGATTCTAGATTCTTATGCTCCTATTTTCTTCTTAATAAGTTTTACTTTTCTGCTCATTGGGGCTGAGTCCATCCTACATTGATAACGGATTGACTTCAACGTTTAAAACTATCCCATTGCTGGCTGGGCTTTGAAAAAACCTTTGAATTCCTCGATGCAAAAACGCCCTAAGCAAATCTTGTCGAGTTCCTTTAACTGAGATCTGCCATCTCCATTGATTTTTAAGCCTGGGTAATACAGCTGGAGAAGGCCCTAAAATATCCAATTCAGTATTTCCAAATTCAGGGTCTTGCATTCCTTGCAACAAGCAAGCCCCCAAATCATTCGCCCCTTTGATAACCCGATCTTCTTTGTCATGAAGTAGCAAAACCCGAATGATGTGCGTGTAAGGTGGGTACTTGCGCTCTTTGCGATAGCCAATTTCCTCCCAGAAGAACCCCTTGTAATCATGATGAGCTGCCCTTACAATGGCATCATCTGTTGGAGAATAGGTTTGAATCACTACCTCACCTGGTTTGACGCTCCGACCCGCTCGACCAGCAACCTGAGTTAATAGTTGAAACGTCCGTTCCCTAGCCCGAAAATCCGGCATATTAAGGGTTTGATCGGCGGCAATAACTCCTACTAACGTGACATTCGGGAAATCTAAGCCTTTAGCCATCATCTGAGTACCTACTAAAATCGAAGCTTCTTGCCGTCGAAATTTACCTAAAATATGGTTATGCGCTTCATTAGATCGTGTCGTATCAAAGTCCATACGCAAAATAGGAACCTCTGGTAATAAACTTTGCAGTTCCTCCTCTACTCGCTGAGTCCCCTGCCCAAAAAAACGAATATAGCGACTACCGCAATTCGGAAAAGCATGAGGAGGAAGTTCATGGTGGTTACAGTAATGGCAACGCATGGCTTGCCCCTGGGTATGATAGGTTAAGGAGATATCACAATTTGGGCAACTGACTACATACCCACATTCTCGACAAATCACAAAGGTTGAATACCCTCGGCGATTTAAGAAAAGCATGGTTTGCTCGCCCTTTTCCATTCTATCCTGCAATTTCTGTTGAAGTAAGAGGGAAAACATACTCCGATTTCCCGTTTGTAGTTCCTTGCGCATATCGACAATTTCGACCGGCGGTAAAACACTAGTTCCAATTCGAGAAGACATTGTCAGCATTCGGATTTTGCCTGATTGCGCTGCAGCATAGGCTTCAAGCGAAGGAGTTGCACTCCCCAATAACACAACACCTTTTCTCTGTTCCATCCTCTTACGGGCCACATCACGTGCGTGATATTTAGGATTCTCGTCCTGTTTATAGGCATTGTCATGTTCTTCATCGAGTATGATAAGTCGCAAATTTGGTAAAGGGGCAAACACGGCCGAACGTGCTCCGATCACGATTCGTTTTCGCCCTGCCAAAATATCCTCCCAAGCCTTCATCTTTTCTTTCGGTCGTATACCAGAGTGCATGATAATAACCTGCTCACCAAATTGGATTTCGAAATACTGTGCAACTTGAGAAGTCAGAGAAATTTCCGGCACCAAAAGAATGGCATCTCCACCTTGGTCCAAAACTTGGGCAATTAACTCACGGTAAACATCCGTTTTTCCACTGCCTGTCACGCCATGCAGCAAAATAGTTTGAGATGTCCCTTCTTCTAGAGCCTTTAATACACTACTCACGGCTGTTGTCTGCTCTGCAGTTAATTTATAAAGTCTTCCACCCCTAGCAAAGCAAAGTTCATTGACTTGGTTTCCCTGAAGAAGGTCATCCTGTTTATCAACTGTTTTTTTGGATGACCCTGCTTCATAGGGAGACACAAAACGCGCTTCTTTTTTTATCCAACCTTGTTGAAGTAGTTTTTCTAGTGTCTCATCAGAAATATCTGCTCTCTTTAAGAAGATCTTTAAGGAAATCGCCTTTCTCCTAGCTCTATTTAGCACCGTAATCGCGTGAAAGGCTTCTGGATTTAGCCATTTTTGGGCCTGTACATCTGAATCCTCAAGCGAGGCTATGAGAAAAACCCATTCATCTATCTTTCCTTTGAGAAGCGGCCATACCGTATGTAAGCTTTGAGCGATTGAACATATAGTTGTTTGAGCTAACCAATGTGCTAATTCTATGAGTTCTGGTGGAACAAGACTCCCATCATCGATAATCTCACTCACTGGTTTGAGCTTGATATTTTCCAGTCCTTCCGGTAAATCATGGGTGACGTTAACAACGAGCCCTTGTACTTTTCGGTTCTGGAGGAAAACGAGAACTCTCATTCCAATTTTCACACAAAGATTGTCTGGAATAAAATAATGATAACTTTGATCCAGGCGCCGATTAGCTACATCAACCAAAACTTCAGCATAGCGAAACATCCTGACGCCTCCTTATTGAAATAACCCATGCTTTTTATCAAATTTACGCTTACATCACATTTTATCATATTCCTTTCAGGATAAATAATTTAAGCTTAAAGTTTTTAAAACAGATTATCAACTCCCTCTTGTCAAATTAGATCGAATTATGATATGCTCAATGAAGTTAAATCCTTGTACCTTTAAATTAGTCCCGTGAGACTAAGAAGGGAATGGCGAACCATGCATCAACATGGACACCTCTTTCTTGCTTGCGGGCTAGGAAGAGGTTTTT
>DAIEHY010000080.1 GCA_027353165.1 Desulfosporosinus sp.
CCTTAAATAGGCGCTTAAGACTAGCCCAGGAGTTTATCCGTATCTTGACCAATCGCTCAACTGCGGGAATTCTAGCGGCTCTTTTCCTTCGTCTAGCACGACCAGCACTTAGCCCTGGACAACCTATTTTTGTAGATGCCTCTCTAACCCATCGGGATTTAGCCAGTATGATTGGGACTTCACGTGAATGCGTTAACCGATCCATCAACAACTGGAAACGGTCTGGAATTATAAAGCTTGTTGACGATCGATTAGAAATCATAAAACCTCACGAATTAGCAGACTGGCCTTAACTAAATACTACACTATTCGTACTATCTGGTGGTTCTAGTTGATTTATGATTCGCCAACAATCTTCCCAGTTAAGGTTCGACTGACGACGCCAAAAAACCATTGCTGCACGGGTCTTTTCACATCCCCGTTCATTCAGCATACTTTGGTTTGGTATTCTACCTCCCCAAGCTTTTACCCATTCCTGATAACATTGGATTAATTCAGCAGATTGGCTTCTTAGATATCGAATCGTGTAAATACTGGTTAACCAATGAATTACTTTTTCTTCACCCTCCCTACCATATACTTGCCCATCTAAATCAAGACCGGCAATCAATAAAAGTAAGAATAAGAAGTGAACGCGCACAGCCTGCCGCAAAGTATCTGGATTAATTTGAAATAGTTCTGAAAACCTGCCAAGAGGCTTGAGAAAGATTTTTACAGCAGGATCTCTGTAGGTACATAGTCCAAAAGCACTTAATGGGATTGGATAAATATCATCCAATCCGCTTCCCTGCAATTGCTCCACTAACTCTCGCTCGGCATGTGCCAAGCGCTGCTCTTTAAGTAAAAGCTGCTCAGCCGTGTCTTTTAAAAAGGATTCCGCTTCTTTGGGACGATCCGGTAGAGAATCTGCCCATTCACGTAACCGAGAGCGTCGAGGCATAAGAATATCAATGATCGACCCAGTCTCTTGATGCAATACCTTAAATCCTTGACGCACGCGATCAGGATCGCGATATAATCCCCGCATCAGGGTTTCAGCTGCTGGAGGAATTTCCATAGATTCCTCAAACCGTATAATCACTTCTCCATTTCGTTCCGGAAACTTAAGTCCCATGGCCCTTTCAATCTCTAATCGTATCGAAGACAATCTGATCCCCTCCTAGCCTTGTCTCTTGTTTCATCCTATGGATTCAAGAGATCATTCAGACCATGTCTCCCCTAAATTTGACCATTATTGATTGCTTTGTTAAAATTAGTAAAACGACATCAGAAACGAGCTGACTACTATGTCTAATCGCACTTACCACGAACTTACTTTAGATCCTTTTCAGGAAGAAGCTCTTGATGCTATTGATGCCGGAAAATCCGTCATCGTTGCTGCACCCACTGGTACAGGGAAAACCCTCGTAGCAGATTATTTAATCGAAAAATCCATGAAAGAACACTTAAGAGTGATCTATACGGCGCCTATTAAAGCACTCAGTAATCAAAAATTTAGAGACTTCAAAAAACAGTTTGGCGAAGAAGCAGTAGGCATCATGACTGGGGATGTCGTCCTAAATCCAACAGCTCCACTACTCATAATGACAACGGAAGTCTTTCGCAACCAAGTCATTACCGAAGACCCTGCCCTAGAATTTGTATCTCATATTGTCTTTGATGAAATCCACTGGTTAAATGACGAGGAGCGGGGCACCGTCTGGGAAGAGTCTATTATTCTGGCACCTCCAAAAATGAAGATTCTAGGTTTGAGTGCTACCATCGCCAATGCTAAACACCTCGTGGATTGGATTGAATCTATCCGACATGAAGAGGTAGCTTTAATTGAAGAACATAATCGTGTAGTACCCTTAGAGTATTATTACTACACCAAAGACACTGGCCTAGTAGACTATGACCAACTATGGCGATACTACCGTCGAAAACTCAAAGACCGTATCAATGATGAAAATCCCTTTGGCCCAACCACTCATTTAGACCTGATTCGCACAATTCAGCGTGAACATCTTCCAGCACTTTTCTTTGTTTTTAGCCGTAAGCAATGTGCCTTAAAAGCTATGGAATTAGCGACCATCGCTAATTACCTCAAAGCAAGCGAACGTCGAACTGTCGAGGAGAAATTTCTGCAGAACTTTGGACCAGAAGATGATTGGTCGTCTTCGACAAGACAACTCAGGCGGTTATGTTCAAAGGGAATTGCCTATCATCATGCAGGGTTACTCCCCTCACAAAAGGTCATCGTGGAAGAACTCTTTTTAGAACGACTCATTAAAGTACTCTACTGCACAGAAACCTTTAGTGTTGGCATTAATTATCCCGTTAAAGCGGTCTGTTTCGATTCCTTAAACAAATATGATGGACGAAACTTTCGACCACTGGCCAATCATGAGTTTTTTCAAATGTCTGGTCGTGCAGGACGACGCGGCCTCGATGAAAAAGGCTTCTCGTTTGCCCTTGTCGACCTGGCCTATATGGAGAAAAGTCCACCCCCTAAATTCCAGTTGAATCGTCTTGAACCCCTTACCAGTCAATTTAGATTAACCTACAATACTGTTCTCAATCTCACTGCAACCTTAACCCAAGCTCAAATCGAAATTTACTTTCAAAAGAGCTTTGCTGCCTATAGCTACCGTCTAAGTTCTGATTCTCTGCACACTGAGTTAGCCCAGATCCAGCAACAACTCAGTGGCGCGAACCATCTCTGTGAGGAGGTTGGATCCTTCCAGTGTCCACTTAAACATCATCCTAAACGTCAGGAACTAGAAAAGCTCAAGAAAACATTTAAAGCCTTAGGGCCCCGAAAACAGTCTCGCGTGTACGGACGTGAAATGGCCCGAAAAATTCGCAGCTGGGAAAAGCTCTTATCTCAATCTCCTAAGAGTTGCCCCATCCAAAAGCAAGAAAACTGCCAAACTCAAAGCAAAGCCTACCTCTCGATAAAGCAGCAACAACAAGAACTCCAAAAAGCACTAGACGCACTACCCGAGGAAAATGCCTTTCTACAAGAATTTGAATACAAAAAAAACCATCTGCGCCAGTTAGGGTATATGCGTGGAGATGAGCTTTTACCGCGTGGAACTTCGGCCAGTCGTATTTATGTCCAAGAACTCCTAGTAACTGAGCTAATTTACTCAGATGTTTTCCCGCAACTTGATGATGACCAGCTCAATGCTCTGCTGTCCAGTATTGACTTCGAAGCGAGAAAAAACGATATGTTTCATAGGTCTGCAGTTTTTGATTCTGCACCCGTCAAAGAACTTGTAGACTACCTTCAAAGCGTTTGCGGACAAGATACAGTAAGATATGATCCCAGAGTCGCTGGAATCACCTATGCGTGGAGCCAAGGCAGTACATTTGTTGAAGTTCAAGCGTTATGCAACTTAGACGAAGGAGACATTATTAGCGTTTTCCGACGCACTATTGATCTCATGCGCCAAATGCGTGAAGCCGTAAGCGATACGACTCTACGAAATCGCCTAAAAGGTTGCATGGAAAAACTAGACCGTGATGAAGCAGCAATCATGGAACTATAAGTATTCCAAACAACATTAAAAAGGGACTATGGCAAAAATATAATTTGTCATAGTCCCTTTAACCTGTTAAGTAATCCACTGATATATTTGGTTATCGATCATAATTGTCAAGCTAATTATCAAAATAGAGTCTTACTCTGCTTCAAACATATCTTTACCTACTCCACAAAGTGGGCAAACCCAATCTTCCGGGAGATCTTCAAAAGCAGTACCCGGTGCTATTCCGGAATCAGGGTCCCCGACTTCAGGATCATAAACATAACCACAAGCAGAACAAACATATTTTTTCATTAAACAACCTCCATTATTTTTATTAATCAAATATAGATTGATTTATTCTAGCATTCTTTGGTCAATTTCGCCAATAAATTCCCATAAAGTTTGCGTTTTCTATCTGAAAAGTATCTCGATTCATCTTATTGATCCACTTTCAAAGGAAATCTTATAATTTTTTAATACATAGCCTCGGAAATCCTCTACACAATGGCAAGGTTCATGGTGATCACAAAAACCCACCTCGAGCTTGCCAATTAAATGATGGTGCAATACATAGACGTTAATGTATAAATGGCTCGCTCGCTCGTTAACAACAATATAATAGCGTAAGGCAAAAAAGAAAAGAATAAAAATAACCAGACTTATCCATACTCCGACTTTTGGCAAGAACCAAGGCATAATTAAGGCAAATAACCCTAAGCATAATACAAGGATCGACCCTATCATAACTTGAAGTTTAGCCTGCCTCCAATCATTATAACGGCCTAGAAATTCATAGAATAATGGGGCTATGCGGACAGATGGAAACGCTTGGTCCAGCCTTTCACTCGTTTTACATTGTGCGAACTGGCTAGAACCCCCCAACGTTGATTCTTCCTTTCTTAATACAGTCGATGTCATCAGAACATCCTCCACTACAAGCTCCCTAGACTAATGTATCGAAGGAGATCGTCAAGTTGTCCAACAAAATCTGACTGGACCTCAGAACTTTGCTCCCCAATAAAAAACACTTTCATTCCCAACTCTTGACATACAAAATCTTTGGAATCCTTACTAACCAACAGGCAGCTTTCCGGTCCAACTCCAAGACTATCTGCAATTTCGCGATAGAACTCGATATGAGGTTTACAAAAGTGTGAGGTATCCAAAGAGGAAATCACTTTAAAATGTTCCGGTTCGAGACCCATCCAGCGAATTTGCTCTTGCATAGCTCTCAAAGGCATTATCAAATTCGATATTGCTGCCGTTAAAAAGCCTTGCTGAATTGCATACTCAACCACTTTAACCCCCATCGGATTAACTTGGACTAAACATCTCAACGTCGGAAAATCCGAAGCATAAAATTCTTCAAAAATGGGCTTTAGTGTCTGAATCGATTGACCTGTTGCTTTACAAAAATCGTCAAAAAACGTCTGTAGATTAGTCTGACCTAGTTTGGGTTCCTTTTGAGTAACTTCCAATGACTTTAATAATTGTTTCGAAAATTTATCAGGCGTTAAAAGATGCGCAAATCGAGGAGCCAATATACCGAGGTAATTCTGCAGAAATTCTGCAGAATCAATATTTGTCAAAGTTTTCTCTAAGTCAAAGAGAATGGCTTGAATCACGTTAATGTCCTCCTATTAAGACCTCAAACCCATCAAGCAATACAATGTTTCTAGCTTCTTTATATTATTCTCCCTTTTCTTCTGAATTCCTTCTAGAGTAAAAAGCTTATGCTTCAAGTCAATAATATCCCCAACTTCAGGAACTTAATCCACACTTCATAATCCGATGTCTTCTAATTAATCTAATTCTCACACTTCTATAAATATCTATTCCGTATTAAGAGAAAAATGATCCTCAAGGATATTTCCCTCGAGGATCTCAAACTGTTCTCAGTTCTCGCAACGGCCCACTCTGTTTCCCAGAGGTGCAATCCCTGAGATGTCACTCCTTATTGTGCTGCAGACTCATAAGGAGGACACTGTTATGGATGAGGCTTCAGAAACAGGGTTCCATTAACCATAAAAACTCATATCTAAGCCCTTAAAAAAGTTACGCATCAATAATTCATTCTCACATCTTTATCATGCATCAATCGTCTAGATCGCCCTTTTTAAGTCTGTATATGAAAACTACGTTTTCAGGAAATGGTTAACCCCTTTCTCCCTCTCTAGCAACAACCTTTCTCCTTCAATGCGATTTCGCTCGCTTTCGTGGCAACACATTGCCATACACTCTGGATAAAAGGTTACCTGCTCACTTTATTTACATTCTAGGAAATCGTTGGGAATTCCTTGCTTGAAAAATGTATTTTTGACACTAAGATTGTTGAACTGAACAACTATTTAGTTTTATTCTTTAGTTTTTTTCGTTTCTCTAAGAGAAGTTCTGCCGTGTGAATAACCCTGATACCTGGGTTTCGCTTATCTAAACCCCCAGAGATTTGCATCAAACATCCTGGGCAATCGACTACAACGGCGTCAGCACCCGTCTCTTCAATATTATTAAGTTTACGCTCCAAGATAGGACCTGATAACTCAGGAAACTTAATCGAATAGGAGCCTGCAAAACCACAACAACGATCAGATTCCTTCATCTCAATCAGTTGTACTCCAGAAGTATCGGTTAGTATTTTTCGAGGTTCGGCATATACTCCCATGGATCGTTTTAGATGACAAGAATCATGGTACGTTACTTTTAAGGGTACTCCATCTCCCCCAGGTGTCAATCCACCCAAGTCCGATAACAATTTAGAGAAATCCTTTGACTTACCACTCAACTCTTCAGCACGAGCTGCCAACCCCGGATCATCCTGAAGCAACTCTTTGAAACTTACTTTAAGTGCATGGGTGCAGGTTGGACAGGCTGAAACCACGTAGTCAACCTTTTCAGCCTCTAAAGCCTCAATATTCATAATGGCACATTTACGAGCATTATTGCGATCACCCATATAGGTAGCTGGTGCACCACAGCAGGATTGCCCTTCAGGAAAAACGACTTCATACCCTTTTTCATTGAGAGCAACAATAACTCCTTCTCCGATCTTCGGATAAACAAAATCGATCAGGCAGCCAGCATAAAGGGCAATTTTCCCTTTTGGATTCTTCACATCTTGCTTAATGGTTTTGAAAACATCTCGGAAGGGTACCTTAGCTACGGCAGGTAAACTCTTTTTCTCAGTAAGACCCGAAAGAAACATAGGTAGATGACGAATGACTGGTTGTCCTTTGGTAAAAGGTTTTTGGGCAATGGATGCTACACGTAGTAACGAATGGAATAATCGGCGATTAGAAACCACATCGAGAGCAAATTTTTGAGTAAACGGTAGTCCTTCTTTTTCACCCATGCGATTTCTTATTTCCAAAATCATTTGTGGAATATCTAATTTACCTGGACATACTTCTGAACACTTACCGCATTGCAGACAAAGATTTTGAGGATTCTGTGCATCTTTTTCAGAATTGAGGAAGTTAGTTAAAATTGTTCCAATTCCACCCGTATAAATATGTCCATAAACATGCCCTCCTACAAGTTGGAAGGCAGGGCAAACGTTGAGACAAGAGGCACACCGAATGCATTGAAAAGTCTTTTTAAACTTCTCATCGTGATACATCTTTCGACGGCCGTTGTCCATTAAAATGATATGGAATTCCTTATCTTTAACCGTACCATCGGAATAATAAGCAGGTGTGGGACCCGTTACCATACTCACATAACTCGTTATTTGTTGACCCGTTGCACTCTTTGGAAGGGCTTGGAGGATATGGGTCGCATCTTCAAATTTAGGAACAAGCTTTTCGATACCGACTAAAAAAACATGGACAGGGGGCAACGTTGAGGTTAGGCGTCCATTACCTTCATTAGTAAGCATTATTAAAGTTCCTGTCTCTGCAATCGCCATATTTGCTCCAGAAATCCCCATATCAGCTTCAAGAAAAGATTTACGGAGTTCTTCACGAGCGGTTTTCACAAGCTCAGCGATTACAGGTTGGTTCAACTTGTGTAAGTGCCCTGAAAAAATATGAGCAACCTCTTCTTTTGTGAGATGAATGGCTGGCAAAACCATATGTGAAGGGTGTTGACCTGCAAGCTGTACAATCCACTCCCCTAAGTCAGTTTCCTGAACACTGATTCCTGCGGATATTAACGTTTTGTTTAATAGAATTTCTTCCGAAACCATTGACTTTGACTTAACAATTTTCTTCACGTCACGACGTTGAGCTAAATCAAGAATATATTGTTTAGCATCCTCACCCGTTGAAGCACGGAAGACTTTTGCTCCCCGTGCAGTAGCAGACTGCTCGAACTGATCGATCATCTCTTCTAAATGACTGGCTGCATATGACTTTACTTCCGCAATATTGTCACTAATTGACTTAAAATCATACCCTTCATACGCTTTGGCACGAGAAATAGTGTAAGCATCTCCAAAACGGCCCAATGCTCCACGCAAAACATCATTGTCAAGTGCCTCAGAAATTTTCTTCTTAAATTGTTTATCAGCCAATTAAATCACGTCCTCTACTTGCTCATCAACAAAAACCACCACAAGTTGTTTTGGGCCATGTACTCCTATCGTCAAAACACGTTCAATATCTGAGGTTCTACTGGGTCCTGTGATAAACCCCACAAACCCTGGTATTTGAGGAAGTTGATGAAGTTTCGCCATCGTTTCTTTTAAGGTTGTTATAAGTGCTGACGTTGACACTAAGGCGATGTGAATAGGAACAAGGGTAGAACATAAGCGCTGATTGACATTAGCATCTGCATCCGCTTGAACTAGCGTTCCTGATTCAGCGATGGCGTAGTTCACTTTAGTAATACCTGCATCAGCCGTCGGTGTTACTTCTCGAAAGTGATCCGTATATACCTTAATACCTGCACTTTGAATCTGGTATGTAATATTACCTTTATCAAAAATAGGGGCCTTTAAAAGTGCTACATTTTTGATGCCTTTTTCAAGCATCACATTGCAAATAAGTTCACCAGCCTCGCTTGCTGTTCCGACTCGATAACATTCTCCAGATACTCCTTCTAATTTAGCTTTAAATCGTTCATATAACTCAGTTAAGTGGTCAATTCTCATCTAAATCTTTCCTCCCATTATTCTATCAGGCTGTCAGAGCTTAATTTCAATTCTCATTAACCCTCACAAAGTGGTCAGACCATCATACCACCTTACAATATAATTCTATGATAAACTTACTTAAAATACAATATCTATTGTATTAAAATTTTCAATATTGTAATTAAGTTTATTTGCCTACCAAAAACCTAGGTGAAGGAATTCTCATGAACAATCAATAAAGCCAAGAATCTCCTAGAATTTACTCATTGATTTTCGACAAAATTTGCGTTATCGTTGGAATAAGTAAAGTCTAGTAGTAGATTCGCTAGACCTTGCGCATTGAGGATTTCCGGACGCGGAAATCCCCGAAAATATGTTTAATCATTATCTATTATTTAAAATATTTAACGGATAACAAAAAGACTTGCAATTTTAGTTCATTGGATTATAATTAATTATTGTTGGGGGTATAGCTCAGCTGGGAGAGCGCTAGATTCGCATTTTAGAGGCCAGCGGTTCGATCCCGCTTACCTCCACCATAAATTTAAACATCAGGGTTCCGAGGGTATGTCCTCGGAACCTTTTTTGGCATAATTTTTAGAAATTGAGGTCTATTTGTCCACAATCCATCGTAGTATGTTATGGGGGGATGGAATGCAGGGAGTTCAAATTGATAGAGAAACACTATATGTACAAAAGATCTATTTCTTTATGTTTCTAGCGACGTTAACCTTATTTGTTTTTATGG
>DAIEHY010000081.1 GCA_027353165.1 Desulfosporosinus sp.
AAATAAACATAGAAGGCAAGGTAATGATAACTTATCATTCAACATATTTCTTCAATATCCTGCTTTTACATTCTGTTCCAGACTCTACTGTAGTCGTCCAAGTCCTTTGAAGCTAGAAATACTACTCTAATCTAAGTAGACCTGAGCCATAACATTGAAGCAGTGTTGTGGCTCAAGGGGTGGAGATAACGTTATATCCGTGTAATCTTTAAAGGTAGCGAGAGTCTACCTGTCTAAATTTATTTTCGGGTAAAGCCAAGAGCTGATTTAGCGTTTCTAATATTTCTGGTTTGTCTTTGGGTATGTTTCCATTTACCCATGCAAAATTCGAGACATGATCACTGAATAGTTGGAAAGGACCGGCTAAGTTTGCAACTAGCAGGTGAGTTTCTTCTAAAGCTTCATGGGGGGTGAGTAAGTGGAAGTGCCCTTGTTGATGATCTTCATAAAGAGGGGTTCCCTTCCAAGGAACATAAGTTCGCAATCTTACAAAGTCTGGGGTAAATGCATTGAGTACCCGGGCGCTTTCAATAGCATGTTCATATGAGCGTTCACGTCCACCAATCCCTATAAGGATATATTCGCTCAGTTCGATACCAGCCCCTCTCACCTTGAGGCCTTCTTCGATCATTTCTGCGGCTGTAAACCCTTTTTTAATTCTTAATAGAACTTCGTCGTCTCCACTCTCCATTCCGGAGTGTATACGGGTCAAGCCAGCTGCTTTAAGACGGCGTAACTCCTTTAGACTTTTTAATTTAAGGTATTTAGCTGAGCCATAGACCGTCATACGCTTTAAATAGGGAAACATTTCTTGGGCATAGCAAAGAATTTCTTCAAGCTGGTCTGTTTTCATTAATATCGTGTTCCCATCAGGAAAGAAGATCGATTGAACCTTTTCGCCATGATAATTTCGGGCTGTTTGAAGGTCTGCTTTAATATCTGATACGGGCCGAATTCTAAATTTCGTTGTTCGATACATACCACAAAAAGTACATTTATTATGGGGACAGCCAATGGTTGCTTGAATTAGTAAACTTTCGGCTTCACTAGGTGGACGATAGACGGTTCCTTCATAACGCATCTTTTAAAGCTCCTCTCTAATGGACAATTCACTAGCTCTAGCCCTTACAAACGTAATTTTAGTATTCTTTCTATTATTAACCGGATAGTTAATAATCTCCTGCATACCTTTGAAAATTGGGTTCTTAAATAATAACCGCATAAGAAAATACTGGTAGAACTATTATGAAAACGAACACCCCCAAACCTTAAGTCTGAAGGATTTGGGGGCTCTTGCTTTATGATATTACTTGGTTCTTGCGTGCTTTAACTACAATTCACGCCCAAAGCAGTCCACGTTTTTCTACCGACGATTCCATCCTGCACGAGTCCCATGCACTTTTGAAAAGCAACGACAGCAGCACTCGTAATAGGTCCAAAAATCCCATCGATATTGCCTGCATAGAACCCCTTTGTTTTCAGGATTCCCTGGAGGTTTATTACTGCCGGCCCAGTACTCCCCTGCTGGAGAGTCGGGCAAGGATTTACTGGCGGTGGTGCTTCACAATTGACGCCTAAGGCGGTCCAAGTCATTTTCCCGACGATTCCATCTTGTACCAGTCCCTTACTCTTTTGGAATGCAAGAACGGCCGCTCTAGTAAGTGGTCCAAAAACCCCGTCAATTTTCCCAGGATTAAAACCAGCCGCCAATAACATACCTTGCAATTTTTTGACGTAACCACCCGAAGAACCTTCTCTTAATAAAGGACATTGTGATGGGCCATGGGTAAGTATGTGTTTATGCAAATTAAAGCCCTCCTTTTTTCTAGAATGTGTCGGATTTCCTACAATGTTTATTGTCCGCGAAAACAACACACCTGTCCCCTTGTTTCGGTTGATATATTCTAGTAAACTTGTATGTATCAATTTTGAAAGGTTTTGTTATTGATGTTAGATATTGCAATCATAGGTGGCTTGGTATTGGATGGTACAGGAGACACGTCTTGTCAAAATGACATTGGGATTAAGGATGGGAAGATTGTTGAGATTGCCAAAGGTCTATCGAGTGACGCTAAATTCGTTATTGATGCCACTCATAAAATAGTTGCGCCAGGCTTTATTGATGTGCATAGTCATAGTGATTTGGTACCCTTTACGTCCGGCCCAATTCGCGAGAGTAAGATTAGACAAGGTGTAACAACAGAATTAATTGGGCAGTGTGGTCTCGGCTCTGCTCCCTATACTGATACGATGCTTGACTGGCGTAACTACCTAACTCCTATCTTAGGAAATGGACCACAAACCTGGGATTGGCCAAATTTTTCATCATTTTTATGTGACTTAGAGAAAGCAAAAAAGCCGAACAATTATGCGGCTTTAATTGGACATGGAGCTGTTAGAGCTCAAGTTTTAGGGTTAAACGATGTCCTTCCTTCAGAAAAGGATCTTACCAGGATGAGCATGATCGTGGACGAAGCTATGTCACAGGGTTCTCTAGGAATCTCCTACGGTTTAGCTTACTTGCCTGGAATGTTTGCCCCTAAACAAGAACTTGTCACTTTGAGTTCTGTGGTTGCCGCTCATAATGGCATCATGATGATTCATATTCGCAGCCACTCACGCCAAGTTCGTGAGGGAATGGCAGAAGCCATAGCTGTCGCCAAAGAATCCGGCGTTAAGTTGCAAATTTCCCATATGCGCTCCTACGCTAATCAAAAGTATGGCATTACTGGTCAGGAATTAATTGAAATGGTTGAACAAGCTAGGCTCGATGGTGTTGATGTTACTTTTGATGAGCACCCTTATCGAGCTGGTAGTACACTTTTATCTCAGATTCTACCCCCTTGGGCTAAGGAGGGCGGTGGTCCTGAAATTATCCGTAGACTAAAGGACCCGCAACTGCGAACGAGGTTAAAGGAAGAATTAACGGATAACGGACCCGATTACCTAGGTTGGGATAACTTTGTGGGAATGGTGGGATGGTCCAATATTATGATTAGTTCGATGTTTAACGTGCAAAACAAATGGGCTGAAGGCCAGACTGCGGCTCAATTAGCTAAAAAAACTGGTCAAAATCCAATCGAACTCGTTCATGAAATTATTGATCAGGTCGCTGAACTATTGATTAGCGATGATTGTCGCTGTTCCATGGTCATGCATAATCTTTTTGCCGAAGATGATATTGTCGCTTTGATCAAACACCCATTGAGTCAAATAGGTTCGGATGGAATTCCTACGGGGAAACCACATCCCCGTTTATATGGCACATACCCTAAATTTTTGGGTGAATATGTTCGGGATAAAAAACTGATGACTTGGGAAGAAGGGATTAAGAAGATCACGGGCGACCCGGCTCGCAGGTTAAACTTAGCAAATAAGGGATTTGTTAAAACGAACTATTGTGCCGATCTGGTCGTCTTCGAACCAGAGAAGATTAATGCTCCCGAGGATTATAACAAGCCCTCCGAGTTTCCTATTGGGCTTAATTACACGTTAGTCAATGGACAAATTGTTGTGGCAAATGGTGAAATACTATCGTCAGAAGCCGGTAAAGTGATTTTTCCAAAACGCTGACTTGCGTCTTATGTTTAAACAACTTTGACGATTCGGTTGCACCATTAAGTATACTTAAGTTTCCTCGACATATCGTGCAATAAAAGTACCAATAACCAAAGACCATACCGGTGCACTTATGTTAAAGATCGTCATATCCGATACGGCGATAATCAACGTAAAGGCAGCACTTATTTTCATGGTCGGCTTCGAAAAGCCCACCGACAGACTATTTCCGAACACACCTAAAAGGGCAAAGCCAACAAGGATTGAAACAAAAGGCTTCGGTAAAATCTGAATCAAGGGTACCAGTTTCCATGCAAATAAACCGAACAGAAGGATGATGAAGCCTGAAACAACCGCTCCCATATATCGCTTCTCTTTCGGACCTGCCTCTTTATCTGAACAAATAGCTGACATCATTCCTGCCACATTGGCGGATTGTCCTCCCAAAAAACTTGTGAGGATCGAAAAAAGGCCACTTAAGGCTATGACCCGATTAACCGGGGGATGATAATCATTTTGTTCTAAGGCTCCAATTCCTACCGCTGCGTCATTGCTTAAAATAAGTAAGGCCAGAGGAATCGAAACGGAGATAAAGCTCATGACCTTAAATTCCGGAATTTGTAGAGTCGGAACCACAAACGACATAGACAATTGCGGGCTATTCAGGGGTTCTGTTAAAAGCAAGAGCAACAACCCTATTCCTATTGCCGCTACCATTGGAGGAACTCGTGTTCGAAATTTACTAAACATTAAATAGATCAACAGGGAAACTCCTCCAATTAGTGGAAGTTGGTGTATGGACGTAATAAAAATAACCATATACTTCATAATCATTCCCGCTAACATGACTGCAATGATTTGTTTAGGTACATAGTCTAGTAGTCTTGAAAAAATACCCAGATAGCCAATCAAAAGCATTAGCATACCTGCCATAAGATAGGAACCAATCAGCTGGGAATAGGTAAATTGAACCGTAACTGTGGTTAGAAAAGCAACTCCGGTAATCGAATGAGCTCCTACGATCGGGATTCGATAATAGAGTGGAATAAGAATACTAAAAATCCCGCCGAACACGTAGACTGAGAACATCCAAAGAATCGTCTGTGTGGTGGTAAAGTTACCCTTGGAGGCAGCTTCTAAAATTATGGCCGGTGGACCTGTTATTGCCAAAAGCCCAGAGGCAATTCCTGCCGAGATATTACGATAATCTAAATCGTTCAATCTACTCATACTTGAATCTCCCTTGAATCTCCCTTGAATCTCCCTACATTAATCTCCAATCGTTAACCTTTAAATAAGCCAACCCGTTTGGTTGGCTTATTTATGGTTAAAGAATGAGCCTTCTTTAATAAGGTCATTATAGGATTCTGCTGATCGTTTGCAAAGCAACTTCCATCGTAGATGTGTCAAGCCTAGCATTCGACGTCTCAGGCTTAAACATCAGTGAAAATTCTTCACCGGTATTGGTCTTCTTCGCGGAATAAAAACCAGTATCAATCGGTATAGCGCCTAAATCAAGAAAAAATTGTTTGCGATCATCGAGATGTTCCTTGTTTTTTCTTGCTTCGAGGAATATCCCCTCAATCTCGGGATGTTTCTTTTCTAGGAAGGTGCGGATTCGATGGAATAGAAAGACGCCAATTCCCCGGTCCTTATATTCAGGGGTAATACCCAGATGCTCTAAATAAGCCATCTTCACGTTTGGCATCCAATAAAAACAAGCAATTCCAAAGACTTTATTGCTTTCAATCGCTGTGATTACGTAGTATTTATTAGGTGCAATGTCTTGCGGGTTAAGTAATTTTTCTTTAATTTCTTGTTGAACCGATTCAGGGTATTCAAAGACTGAGCCCATTAGACGAATCCCCTCTTGAGTATAATACTCGTTTGGCTGCTTGCCTTCAACAAATCTAATGTTATCGGAATCAATCTCAATGATATTGCCAAAATTATCCCGAACGATAATTTCCTTATGTATAATCATGGCCATATCTCCCGTGTGTGCAAAGGCTGCATTGGCCTCATCCGTATCAATATGAAATTCCGTGATCCCCTCGTCAACTAAACGGACTGTAACATCATGATAACAAACAGTTTTTTCCCCTTTAATCAAAATACTTACTTTATCCGATTCGGTGATATCTAATTTTTCGGCGTTCTTTCTCAGCATATGGACATGTGCTTTAGAAATAATACAGCCATGGTCCAGAACCACGACTCCTGCTGGCCCAATTAGCACTGCTCCAGGAGTATTCTCCAGCCTTCCAGAATCTCTAAGCGGTACATTAATACCTAATGGAAATGTTTCTGTGCGCGATAATTCAACTTGAGTTTGGGAGCGTGCTGGTCCAATAATTCTTACTTGTTGCAAAACTCCCTTCGGCCCAACAACATTGACTGTCTCTTTAGCAGCAAATTGACCAGCTTGTCCTAAATCCCGTAGTACTGTAAGGGAACTTCCCTTTCCATATAGAATTTCAACATGTTCTTGGGAAAGATGGACATGGGCCCTAGAAACTCCTACCATAACTAGCCATTTCTTTTCACGTTTAAAGTCTACTTTTTTTACATCATTCATATCCATTTCACTAGCTACCTCCAATATCGATTAATAAGTTAAGTACATCCTATTTTATAGTAAATAGGCATAATATGAAATCTTTTCCGGAAAGCTGGTTTAGTACTCTTTTGGATTTAGTCAATAAATACAACCTCCGTGGGATTTGCATTTGGTACCTAGGTGCAGAGGATTCAAGAATTTATACAGAAATCCAAACTAAGTTTTAAGTAGACCCTTCTCCCTCTCCCGGATAAGGAACATGACTCTGCTTGATTTTACGAATACCACCGCGCGGGTCTTTAACATCCCCTTGATAGCGTGGAATGATGTGAACATGCGCGTGAAAGATTGTCTGGCCGGCAGCTTCCCCAATATTTATTCCAAGGTTAAATCCATCGGGCTGGAACCGCTTATTCAGTTCCTCTTTGACCTCTTCGCATAACTTCCAAAGACTTATCATTTCTTCTAAGCTTGCCTCAAAAAGATTTGTTAGGTGCCTTTTGGGGATAACAAGAACATGCCCTTCATTAACTGGGTATCTGTCGAAGAAGGCCTTAGATAGTTCGTTTTCCAAAAGGATTTCTATCTTCTCTAATCTGCAAAAGATACATTGTGACATTCCTGTATTCCTCCCTCTCCCATAATTAGAGTATAATTGTTTTCTGAACAGTTGCAATAAAATTACTAAGAAGCGGTCATCCGATAATAAAGAAAAAACAGCCAGATTTCTGGCTGTTTCTATATTACTACTCGCTGGCTAGCCAGCTATAGTTCGGGGCATGCTTAACAAAATAGGATTAGCGTCGTTTCTGATCTAGGCATTTGACTGTATTGCTCCCATCGGGCAATACTTTACACATTGATTGCACTTGATGCATTTCTCCTCATTGACAATTGGTGCCTCAAAACCATTCTGTTCTAAAGCTCCCGCTGGACATACTCTAAGCGAAGGACAGCGATGATTTTGGGGACAGCGACTTTTCTGAACTGAAATTGTCATTTAATAGTTCCACCTCTTTAAACGATTTCTTACCAATCAATAATCGGCTTTAAAACACCCAATATTAGATTCAATTTATACCCCATGGGGGTATATTTTTATTTTAACTCTTGAGTCCCTATTTGTCAAGGGAATGTGGCGCTTACCCCTACCAAAGTGGAACTAAAATAAACCAAGAAAGTATTTTGAATACATATTAAAACGGTACGACTAATGAAGGACTAACAGGTTGATATTATAGTATAATAACCGTTGATGATTAGGAAGGAG
Source organism: Desulfosporosinus sp. (assembly GCA_027353165.1). Lineage (GTDB taxonomy): Bacteria > Bacillota > Desulfitobacteriia > Desulfitobacteriales > Desulfitobacteriaceae > Desulfosporosinus. Next base: position 7,389 of record DAIEHY010000081.1, read on the forward strand.
CACTTTAAATGAGTAAAATTAAAATGAATGTCCCTTTAGTAGAAATGGACGGGGACGAAATGACTAGGATAATCTGGAAATGGATTAAAGAGTTATTAATTGAACCCTATGTTGATCTTAAAACGGAGTATTACGATTTGGGATTGCAAAAAAGGGATGAGTCCAACGATCAAATCACGATTGATTCCGCTCTTGCAACTAAAAAATATGGCGTGGCGGTCAAATGTGCCACCATTACGCCTAATGCCCAAAGAATTGAAGAATATCACTTGAAAAAAATGTGGAAAAGCCCTAACGGTACGATTCGCGCCATTCTTGATGGCACCGTTTTTCGAGCACCAATTATTGTTAACAGTGTCAAGCCCTTAATCCCGACCTGGAAAAAGCCAATTACTATTGCTAGGCATGCTTATGGTGATATCTACAAGAATACTGAATATAGAGTTGGTGGTCCTGGCAAAGCCGAGCTTGTCTTTACCGGAGAGAATGGGGAAGTACGCCAGACTATTTTTGATTTCAGCGGTCAAGGGATTATTATGGGCATGCACAATATTGATAAATCGATCGAAGGGTTTGCACGGGCTTGCTTTAATTATGCTCTGGAAGTCAAACAAGATCTATGGTTTTCCACGAAGGATACTATTTCCAAGATCTATGACCATACCTTTAAGGATATTTTTCAAGACATTTATGACCAGGACTATAAGCACAAGTTTGAAGAAGCTAAGATTGAATATTTCTACACTCTGATCGATGACGCCGTTGCCCGCGTTGTTCGGTCAGAAGGTGGTTTCATATGGGCCTGTAAGAATTACGACGGTGATGTTATGTCTGACATGGTGGCCACTGCTTTTGGTAGCCTCGCAATGATGACCTCCGTGTTATTATCTCCCGAGGGTTTTTATGAATTTGAGGCTGCACACGGGACAGTCACTCGACATTACTACAAACACCTCCAAGGAGAAGAAACTTCCACAAATTCCATGGCCACGATCTTTGCCTGGACAGGAGCCTTACGAAAACGCGGCGAGTTAGATGGAATTGATGAGCTGATTGTCTTTGCCAATAAATTAGAAGCCGCTTCGATTAAAACGATTGAAGAAGGCGTCATGACGAAAGATTTAGGCGCACTCTCAGAGTTGACGGATAAAAAAGTTGTATCAACACGAGATTTCCTTGTTGAAATTCAACAGCGGTTAAATAATAGTCTATAATTGGTTTGATTAACAAGAGGTTATAAAAGAGTTTCTCGGATATCATCCCCATACAGAGGCACGTATAAAAAAGAACCCTATAATTGTGGTTCATAGTCTGCCTCTGTTGGGGGCTTTTTACTTTCTAATGACCCCCTGCAGGAAAATACTAGTTTTGATATACATAGAAAGTAAAATATAAACCATAATAGTGCTCAGGGGGTGATTCTCATAAACATATATTGGCTTATTCAGGCCGTTGCCTACTGGTCTCTTGTTCTATTTCTAATACCCATAAACTATCTTAAAAAACTTATTCTTTTTTCATTCTTGGGGGGATTCATTTATACATGGATTGTTCAAATAATTGCAGTCAATCTATTTAAAGGTTGGTCCTTTAAACCCGATATACTCACGGTCTATAATATACCCGTGTTTTTTACTTTAAGTTGGTTTGCAGTTACATCTGTATTTGGCTATTTGCTGTGGCGTTTTCCAAGATATCAGATCTGGATTGTCATGTTTTTTACTTTATGGGCCACTGCTATGAACTATACAGCGTTATCACTTAAACAGATTCAGCTGTTAAAATGGAGTATCGCTGAAACGTTTATGTTTGCTATTTTTTCCCACGTTCTACTCCTTTATGCTTTTAAGTATCTGCATCATGTCCACGAATTAGGATCGACAGAAACGATGTTCGAAGCTTCCTTTTCAAGGTTTAAAAATAAATAATAGCTATATTG
>DAIEHY010000082.1 GCA_027353165.1 Desulfosporosinus sp.
GGCTTGCCTGTAGCTGCATCAATTCTATTTTTATCCATGGAATATTCCGACTCTAAATTTACAAGTCCAATGCTAAATGTTTTGCATTTAGACATACTAATATCATGTCATGTTGAATATCCAACGCAACGGAGGTAACTATGGTAAACACACACAAACAAGCCAACAAATTAATTAGCGAAAAAAGCCCGTATCTCTTGCAACATGCCTATAATCCAGTAGACTGGTATCCTTGGAATGAAGAAGCTTTTGCTGTAGCAAGAAGAGATAATAAACCAATTTTTCTAAGCATTGGATACAGCACCTGTCACTGGTGCCATGTCATGGAACGGGAATCCTTCGAGGATGAAGAGGTTGCGGCATTACTTAATCGCTACTTTATCTCCATTAAAGTGGATCGTGAAGAACGCCCAGATGTTGACCATTTGTACATGGCCTTCTGCCAAGCTTTGACCGGGTCCGGCGGTTGGCCGCTGACCATTATGATGACTCCCCAGAAAAAGCCGTTTTTCGCAGGCACATATTTTCCAAAAACTCAGCGCTATGGGCATAAAGGGATTATGGAACTTTTAGAACAAGTGGGAACACTCTGGGAAACCGATGAAGAAAAACTGCGTGAATCTAGCGAAGAGATTATATCTGCAGTCCAATCCCAACGGTCTCTCCCCACCAAACCCACGCCCCTATCCTCTCCGATCAACGACCTCGCCTCCCAAAGCGACCAAGGCCTAAGTTCTAAAGCTTTTCAAGCTTGGGGCCAAGAGATTATCTCAAATGCTTATGGTATTTTAGCTCATAGCTTTGACGCGCGTTACGGCGGATTTGGCCACGCTCCAAAATTCCCAACGCCCCATACTTTAACCTTTCTTCTCCGTTATGCTCAAGACCACCCGCAGGACAAAGCTCTGGAAATCGTGCGCAAAACCTTAGACGGTATGGCTCTTGGAGGTATTTATGATCATGTTGGATTCGGCTTTGCTAGATATAGTACAGACGAAAAATGGCTTGTCCCTCACTTCGAAAAAATGCTTTACGATAATGCCCTACTCGCTTTAGCATACTTAGAAAATTATCAAGTGAGTCATCTTTCTAAGGATGCTCAAATCGCAGAGCAAATTTTCACTTATGTACTTCGAGACATGACCTCTTCTGAAGGAGGTTATTACTCTGCTGAAGATGCTGATGCGGAAGGAGTGGAGGGTAAATTCCATGTTTGGACTCCTAATGAAATTGAAGCGGTATTAGACAAAGAAACCGCTGTTAAATACTGCGCTGTCTACGACATTACTCCAAAGGGTAACTTTGAGGGGAAAAGTATTCCGAACCTTTTACAAGGATCGTTAGGGAAAATCATTCACGAGGGCACTCAATCTGAAGATAGCTTATTGCAATCCCTGACAACTGCACGCCAAACTTTATTTGAGACTCGTGAGAAACGCGTTCACCCGCATAAGGACGATAAAATATTGACAGCTTGGAATGGGCTTATGATTGCAGCAATGGCCAAAGGGGCACAAGTTTTAGGAAATACACTTTACCTAGAAGCAGCAGAAAACGCTGCCAACTTTGTTCTGACTCACCTTCGCCGCAATGACGGTCGGCTCTTAGCTCGTTTCCGTGAAGGAGATGCTGCATTCCTTGGGTACTTAGACGATTATGCATTTTTGATCTGGGGACTCCTAGAGCTTTACACAGCCGGTGGTAAACCCCACCACCTTCAAATAGCGCTTCAACTTCAAGCCGAACAAGATCGACTCTTTAGAGACGAAGGGGAAGGGGGATACTATCTTACTGGTTCAGATGCCGAAGAACTTCTTTTCCGCCCAAAAGAAAGCTATGACGGAGCCCTGCCTTCAGGAAACTCGATTACTGCACTCAACCTTTTTCGATTCGCTCGGATGACTGGCGACGAACGATGGGAACGTAAAGCTGAACAACAACTCTTTGATTTTCGACCTATCCTAGAGGAACATCCTTCAGGCTACACCGCTTTTCTTCAAGCCCTCCAGTTTGCTCTTCATCCCAGTCAGGAACTGATTCTTGTGGGCACGCTGGATACAAATGAACTACCAGAGATGCGCAAACTATTCTTTTCTACGTTCCGACCCTATGCATCTGTTCTATACCAAGACGGAAACCTCACCGAGATTGTCCCTTGGATCCAGGATTATCCTATCACCCCTAACCAAATGACTGCCTATTTATGTCAAAACTATACTTGTCAACGCCCTGTACACCAAATTGAAGCATTTAAAGAGCTTTTAGAAAACTCTTAGACAATTTTTCACATCTCCACTTTTACTCCTATAACAACAAAACAAAATCGTCCTCACTCCACTTTGATAGTGAAATGGGACGATTTTTGCTTGTTGCAACCACTTAGAGTTTTGGAGGATCATCGATTATCAACGGCAACGATCATTAGTGACGGAGAATCAGCCAAATTATAATCAATAGGAATCTGAAGTGGTTGTTCGTTTTCATAAAAAACTCTCACAAAGGGACGATTCGGAAAAGCACTATTCTGTTTTACTACATTCCCTCTCTGATTATTGCTTAAGACAATACCAGACCCAGTAGGATAAACAGAAATATTCTTCTTGAAAACTTCTAATATTCGCGGTTCAAAATGGATATTCCCTTGTGAAATAATATATTCATAGGCATCATTTGGTTCTATAGCCTTTCTATAAACCCGTTTACTTGTCAAAGCTTCATACACATCAGCGACAGCCGCTAATCTACCATACTCATGGATTTCGTTTCCTTTCAGCCCCCTAGGATACCCGGCACCATTCCATTTCTCTTGGTGCTGAAAAGCAATATGGGCAGAGAGTAAACTAAAATCATTGTTCTTGCGTAGAATATCAAACCCATCAATCGTGTGTCGTTTAATTTCCTCGAATTCTTCTTCTGTCAGAGGTGTCTTCTTATTAAGAATTCGCTCCGGTATCTTGATCTTCCCTATATCATGCATGAGAACTCCCATACCCAGTTCAATCAACTTTTGTTCTGAATATCCGGAAGCAATGCCCAAGATAAGCGCAATAATGGTAGTGTTGACTGAATGGTGATACGTGTAATCGTCATACCCCTGAATTTCCGATAAATTCCCGAGAATATCTGCACTAAACAATAGATCATTGATCATGTGTTGGACAGACGATCGAACGTTTGCCACAACTAAAGAACCTTCCAAACCACTTTCAATGTAATTGCTAACATTTTTAATGGTCTTATAGGCAACCTCACGGGTTTGACTTGTAATTGCTAAATGAAATTCTACGTCATCAAGCCGATCGTCCTGAATAAATAAGACATCATAACCCATTAAAATTAATCGGTTAATGTAAGAAGCAGTTATGCATACCCCTGACTGTAATAAGACCCTGCCAGAAGAGTTGATCACTGGACGCGCAAGAACTGATCCTTCTTGGACATAACGAGTGTTTACCAAACGCATTGAATTCTCACCTTACCCAAATTCGTCTTGTTAACCTCTAAACGATTTAGTTCGTCAAAATTCCCTAAAAACCTTTAGGAATTATATGATTTTTAAAATTTTTCCCTTTAGTCCCATAAGTTCCTCTCTAGTCCTAGGATTACCGATCATACCTCAGATTGTTGATACTAAAATTTTCATACTATACCTAATAGTTTTAAAAGGAAACCAATAATATTTATATTTAAGCCCGCTAAGAGTACTAAGATTATCCCGACCGGAACTACGTACCTAACTAAGATCAGAAATATCCTAGCTAACCCCTTATTTGCAATTTGGCCATTATTCGAGATTTCTTGATAAACGTTGCTCTGCCCCCACTGCCAGCCCACAAACAAAGCAATAAAGATGCCCCCGAGCGGGAGAAGTACATTGGAGGTCGTAAAGTCATAGAAGTCAAAGAAGTTCTTACCAAACAGCGTAATATTGGCCAAAATGCTATTAGAAAGAGTCGCTGTCGACCCAAGTAACCCTATTCCTAAAATAGTTAACAGGGTTGCATTTCGTCTTGACCAATGATGTTGCTCTGTTAAATAGGCAACTGGAACTTCTAGAAGAGATAACATAGCTCCGGTTGCAGCTATTGCCGTTAGAACAAAGAATAAGACCATAAAGACACCACCAAAGGGCATGGAACTAAAGACAGTAGGAATGGTAATAAACAATAACGGGGGTCCCGCATCCGGTTCAAATCCAAACGCAAAGACAGCCGGGAAAATAGCAATACCTGCCATTAGTGAAACCAAGGTATCTGAAAGAGCCACCTTTAGAGCCATCTTGGGTAGGTTTTCGTTTTCCCCCACATAACTCCCATAGGTAATCATCGCACCCATTCCAACACTCAGCTTGAAAAAAGCTAAGCCTAATGCTGCTAAAACGACACTGACAGTTATCTTGGAAAAATCAGGTTTAAACAAGAAGGAAAGCCCTTCTGCCGCACCTGGTAGGGTTAATGATCGGATATCTATAACAATAAGTAATACGAAGAGAAGTGGCATGAGGACTTTTGTTACGCGTTCAATTCCTTTGGTCACGCCAGCCATAATAATAGTCCCAGTCACTAATAAGACAACCACTTGCCAAAATAAGGGTTCGCCCACCCCAGACACCAGTGTCTTAAAGACAAGAGATGTTTCTTGAGGATTGGTTGATAGGAGCGATCCGCTAGCCGCTTTAAAGATATAAGCATAAATCCAACCAGCAACCGATGTGTAAAAGGCCATAATCAAGAAGGCGCTTAGTACTCCGGCACCTCCCACTAGAAACCAAGGTTTTCGGGGTTGCAAAACTTTGAACGCCCCTACTGCATTTGCTTTGGTATTGCGACCAATCAAATGCTCAGACAACATAACCGGCAAGCCCACCAGAGCGAGACAAAGTAAATAAATTAGTATAAAAGCTGCACCGCCATTTGCCCCTGTAACATAAGGGAATTTCCATATGTTACCTAGCCCTACTGCCGAACCGAGAACAGCCGCAATTACACCAATACTACTTGAGAAACCTTCGCGTGTTTTCTGTTTTTCATGTTTCAAGCATAGCACCTTCAATTCTTATTAGTTTGATTTGATTCTTTCAGTCTCTTTTGCTTGTTGATGACTCTTCTTAAATTATTTTTTTATATTAAGTTGCTTACTTATTTCGGTATAAACTTTGTTATATTGCCTTCTTTTCAACTAAGTTACATGTTCCGACACAACTTTTACATTATATCTATAAAAACCTTCTTCCGTCAAACTATTGTTTACCGAAGAAGGTTTTTATATCACTATTTAGCCTATAATTATACTTCCGTCATCGGATTTATAAAACAGTCTCCACCAGCCGAAATTGACCCACATCAACCAACCCTAAGTCCGTTATCTTCAATTCTGGAATCACTGGCAGAGAAAGAAAGGCTAAGGTCATAAAAGGATCGACGTTCCTACTAATACCAAGCATCAACGCTTTCTCGTGCAATTCATCAAGAATTTGCACGACTACTTCAGCATCCTGGTCCGTCATGAGACCCGCAAGCGGCAAGGGGATTTTCCCGATCACTTGGTTCCCAGCGACCAAGCAAAGTCCTCCACCCATTTCAACACAAGTTTGGATTGCTAGACTCATTTCATCATCACTCATCCCCACGACTACTAGGTTATGCGAATCATGGGCAACAGTAGAGGCAATAGCCCCCCTTTTTAGGCCAAGCCCTTCGACAAATCCTACCCCTACGTTCCCTGTTCCGTGATGCCGTTCGAGCACAGCAATCTTGGCAATTTTTTGCTTGGAATCTGTTTGGATACATCCGTCTATGACCGGTAGTTCTCGAATCAAAGCGGACGTAACAAGAGAATGACTCTGAACCCCAATAACTCGGACCTGGGCAAACTCTGAAGCTTTATCATCTGAGCCAGTCTCTATACCTGAATCTGGATTTCGTTTCGTCGAAACTCTTAGTTTTAAAGGAGACCAATTACCAAGATAAACACTCTCTGTAAGTCCTGAAATACTCGAGCGTGAAAACCGCGGACGCTCCCCTCTAGTACTTTGTTTAACTCCCCGCCAATAGACTTCCTCTATTTCAAATTGTTTTAGGTCTTTTAAGATGACAAAATCGGCTTGATAACCTGGAGCAATAGCCCCCAAACCCGAAAGCCCAATCGCTCGAGCTGCATTAATAGTCGCCATTTGGATCACTTGGATTGGGTCCATCCCTGACTTAATTGCTAACCGTACCAGATAGTCAATGCTCCCTTCATGAATTAAATCAGTCGGATGGCGATCATCCGTTACTAATAGACATTGTCCTGAGTTTTGGGACGTCACTGCCGGTAAGAGATCCATTAAGTTTTTAGCGGCACTTCCCTCTCGAAGCATAACATGAAACCCTCGGCGTAATCGGGCTCTCACCTCTTCAACCGTTGAACATTCATGTTCAGTATGTATTCCAGCTCGATAATAGGCGTTGAGATCTTGCGGGGAAATCCCGGGGGCATGTCCATCTTTAAATGAAAGTGGAAGTTCTAACTTTTCCACCATGTCTGGTCGTGCTTGAATTACTCCTTGAAAATCCATAATTTCCCCAAGTCCGATGACTCTGGGGTGCCCTAAAAACTCGGAGAGTTCCCTAGCTCTAAGACTTGCACCAGATGTTTCTAACTTAGTCGCAGGAACACAGGAGGGTAGAGCGATATAAGCATTAAAGGGTAAAGGGTTGACACTATCAAGTATGTAACGAATTCCGTTAACTCCCATGACGTTGGCAATCTCATGCGGATCTACGATGGCCGTTGTTACACCGTGAGAAAGTAGGAGTGAACAAAATTCTTCTGGACTGAGCATTGAGCTTTCGATATGGACATGTCCATCGATCAGTCCAGGGACAACATAGTTCCCACACAAATCCAACTCCTTCTCCGCATCCTTGAACTCTCCAATTCCGACGAAGCATCCTTGGTGTATCCCGATTTCCGTTTCATGTATTTCGCCCGAAAAAACATTCACTAACCTAGCCCTTCTCAGAACCAAGTCAATTTTAACAAGCCCCCGAGCCTCATCCATTCTCTGCTTAAAACTCGACATGCCAGCACCCCTTTACAATACAAGTCAGGGACGATTCTTGGACTTGCACGAGCAAGCACAAGAACTGCCCCTGAACTAGTTGAACTTATAATTGAAATGGACGTCTAAAGAAGCCCCACCCTCTTCATGACTCGATTCAGACTGAGTGTCGCGCTTTCTTTGAGCCGAGGGACATCCATCGTCAGAAGCTGTCGATCCTTCATTACAATTTGCCCATCCACCATGGTGAGGCGAACATCAGCTGACGTTACCTGATAAACTAGTTGCGAATAAACATCAACGTGTTCATTAGGCCAAGTGTGTAAACCCTGTAAGCTTATCACTGCCAAATCCGCCTTTTTACCAACTTCTATACTTCCCAAATCGTGCTCGTGCCCAATGGCCCGTGCTCCGCCTAGAGTGGCTAGTTCAAATACTTTTTGAGCAGGCATGACGGTTGGCCCGTGAAGAGGTTTTTGGATTAAAGCTGCGTGACGCATCTCTCGAAATCCATCAAGATTATTATTACAAGGTGCTCCATCCGCAGCCAGAGAAACCTCCGCTCCCCGTTTGATAAGTTCCGGAATTGGTGCAATTCCGGACGCTAATTTTAAATTTGAAGAAGGACAATGTGAAACTCGCGTTTTTGTCCTGATCAAAATTTCTTTTTCAGCCTCATCTAACCAGATACAGTGGGCTAAAATGAGCTTTGGACCGGTTAGCCCGACTTTATCTAAATAAATAATATTACGCATCCCTCGAGTGCTTTCCACAAGCTGGATTTCAGAACGATTTTCGGACGCATGGGTGTGTACAAAAGCATTTTTCTCACAAGCAAGCCGTGATACTTCTTTCAATAATGTATCAGTACAGGAAATAACGAAACGCGGCGTAAACGCTACTTCAAGTCGCCCATTTCCTTTTCCGTGATATTTTTCATATAAATTGACGCTTTCTTGCAAGGAATCTTCCGTCGACTCTTGTAAGGAACGTGGGATATCTCCATTACTATCGTCCATCATAACCTTCCCACTTAAAGCTCTCAAACCACTCGAGAGAATGGCCTCAAAGGCATGTTCCGTATGATGCACAGTTTCCATATCTACAATGGTCGTTGTTCCTCCAAGGAACAATTCACCAATCCCAAGTAATGCGGAATCGTATAAGGACTCTGAGTCATGTCCACCTTCCAGCGGCCAAATTCTTTGTTTAAGCCAGTCTAAGAGTTCCAAATCATCGGCCTGTCCCCGAAACAATGTTTGACATAAATGAATGTGCGTTTGTATCAAACCAGGAATGAGCAAATCTCCACGTAGATCAATCACTTGATCAGCAGGCTGATCAATAACTCCTCCAACCGCTACGATCTGAGAGCCATCGACAAGCAGATCCCCCTGAATAATCTCGCGTTGTGCATTCATAGTCACAATATTCCCATTTTTAAAAAGAATACGCATCCTTTTTCCTCCCTTTCCCTTCCGCGAAAGGCACTCCTCGCCAACCGAATAGCGCACAGTGTTTCGTTTAGACTCCATTGAGCCAAGCGCGACATTTGATGTATGATTTCGAACTCGAATATCATACATCAAATGTCCATCCATGAATTCACCGAATCTCTAAAGGTTTCTACAAATCATTAACCGCCACCGAGAATAAAGTGAATGATAAAGAGAACCGTTAAAACATACGTGACAGCATTGTTATCTTTAAACTTACCAGTTACCAATTTTATGATCGTGTAAGACATGAATCCAAAAGCTAAACCTTGAGCAATTGAAAATGTTAATGGCATCATAACAATCGTCATAAAGGCTGGGAAAGCTTCTGTGAAATCATCAAATTTAATTTGAGTCACTTCACTCATCATCAAAACACCCACCAAAATAAGCACAGGAGCGGTTGCTTGTCCAGGAATTAACCCAACCAGAGGAGCAAAGACCAGGGAGATCGCAAAAAGAACAGCGACTGTGACAGCCGTTAAACCGCTTTTACCGCCTTCAGCGACACCAGAGGCACTTTCAATGTAGGAAGTGACCGTGGGAGTTCCTACAACAGCTCCGAACATGGTTCC
>DAIEHY010000083.1 GCA_027353165.1 Desulfosporosinus sp.
TTGCCCTTATTATTACACTGAATGCAGTAAATCCTATAGGAAGAACTAACGTAGTATATGCTATGGAACAAGCTTTTAGTGGCGTGAAGGCTTATCATGGAGTTCTTGAAATTGTAGAAATAAGAGAGTCCTTATCAAAAACATCACGCAGGATTCCACTAACATCTGTCAGTAATAGCAACTTATCAGCTTTTAGTGCTTCGGCAATTTTCCCCGCTGCTGTATCAGCATTGACATTATACGTTTCCCCATCTTCTCCACTGGCAACAGGGGAAATAACCGGAATATACCCTTGTCCGAGTAAGGTCTCCAAAATATCAGGGGTAACACTCTGGATTTCTCCGACATACCCCAAATCAACCTCTTCCATTTGCCCTTGGCTATTAGGCATCTGCATGGGCTTCTTGGCAGCGATCAGTAGTTGCGCATCTTTGCCCGATAAACCAACACTTTTGCCCCCAAATCTGTTCAGAAGAGATACCATTTCTGTATTCAATTTGCCTAACAAAACCATTTGGGCGATCTCCATCGTTTGCGCATCAGTCACTCTTAACCCCCGCACAAACTGACTTTCAATCCCCATCTTCTTTAGCATTGCATTGATCTCTGGTCCCCCTCCATGAACCAAAACGGGACGAATTCCTACAGAATGCAAAAGTAGAACATCCATAATCACTGATTCCTTTAAAACAGGATCCACCATGGCATGCCCACCATACTTAATAACCACTGTTTTGCCGGCAAACTTTTGAATATACGGAAGAGCCTCCACTAAAACTCGAGCTTTACTTAAACCTTGTTCCATCGGTGTCATCTCCATCTCTAGTACCACCTCTTCCTTCTCCCACAATCTTTCTCTTTTTCACTTCTGGTCGTACTCTTTATTCTTTACTCTTTACTCTTTAAAACTTTTAGAGTTCTTTACCCTAGTTCTCAAGTTCGATAACTCCCATTAATCGTGACGTACTCATGCGTAAGATCGCAGCCCCAGGCTGTAGCTTGTTCTTCCCCGTTATGAAGGTTCAAGTTAATCACTACATCGCTTTCACTGAGAATTCCCTTAGCCTGCTCTTCAGAAAAGCTAACTCCCTTTCCTGCTTTAGCAACCCTTAGATTGCCCAGAGAAACATCGACCATTTCGGGGTTAAACTCTGCACCAGCATAGCCAGCTGCTGCTAAGATCCTTCCCCAGTTAGCATCTTCCCCGAACAATGCAGTCTTAACTAGACTTGAACCACAAACACTCCGGGCAATCTTTCGGGCATCATCCTTTGTTTTAGCTCCCGTTACCCTTACTTCCATATATTTTGTGGCCCCTTCACCATCGCGAGCAATATCTTGGGCGAGTTGTATACACATCATCTCAACCATTTTTTCGAAGTTAGTACGGTCTTCCCCAGTCGGAGCCACACCTGAAGCCCCGTTTGCTAAAATGAGAACCATATCATTCGTACTCGTATCCCCATCAACCGTTACCATATTGAAACTTTCCTCAACTGCTTGACGCAGGATTTTCTGTAACTCCTCAGCAGGTAGGTTCGCATCCGTGGTTAAGAAACCTAACATGGTCCCCATATTAGGGTGAATCATCCCCGACCCTTTAGCGATTGCCCCCAGATGAATCACTCCTCCCTCTGAACAAGGCAGCTCATATGCATATTCCTTCACCTTTGTATCTGTCGTCATAATCGCCAAGGCCGCCTTATGGGCCCCTTCATCTGACGTCTCTTTCTGACCTCGGATCCCTTTTACCACATCGTTAAGCAGGACAGAACTTGCCAAACGAATGCCATTTAAGACGCGATCAAGTGGCATTTCAACCCCGATCACCCCCGTTGAAGCCACCAGTACGTCCTCCGGCGGTACAGCCAAATACATACCTGCTACTTCCGCCATAGCCAAGGCAGCTTTGTCACCGAATTCCCCAACACAAGCATTGGCATTCCCACTATTTATCACGATGGCTCGGGCCAAGCCATTCTCCAAATGGCGCTGTGTTAAATATAGAGGGTGCGCCTTGACTAAGTTTCGGGTATATACACCTGCCGCTTGCGCTTGTACATCTGAAAATATAAGCGCGACATCATACTTATCCTTATTTTTAATACCTGCTTGAACACCCGCAGCGTAAAATCCCTTTGGAGCGGCAATGCCGCCATTAATCGGCTTCCAAACCTTCTCAGTGTTATCCACTAATTCCACTCTCCTTCACTTAGCACAACCCTTGCTAACTCAATACACCTAAAAAATTGAAGTTTCGTTTTTGCTACTCCAAACCCCTATCAGGGCTTACAGCTCCCTATACAAGTCGTGAATCCCCTAATTGCAGCACTACTTTGCATTTTTGGATTCATCCGGAAGCAAATTAGTGACCGTTCCTCTACTTGCCAACTTGCATTACGGCCAGAGGGCAGTTCCTTGAAGTCCTTGCCCTTCGGGACAGCCCATCACTAGATTCATATTTTGCACAGCCTGACCTGCTGCACCCTTCATCAGATTGTCAATAGTCGCAATGATAATGGCATTGCCCGTCCTTTGATCAACCGTCAATTGTAAGAACGCATGGTTACTCCCACTGCAAAACTTTGTCTGGGGCCATGTTCCTTTTGGCAAGATATGAATGAAAGGCTCTTGCTCATACTGCTCCTGCCAACACCTGAGTAAATCCCCCTCGTCGACCCCCTCCTGAAGCGTCGCATAGATCGTGACCAGCATCCCACGCGTCATAGGCACTAGATGGGGTGTGAAATTTACCAACAGCGGTTGCCCTGCTGCACGCGAAAGTTCTTGTTCAATTTCCGGAGTATGGCGATGACTTGTGACCCCATACGCTTTAAAATTTTCATTGACCTCGGCATAATGCACCCCTAACGAGACTCCTCTTCCGGCCCCAGAAACGCCTGATTTTGCGTCAATGATCAAATTCCTCGTCTGCAACAACTTTTGCCGTAACAAGGGAACTAAAGCCAGCAAAGTCGCCGTTGGATAACAGCCCGGGTTAGCTATTAAGGATTGTCCCCGAATTTGCTCACGATATAACTCTGGTAAACCGTAAACTGCCTTTTTAAGAAGCTCAGTCGCCGGATGCTTAATCTTATACCATTCTTCATAGACTTCAGCTGAATTTAAACGAAAGTCTGCCCCCAGATCAATCACTTTCATTTTGCGAGCTAAGAAGGCACTTGTTCTCTCCGCCGTTAAACCATGTGGAAGAGCACAAAATAGCACATCTAGATCGGGAACAATCTCATCCTGCAAAATCCCTGCATTTTGATCCCGCCAATGGGGATAAACAGCTTCATAATCTTCACCGGCTATGCTAGACGACGAAAGATATAAATGCTGATCAACCTCTTCATGCCTATACAATAACCTTACCAACTCTTGCCCAGCATACCCTGTGGCACCTAGTACTCCAACTTTCATATCTAATCCTCCTAACCGGAATATATACAGAATTAAATTTTAAGCCAATATTTCTTATAATTATACATATATATGCATAAAAATTCAATAGTGCCTTTAATAAAAGAGGGGTTCCTTTTCCCCTCTTTTCTAAGATTTCTCTATGTAACAACTTTAATATATCCAGTATCATTAAGAAAATCACTTATTCGAGCGAAATTCTAGTTTGATTTGACGCATAAGTTTTTTGTCCTTTAAAACGTCCCAACCGGTTAAGGCAAGTACTTGCATTGCTAACAAAACAAAGCTTTCTCCGTCAGAAGAGAGAGAAGCCTGTGCAAAATCACGGGTATGTGGGATTTCTATACCTGTTCCTAACGTCAGATAGGGGTGGATTGATGGTACGACGCGGCTAACATTTCCCATGTCTACAGACCCCATTGCTGTTTGCGGAGGCGCTATTTGAGTGGCCCCCATCTCCTGAAGGTTTCTGGTAAAGCATTCGGCAAATGATAAATTTGTATGCATTTCATCATAGGAAAACTCAAATTTTCGCCAAGTCATGTTAGCTGAAACCATGGAAGCAGCCCCTTCAGCGCAGCGAATTACTTGTTCTTTTAATTCATCAAGGTCTTTACGCTTTCGAGCTCGTAGATAAAACCTTGCCACAGCACGTTCTGGAATAATATTAGGGGCTGCTCCTCCCTCAGTAATAATCCCATTGACTTTCATATCCTGAGGGATCTGTTTTCTTAGCGCATTGATACCCACAAATAAATTAATTAAAGCATCCAAAGCGTTAATTCCAAAATTAGAAGCAGCTACTGCGTGAGCAGCTCGCCCATGAAACGTAAACTCCAATGCATCAAGAGCAAGACTTGAGATAATAGGAACGTTTTGGCTGCCTGGATGGACCATCATAGCTACATCAATATCCTTAAAGATGCCCTCCTCAACCAAAGTTACTTTTGCTCCACTCGTTTCTTCAGCCGGAGCACCAATCACTAAAACTTCCCCCGACAATTCCAGACTCTTACTAAGAATGACCGCAGCCCCAGCGCTGCTTGCTCCAATTAAATTATGCCCACAGCCGTGACCGACATCCGGTAATGCATCATATTCTGCTAAAAAAGCAATTTTGGGTCCTGGATGTGTACCTGAAAATCGAGCAATAAACGCCGTCTCCATTCCCGCGATCCCTCGACTTACTTTAAACCCATGTTTCTGAAGAAAGCGACCTAATTCTTCACTTGCAAAGTATTCCTGATAGCCAAGTTCGGGATGCTCTCCAATTTGGCGGGCAACCTCCCATACTTCATCTTGTAAATATTGTGCCTGATATTTAAAAAAAGCCTTAATCGCATCCATGGGAAACCCCATCTCTCTTCTCAAAATTCTTTATCTAGATTTAAGCTTACTTCAGGTGAAGTTTCGCTCCATTAACAATTGCGTTTAGCGATTAAGTAGAATGCTCTTCATAATACTCCCGATTTAAACTTCTAAATACTACAATAACGGATAAAAAACCCAGTAACGGCCAACATATAACTCCCCATATATTACTTAACCCCACTTTCAGCTCACTTAACACTAACATATTTAGGGCAATCTGGTTGGCAAATTGCAATAGATCTGCAACATAAGGCAATCCCGACAATAGAATTAGCAATTCATTCAGTCCTTTATAGACTACGTCACTTCCTAACCACAAAAATACCCCAAATGCAACACCAGAAAGCATCAAGCAACAGGCTAACCCGATTCCCCATTTTCTACGCTGCTGAAGACAAATTTCCTCTCTGAAATCTACAGGTAGTTCTAAGATTTTAGCCATCAGCTCAGTATGGAAATTTCCGATGGTTTCTTTCGAAATAGGTTTATCCTGGAATAATTGAGTCCATAACAGGTTGTTCGTCTTCCTCATGGATATCCTTCCTTTCCAAGTACTGACGAAGTCTATCTTTTCCTCGGTGGATATAGGTTTTGACTCGGCTCACAGGCACTTGTAAGACTACTGAAATTTCCTTGTAGGAGAGCTCTTGTTGATAACGTAAATAAAGAGCTTGCGCGTAATGTTCTGGAAGCTCATTTAATACCTCAGAAAGCATAGAAGCTTGCTCTTTTGCTAGCCAAATCTCTTCTGGCCTTGGTTGCTGATCTATTAGATTTTCGTCCAAGGTCAAAGAAACCTCCCTGCCTCGTTTACGCAATAGGTCAAGGGCCTTATTGCGAGCTATGGCATATAACCATGCCCGAAATGGGTGTTCTTCGGAGTAGCGATGTAGATTTCGATAGGCCGCTATAAAGGCTTCCTGTGCACAATCAAATACATCTTCATCAGTTCCTAGCATTCGCCGTAAAAAGTGAATTATCGGTTCCTGATAACGTTGGACAAGGCCAGCATATTGTTCGTGATGACCTGCTAGTACTTGCCGAATGATCTCGGCATCTTCCATTGAACTCAGGCTCCAATCTCGAGTTCCGAACTCGCATTATCCTCTCACCTTTAGTACGTACGACTGCCCTTAAATGTTTCGCAGGTTGTAGATTCATGCAATTCCATTTTAACCCACAAACCTTTTTCTTAGCAATCTTATTCTTGAATTTGTTTTTAGAAAAAAGGACAAGTTATTTTACGGGTTCGTAAAAATAACTTGTCCTTACTTCTTAATCAATCTATGGATTAATTCTTCCGGGGAAAGACCCGCCGATAGATTGAACGTCCCTGCACTGAATCGGCTTTCAACTCCCAGATGATGAGCCCCCACTAAGAAGGTTTCTTTATCTGTTATAAAACCTTGAGCCAACAACAGATCCGCGATCCGTTCTGCACTTGCTCCTTTAGGAATGACAAATTGACGCTCTATCGAAGTCGTGCTTTGATTGACGGGCGGCTTAACCTCCTGAAGGGGTTGTGTTGTTTCTGAAGGCTTTACAGGAACAGTAGGGTTAAGAGGTTCTTGCTGTACGCCAGTATCAGCCTGAGGAGAAGCCCCGGACACTACAGCTTGTCCATGCAGTGGAGAGAGAACCATCATTAACATGGCACTTAAAATAAGTCCAGATCCCAAGCCGAACCAAAAGGAACGTGTTACTTTCATCGTGTTCCTCCCTTTGATTGCATACTCAAAACCATTCTTACTGCGTCTTGGCTTATAATTAATTGCTGGGCGATTTCTGGTATAGGTTGGCCTTGAGCAGCAAGTTCCAATATCTCTGTAAATTTACTGGAGATACGTTCCGTGCGAGGAGCACTATTTGCGGCTTGTGACATTGTTTTTAGCCTTTCGCTAAAGACTTTAACTCTAACTATATCTCTAGTCTCTTTTTGCTCCTGAGGAGTTATAGAATAGAGTTTTGCACTTTGTACGTGTTCAATTTCTTTTGGCTCTATTCTCTCGTGCACTAGCTCTTGCGAAATAATTTGCCCGCTCTCTAGTATTTTAGTTTCTCCCTGATATGCCATTTTGTTAGGAACTGCTTCCTTTTGGCCATTTTCTTTAATGTCTAAGTCCTTGTGATCAAGTACTTTTTGGGTCTCTTCTATAGTGGTTTCTTCTTTATTGGTTTGTTTTGTTTTTTGAATTTCATTTTCTAGATTATGAACCTGTTCTTGAACTCTAAAAATTTCATTTCTTAAATAGGCTAAGCCTTTTAGGGCTATCCGATTTTCCTCATTACGAGGATTTTGCCAACGCCATCCTATCAGCAAGGATATAACCCCTAAAAGTAATAATCCTAAAGGAATAATGTCCAAGTGCTCCCTCCGTTCTTTTTATAAAACATTCAAGCCCTAACTCTAAAATCGAACGTATATCCACCGGACATTATTCGCGATATAAAATAGAATTTCCTGCAAAATATAACATTTTCCCGCAAAATATCTTATTTATCTTTTTGGGAATTTAATAACGGAGTTTTAGTTCCTTCAGATTGTTTGCTGAAATAATTAGTTAAACCCTTATAAATAGCAACTGCCAGCTGTTGCTGGTACTCAGGTGTCGTCAATAACTGTTCTTCATTAAGATTGGAAAGAAAGCCGAGTTCAACCGTGACGGCTGCCTGGTTAGCCT
Source organism: Desulfosporosinus sp. (assembly GCA_027353165.1). GTDB lineage: Bacteria > Bacillota > Desulfitobacteriia > Desulfitobacteriales > Desulfitobacteriaceae > Desulfosporosinus. Next base: position 7,479 of record DAIEHY010000083.1, read on the forward strand.
TTTTTAAAACATAGATATCCTGATTTCCTTTGATCACTCGCTTCCCTTTTGTCATATTATTCAATTCTTCTTGAATTGCTTGGGCTAGCAGCTTCCCTTCCGGAGAGTCTGAATGATAAAAGGTCTGTGCCCCGGTAAGTTTTGGATCAGGAAAACTATTGGCGTGAATGCTAATATAGACTTCAGCTTGGGAATCCATAGCCAGCTGGATACGTTGTGCTAAGTCCTCTCTTTTCCGTTTTAAGAGTCCTTGCGAGGTTCCTAAGTCGCGATCATCACTGCGAACCATAATAGTTTTAGCCCCACTTTGCTGAACTAAGGCTTGTAAACGTTTCGAAACTGCTAGAGTTATATCTTTTTCTAGTACTTTGCTTATGCCCACCGCACCCGGATCCACACCTCCATGACCAGCGTCAATCAAAACAACCCGCTCTCCTAATGCCCAGCTCCATATCTGTTGATCACTCGTACCATATTCCCTCCAACCTATGGCTAAGGTCAAGATAAGCATTAGTGCGATACCAATAACCACCCGGCGTCGTGATAAACTTACTACGAAGATTGGTTTCATACCATTCTCCCCCCCTACTCTATTCCGTCTTACCTTATGGGGGAGACTTCATGAATATGCGTTATGCTTGTCACAAAAATAACAAATTAACATTTACATTGCCTTCAGGAGACTTAATCATCGAAAAAAGGAAGGGATAAATCCCTTCCTTTGCTTGAACAAAATAACTTGTACAAGTAGTACAGCGTAACTTAACGCTTTGAAAATTGGACAAGCCCTGTTAATGGTGATTAAGCTTCATTTTGTGTCCTATAAGTGTATTACATTTAGGGTCTGACAAGTGTCCATAACGCTTTAATTGTTAAGTAATATTTCCTTGAGTAATGAAATACCATCATTAAAACCTTGTTTATAGGCATCGCGTAGAGCGGAATTTTCAGCTATCGTAGACAATTCTTCATATCGAATAAAAAGATTACCTTTTTCCGAACCTAGTAAATCTTGGATGTCATTACCCAAAGAAATTAATTCTTGATCATCTTGACTAGTTCCGTTAAAAACTTTTTCCTTAATTAAGTTATCAGTAAGTTTACCGAGTAGATTTATTGAGACTTTTGATCCACCCATTGCGTCATCTCCTAATTTAGTTCTTTGGAACATTTATTCTATAACATTAGAACATATGTTCTATCTATATTCAAGGGGGATTTTGTCGTTTATAAATATAATCTACCTTTACATACCTATGACGAACTCCTTTCGCGCTACCCATAGGTCCAAAGGCCCTTAATTATTAGAATATTATAATTGTACGCTACAACGCATGTCGAAATCGCGTAAACGAGGTCGAACAAGTTGTGAAGATTTTATTAACTAACAGTAATATTCTCGCCTCAAAACCATCACCAAAACCACAGCAGGAATTTTAAGGAAAGATGTGGAAGGATTCCCTTGGTGGTGGTTTCGGATTATGAATAGAATAAAGCAGATAAGGAAGAAGCAGAAAGTAACCCAAAAGGAACTTTCAGAAATGACAGGAATATCTCAGAACGTAATTAGCCTAA
>DAIEHY010000084.1 GCA_027353165.1 Desulfosporosinus sp.
AATCTCGCGAATTAGATTATCATAAATGAGAGTCATGATTGTAAAGGAGGGATTATACTTGGCTAAACCGGATAATCGGGCGGATAATGAAGTGCACCTGCAAAATCATATCGACCACACTTTAGCTAATTTGCGGGAAGCAGAGGATTACTTGGATGACCATGCAGATGAGATTCCAGATGATGAGAAGCAAGCTATTGAAGCTAAAAATGATCGCCGCAAATCAAGTATTAATGCTTTCATAGCGGAAAAAAAAGACGAAGCTCGACGGTAAGAGCATCATTTTATCTACGTTTCATAAAAAGCAGCCCTTCCAGTTTGGAAGAGGCTGCTTTTTCTCCGTGCGGATCAAGGGATAATTTCTACCCAGTAATTATCTGGATCATTAATGAAATAGATGCCCATTTCCTTGTTTTCGTAACAGATACAACCCATTCTCTTGTGATGTTGATAAGCTGCTTCAAAATCGTCGACCTTAAAAGCAACATGGAATTCATTCTCGCCTAAGTTATAGGTTTCAGTTCTATCCCTCAACCAAGTCAACTCCAAGCTATGTTGAGTACTACCGTCGCCGAGATAAACAAGGATAAATTCGCCACCCGCCGGGACATGTCTTTTAACCTCGATTAACCCTAAAGCTTCCTTGTAGAATTTCAGGCTCTTTTCCAAGTCAATAACATTGATGTTGTTATGGTCAAATCGAAATTTCATAATTTTTTTTTAATCCTTCCTCACATCGTTCGCTAACGATTATTTTCTGTCAGAAAAGCCTGTTCTAAAACTTGTTAGTTCACTCGTAAGTATCCATATTTATTGTATAATCATTACGAGGTGATAACAATGGGGAATCCAAACATTAAAATTAGATATCTATATCACAGCGGCTTTTTAGTAGAAACGGATGAAAATCTGCTTATCTTTGATTATTATCAAGGCGAGGCTGAAAGTTTAATTAAAAAAAGTCTTAAAAATATCGTTATCTTTTCTTCTCATAGTCATCCTGACCATTTTAATCCAGTGATCCTAGAATGGCAAAAAGACAGACCCGATATTCAATATATTTTAAGCCATGATATTAATGTTCCACGAACTATTAAAAACCTTCATTTCCTAGCTCCCTACGAGAAGCTTGAAATAGGTAACTTGAAAATAAAGGCCTACAGTTCAACCGACTTAGGCGTATCCTTTCTTGTCCAAGATGAAGGAATCCGACTCTTTCATGCGGGGGATTTAAACTGGTGGTACTGGATTGACACACCCGAAGAAATGGCGAAAGCCGAAAAAGATTTTAAAGAAGAAATTCAAAAAATCAAAGGGGAAACTATTGATATTGCCTTTTTCCCAGTCGACCCCAGACTCGAACAAAACTACAGTGCAGGAGCTGAGTACTTCATTCAAGAGCTTACTCCCCGGATTTTAATTCCGATGCACTTTGCCGATAGCGCTGGAATAACCGACACATTTGGAGACAAAATGAAGGAAGGCCCAAGTAAAATCTTGAAACTTTCCCAAAAGGGGCAAGAGATAATACTTTAATCACTGTATGTAATATTTTTATCCTAAATAAATCTGGATTCTTGATGACATTTCAAATGTCCAACAAAAGATATATAATGACTTAAAATAACGAAAGAAGGTAGAACTATGCCGGTTTCATTAGTTTTTGTGAATAATAAAATAGAGTTTCGATATCTCTCAGATCAGAAAAAAATCTTTATTTTTGATATTAAAAATGACAAGTCGTTACCAACTTATTCATTACCTGATAAATCTGCAGAACTCGATAAGAGTACTTTCATTGATATTTGTCTAAATATTCGTAAACAAATTGACAAAGGAAGACATACCCTTAAACAGTGTTCGAACACAATTTCGTAAATCATGCCAGCTTAACCCCACATATAAGCTGAGGTGCTTAAAATTTGGGTAAAACCTTATAATGGAGGATTCTTGAATGCCAGAAACAATCGAAGATAAACAATCTGGAGGACTTCGTAACCGCCGTGTTCACATGGCCAACGAACGGACATTTCTGGCCTGGATAAGAACAAGTATAGGGATCATGGCATTTGGTTTTGTTGTAGAGAGATTTACTTTGTTCATAAAACAAATGTCCTTCGTTTTGGAACAATCAAATATAAAAATTACCTTACCTAATTCACATGGATATTCAGCCATCGCCGGAATTTATCTTGTGGGTCTCGGTACCTTAATGAGCGTACTGGCTTATATCAGGTATAAGAAGGTTGAAAAACAAATATACGAGGATTCCTACCAACCGGCTTCGAAACTTAACATTTTGCTCACCCTGTCCGTCCTTGCAATCGGAGTCTTTCTGGTAATTTATTTGATTAACAGCACTTAAGTCGTGTAGTTTCTATGAACATTATCGAGCTCTTCCCCTGTCACGTCAAACACAGCATTTTCAGCTGCAGGGTTGGGTATCTCTGTAAAGTGTTCTGGCAAACGATCATTAACATTGGTAAAACCTGCCGCTTGGTTAAAAGCTCGCTCCCACTCGATTGTGTTCCTAGCAATTGCTTGCAGTTGTTCAAGCACATAGTCCGTGCCCAATTGGGAATTGACCAATTGACAAAGAATTTCCGGATGAGCCCCTAAGACTCCCATGGAAAATAAACACAATCCTAAATCGTCATAAATTGGCACTGTATACTGCGCCTTCTGAGAAAATGCTGCCTGCCCCTTGGGGGAACTAATTAAGTCAACGCAGTATCTCTTTTTGCTCAGTGATGCTCGAGAGTTTTTTTCCAGTGATATATACCCATCCGGCGTTCAAGAAAAGTAAGGCTGATGTGGAGATAAAGACATACTGAATTCCAAAATAAGCAGCCATTTGCCCACCGAGATTCGGCCCGGCGATATTACCTAAAAACTGAGCTGATTGATTGTAACCGAATACCCTGCCGGTAACCGACTGAGGAACACTCCGCTTAATGAGGGAGTTAACCGAGGGCAGCATACCAGCCATTGTAAGGCCCAAAAGAAAGCGCAAGCCCATCAGTTGCCACAAGTTGTGGACGAAGGCTTGGGGAATAAATACCATTGCAGCAAGGAATAGACAAACCATGAGGATCTTACGGGCCCCGTACTGATCCGATAACCTCCCAAGCCGAGGAGCAGCGAGAATATTAGACAACCCAGCAACCGAAACGACGGCACCGGAGACAATTGCTACATGGCCCATGTTTTGAGCTAATTGTTTAACATAGATAGTAACGATTGGTTCAATTGACATATTGGCAAATTGAATCATAAACGTGGTAAGAAACATAGCTACCAGCACCTTAGGATGTTTAATCATCTTGAAGACTTCCTGCTTTGTTAAATCGGTTCTGGTCGGTTTAACAAATTCTTCTCGTACAAACAATAAGGATACGAGAAAGGAAAGTAGCATAAATCCCCCGGTGACAAAGAAGACATGGTGGAGTCCAATGATTTCCGATAACGTGCCTCCAATCAACGGACCGATTAATGTACCAGCGACCGATCCGGTTGATAAGGTTCCCAAGGCCCATCCAGAGTGTTCTCTGGGTGCCTGGGTAGCGACTAGGGTGATGGCTGCAGGGATATAGCCATTAACTACACCCATCAAAAGTCGAAGAAAAAACAGCTGATAAACGTTCTGGACAAGTCCTATGAGTGTCATGATAACTGCCATACCCAAGCTAGCGCGTAACAGCATCAGTTTTCGCCCGTGTTTATCGGCCAGTCTCCCCCAAATAGGGGACGCGAAGGCCGACAACATAAACGTAGCACTATAGACTAAGCCCGACCATTGGGCGATTCTCGCGACTTCCTTTACGCCGAGTTGCTCGATATATAAGGGCAAAAATGGGATTACCAAGCTCGAGCCGATCATGGTAATGAAACATCCAGACCATAGTATATATAAGTTGCGTTTCCAAAGAGGCATGTGTATATCCTTTCATGTTACAGTTTGCCTAGGAAAATAAACCTGATTCTAATGTTCACAAGAAGTAACTGTTGGCTGAAGCCCTAGACTAGGGTTCAGCCAACAGTTACTTCTTTTCCTCCCATTATCTTATCACGAAAATCATTATTTCGACAGGTCAGCCGATTAATACTTAGCACAATACAACCAGCAACTTTTGTTCTTCCCAATTAAAGGACAATCGAGTTTCCCTTGTTTAATGTTCCCATAATGTCATTCAGCAATCGCCACAATAAAATTGAAGACAAGATCGCCGATAAAATCATCGCAACCGGCTGACTCCAGTAAACTCCATAAACTCCCCAATTAGATGCGAAAAACACTGCCAGCGGATACCTGAAAATAAGGATACGGGCACCCATAGCAATCAGTGGATAGAGGGGCCTTTTTAGTCCCTGGGCAGTTCCATAGAGGACTAGTTCAAGGGGCGCTAAAATATCCCCGAGGGCAGCAATCCGAATTGCACGGATGGATAATTCAGCCACCTCAACCTCTGACCCAAAGGGCAAAACCAGCCACTTGGCACTCAATACAACTATTGCGATCACAGGTAGAAGAAAACTAACCGCAGCTAATAAGAATACCCGAATCGCCTGTTGAATTCGATTCCAATTCCCCTGTCCATAATTGAAGGCAATAAAAGGAATCAAGGCCCCTGCCATTCCATTGAGGGGAAGCATAAACATCATTTCTAACCGTGACATAATGTTCCAAGCACCGATCGCTGCCGCTCCAAAATTGGCAAGAACACCATTGACCATAGCTAAGCCTAGAGGACTAATCAAGAAGGTCAGGGCAACAACAAAGCCAAGTTTACCAATTTCCAGCCAACGCCTAAACATAGCCGCTTCCCAAATGATTGAAGGAGTTATCAAACCGGCTTGGAGAAGACGACTGCGAATATAAAAGGCTGCGATTATTTGTCCAAGCAAGGTAGCTATAGCTGCTCCCGCAATGCCCCATCCAAGCGTGAACATTAGCAAGGGAGCTAAGAGCATGTTTAACGCATTTCCAAGCACCATGGCCTTCATCGGGGTGAAAGTATCACCATGGCTCATAAAGATGCATTCCCCAATCATCACATAGGCCATGACAGGAAAACTCATAATCATCCAGAACGTATAGGGATAAATTTGATCCAACACTGACCCACCAGCTCCCAATAAGCCAAAAAACCCTGCACAGAGTTCGGGAATCAAAAGTAACGTAAGGGGTAACATGCAGAGCAGAAGTAACGGTAAGGCTGCCCTAGCCAAAAAGGGAACCTTACCTTCTTTACCCTGCCCTCGGGCCTGGCTTATCAGGGCAGCAGTTCCGATCTGTATGCCTTTGCCTAACGACAGAGCCAGATAAAAAAGCGGAACAACCAAAGCCTGCGCTGCCAATGGATCAGCACCCAGCCAGGAGATAAACATGGTATCGACTAGTGCATACAAGTTTTGAAAAAACATCGACATCATTGCCGGCACGGCCAAGACCAGCAGAACCTTAGTTACCGAGCCGCTTCCCATATCCGGTCGCTTGGTAAAATAGTTCTCTATTTTCATAAGCCTAGCACTCCCTTAAAGGATTCTTAGTACCTTTAGCCCTTAAATTCAGCCAAAAGTTTTAAGGGCAAATTCGATACCAAGGCTCGACGATGCTCTGCCGAAGCTCTGAGATCGGTGATCGGAGTTACCTGACGGGCAAACATCATTCCCAGCTCCCTCAAACTGTCATCGGTAAGCTTTTTGCCGAACAAGTATTTATCGAGTTCTGGAAAAACCATGACTTTGGAACCGACGCTCCCCCAGGCAAACTTAGCAACCCTTACTGTCCCATCACTCTCCATTTCTAGACAGGCCGCCATGCTGACAATGGATATCGCCAGGGCTTTGCGCTGCCCAACTTTACAGTAAGTGCTAATCCCCTCTGTTGTCGAAATAGGAGCAGGAACTGGAACGCGAATCTCAGCTAAAATTTCGCCTTTAGCTAGCACAGTCTGTGATGGTCCTAGGATAAATTCCTGAATCGGAACAGTACGGCTTGTTAACTTGCTTTTAAGAACCAGTTTAGCCTCTAGCAGATAGAGAGGAGGCAAAGAATCTCCAGCGGGCGATGCGGAGCAAATATTCCCACCGATCGTTGCCATATGACGAATTGGAGGAGATCCTAAACCAGAGACTGCTTGGGCTAAGACTGGCAAATGCTTTTTGATGATTGGACTATCGAGCAGCTGTTGGTGGGTTACCATCGCGCCGATCACAAGCTCTCCATCCTGCTGTTCAAGGTGTTGCATTTCCGCGATTCTTTCCAACAAAATGAGATCAACTTTACGTCCCTTATCGCGCAGATGAACCAAAAGATCAGTACCACCAGCCATTAAGCTGGCTTTAGGCAACTCTTCTAATACCTGCCAAAGCTCCTCTAAAGTGTGGGGAGACACAACACGCTTCATGATTTGTTCCTCGTTTCTTGTACCATGGAGTCCACCGCATCCACAATCTTCTGGTAACCAGTACAGCGACAAAGATTGCCGCTTAAGGCTTGGCGAATTTCCTGGCGAGTGGCTAATGGATTACGCTGCAAGAGATCAGCACTAGCCATCACCATACCTGGGCTGCAAAAACCACATTGCACAGCTCCCTGGTCGCAAAAGGCTTTTTGCAGAGGATGGAGTTCTTCAGACACAGACATTCCCTCAATGGTTTTAATCTCTCGCCCTTCTAACTGTGCTGCCAACATCAGACAAGAAAGCTTGCTCACCCCATCGACGAGGATCGTACAGGCACCACATTCACCTGAGCCACAGGCTTCTTTAGTGCCGGTAAGCACCAATTGTTCGCGCAGCAGATCGACGACACGACAATCCGGTTGACTCTCTATTTCTATCGCTTGCTTATTGAGGGTAAATCTTATCTTCATGGTCTCTCCTCCTTGGATAATGCGCTTAGAACCCGCTCATTGGTCAGCGGACTGTGAAAGATCCTTTGCCCCACTGCCCTGGCCACAGCATTAGCGATGGTCGGCAGCGGCAGATTAATCCCCATCTCACCGATACCCTTCATGCCAAAAGGCCCGGTCTCTTCATGAGTTTCAATGGCCTCACATACCATGTCGGGAACGTCTAGGGTTGTCGGCAAGATATAAGTTGCTAAATTGCGGGTTAAAACCTCGCCCTTAGAAAGCTTAAAATCTTCCCAGAGCGCATAACCCATTCCTTGAACCGCTCCCCCCTGGATCTGCTGCTCATAAAGTTGTGGGTTCAAGACCCGACCTCCATCCGTACAGGCCAGATAATCGCAAACCGAGACCTCTCCGGTTAATTCATCCACTTCGATCCGAGCCAGATGACAGGCAAAGGCAAAGACATGATGGGGGAAACCCGCTGAGCGAATCACTGGATCAACCTGGACAGGATACCTGCTAACCGGTGCCTTGTATGTATAGACAAACGTCCTCTCCGCCTCACTCATTCCAGCAGCGATCACGGAGAGTGGGATCTCCCGACCGCTAGGAAGGTGAATCAGCTTGCCCGTTGTCAGGAGCAGATCAGTAACGTCGATGCCTAGGCCTAAGTTACAGCCCCGTATCAAGATCCGCTCCCGGAACATATCGCAGGCCCCTTTCAAGGCGTTGCCATAAGAATAGGTTGTTCTACTCCCCGCCGAGGAGCCGGATGGTAAGGCTAGAAATGTATCCGGCTGAATCAAATCAAAAACGTGGGGTGCCTGATTTAAAAGTTCAGCAGCCATCTGAATATTGGTCGGATTGTTGCCCTGACCCATATCAGATACCCCTGAATAAATTCTAATCCTGCCCTCCACAGTCAGTTCTAGCTTGGCATTGGCAATATCGGCAACCATGGGACCATAACCAGATCCCTGTAATCCTGCTGCGATCCCAACCCCTCGCCGTTTATAGGCTGGCGCCTCTCGTACCCAGACATCCCGAGCCTGCCAGAATGAGTGGGCTTGTACTTTTTCGAGACATTGAAGGATACCCGTTGAGTTGGTCATCCATACCCCACACCCCGTCTTATCCCCTCGATTGACGGCATTCCTGAGGCGAAACTCCAGAGGGTTCATTCCTATTTTATCCGCCAGCAAATCAATCATTTGCTCTAATCCAGCCAGTACTTGAGGTACCCCAAAACCACGGAATCCTCCAGCCACAGGATTATTCGTATAGACACACAAACCCTCGACTAAGGTATGGGGAATTCTGTATACCCCAGCGGCATGCTCCATCGCGAGCGCTAAGACTGGCCCACCGAGTGAAGCATAGGCGCCGGTGTCCAGAACAATCCGACAGCTCATGGCCTGAAGGGTTCCATCCTGCTGGCAGCCCAGGCGATAGTGAATATGCCCGGAGTGTCTCTTGAGCGAACTGAGAAAACTTTCCTCTCTGCTCGTCCACATTTTCACTGGCCGACCCTCTGAGTGCAACGCCGCCAAGCCTAATAATCCTTGCACAGTAATCCCATCTTTGCCGCCAAAACCGCCACCCAGATAGGGTGCAATCACCCTGATTTTATCTGGGGGCAATCCGAGTGCATGGCTTAACTCATTGCGATCCCTAAACGGAGTCTGGGTAGATGCCACGATTTCCAGGACACCATCATCTCGCAGGCAAGCCATTCCAGCTTCGGTTTCCAAGTAGGCATGCTCTTGCCAAGGCAGGAAGAAATCTGCTTCTACTGTGAACTCACAGTCCTCAAAAGCGAGGCCCACATCTCCTTCTTTGATGCTCCCTTGCAGAAGCAGGTTTTTGTCGGGGCGCTCCTCGTGAAGTACCGGAGCCTCCGCTACAAGTGCTTGTTCCGGATCAAAAACTGCAGGAAGTACCTCGTATTCAATGTTAATTTCTTCTAGTGCAAGCGCCAGGCTTTCTTTATCGTCCGCAACGACTAACACCACAGGATCCCCTAGATAACGTACTTTAGTATCAGCCAGTACAGGCTGATCCATCTCAGGTACGCCGATCCGATTGTTCCCTTGGACATCGTTATGGCTGAGTACGGCAACAACCCCTGGGATAGTTAAAGCTCGGGAAGTATTAATTCCTTTAATCAA
>DAIEHY010000085.1 GCA_027353165.1 Desulfosporosinus sp.
TCAGAGTTTCAGCGACTTGGCTTTAAGATATTAGTCGGAGGTCAGTACAGTCCCGTCGATTACGGCGTCATTCTAGTTTAATGGAGATGGTTAGGTGTATCCACTTGTAGTAATTATCGGCCCGACTGGCGTCGGCAAGACCGCACTGGGTATAAAGCTTGCCCAAACGATCGACGGAGAAATAATCTCAGGGGATTCCGTACAAGTCTATCAGAAACTAGATATTGGTTCTGCAAAACCAACCGCTGAAGAGCTTCAACTAGTGCCTCATCACCTGATTGATTGTTTGGATCCCATGGAGCCTTTCACGGTTGCCCAGTTCAAATCCCAGGCCACCTCGTTGATCGCTGAGATTAGAGGACGAGGACATGTCCCGATTGTCGTCGGTGGTACAGGATTGTATATTCGCTCTTTATTAGATCCTTATGATTTTTCACAACAGGGCTCAGAAAAAATTAGGGGTCAATGGAAAGAGTTTGCCACTTTACACGGCAACCAAGCATTACATAGGGAGCTAGAGAAAAAAGACCCAATCACTGCGGAGAGTTTACACCCCAACAATGTTTTTCGCATTATACGCGCCCTTGAAGTAGTTGAACTAACTGGAAAAACCCTCTCCAGCCAACGTCAATTTCGTGATGATGAATACCAGCCACTTGATCCATCTATAGTCTATATTGGGCTTACCGCACCACGAGACGTAATCTATGAGCGAATTAATCAACGCTGTGTTACGATGTTATCCCAAGGTTTGATTGAAGAGACCTTAAATCTGTTAGAAAGCGGATATGCAGAGACCCTAAAACCTTTACAAAGCATTGGTTATCGTCATGCGATATGGTTCTTAAAAGGGAAGGTCACCCAACCGGAAATGTTAAGGTTACTCCAGCGTGATACACGCCATTTTGCCAAACGCCAATTTACGTGGTTCCGACGTGATCCTCGCATTAGCTGGTACGATATTAGCAATCAACTCAACGAGGTTCTCAAGATTGTTGTACAAACTTGCAGAGCCTGCCAAACTAATGTAATATAGATAGCGTAGAAATATAAGGTGATGGAGGAAAATTTATGAACAAATCGCCCATCAATTTACAAGATACTTTTTTAAACCAGGTGCGCAGGGAAAACCTTCCGGTGACCATTTACTTGGTTAACGGGTTTCAGCTTAAGGGACTTATCAAAGGATTTGACAACTTTACAGTGGTCATTGAATTTGAAGGTCGACAACAAATGGTCTATAAGCATGCCATATCGACTGTAATGCCGATTAGACCGATTAACTTCGCAGCCGCTAGTGCGGGAGATGCAACTACTTAAGGAGTATAAATAGTACGCCAAGCTCCTGATGCATAAAGAACTAAGTTCGGTATTATACCGAACTTAGTTCTTTATGCTTGAATTCAGTACTTGACTGTGATATCCTAAGTTTATATGCTTTTATCTTAGGGAAAGAAAGGAACTACAATCCAACTATGGAAACTCGAAATTTAAGAAACATTGCCATTATCGCTCACGTTGATCATGGGAAAACAACCCTTGTTGACGTTATGCTTAAACAGAGTGGAACCTTCAGGGCTAACCAACAAGTTGTAGAACGCGTCATGGATTCCAATGATTTAGAACGTGAACGTGGAATTACTATTTTATCCAAAAACACTGCTGTGCATTGGCAGGGGACCAAGATCAATATTATTGATACTCCTGGACATGCTGACTTCGGTGGAGAAGTTGAACGTGTCTTACAAATGGTCAATGGAGTTCTTCTGATTGTTGATTCTTTTGAAGGTCCAATGCCTCAAACTCGTTTCGTCTTACGTAAGGCCTTAGAACTTAAGCTTGTTCCTATCGTCGTAATCAACAAGATCGATCGTCCAGATGCGCGCCCAGCTGAAGTCGTTGATGAAGTTCTAGATCTCTTCATTGAACTCGGTGCCGAAGACCATCAATTAGACTTCCCAGTTGTTTATGCTTCTGCCCGTTCAGGAATTGCAGGACTCTCACCTGATGCTCTGGAAGATACTTTGGTACCTCTTTTTTCGGTTATCTTAGAGCATATTCCTGCTCCCGTCGTCGACCTCGAAGCTCCCTTTCAAATGCTTGTTACAACCTTGGATTACGACGATTATGTTGGCAAAATCGTGGTTGGCCGTATTGTCCGTGGGACAATTCATCAAAACGAAAATGTCACCTTAATTAAACGAGATGAGAGTTTTGAACGGACTAAAGTGGGAAAAGTTATGATTTTTGAGGGACTAAAGCGAGAAGTCGTCCCGGAAGCGTCGGCAGGAGAAATCGTGGCACTCACAGGATTAATCAGTGCCAATATTGGGGAAACCGTTGCCTGTGCACTGAGTCCGGAAGCTTTACCGACCATCGAAGTGGATGAGCCTACCTTGTCCATGAATTTCATGGTAAACAATAGTCCCTTTGCTGGACGTGAAGGGCATTATGTAACCTCTCGAAAAATTCGGGAACGTCTTTGGAAAGAAGTCGAGACGAACGTTAGCTTGAGAGTTGAAGAAACAGACTCGGCTGATTCTTTTCAGGTTTCAGGTAGGGGAGAGCTTCACCTTTCCATTTTGATCGAAAATATGCGTCGTGAAGGGTATGAACTACAAGTTTCAAAACCCGAAGTTATTTATAAAATAATCGATGGCGTCAAATGCGAGCCGATCGAATTCTTGATCTGTGACCTTCATGAGAGCTCACTGGGAGCCATCATGGAACTCCTAGGAAAACGCAAAGCCGAAATGGCGAATATGACTAACCTTTCTGAAACACAACTGCGCGTTGAATTCAAAATACCAGCTCGAGGCCTGATCGGTTTCCGTGGAGAATTCTTGTCCCAAACAAGGGGTGAGGGCATGATGAGCCATATGTTCTTAGGGTATGAACCTTATAAAGGGGATATTCCGGGGCGAAATCGTGGCGCACTCATTGCCTTCGAAGAAGGGGAAACCAATGCCTATGGTCTTTATGCTGCACAAGAGCGGGGACAATTGTTTGTTGACCCTGGCCTGCATGTCTATGCGGGTATGATTGTTGGAGAAAATAAACGTGAACAAGATATTGAAGTTAACGTTTGTAAGAAGAAACAACTCACTAATATGCGGACTAGTTCCGCTGATGAAGCCTTGCGCCTTGATAAGCCAAGAGAACTTTCCTTGGAGCAATCGTTGGAATTTATTAATGATGATGAATTAGTTGAGATCACCCCTAAAAGTGTTCGTCTTCGCAAGAAATTCTTAGATCATACGTCACGAGTTCGTTACTCCAAAACCTTAACAGGGAAATAATAACAACACGTTACCTAGGACACCTTTTATCCTTACCTGCGTATATTAGTAAGGATGGGAGGTGTGCCTGTATTTATGACAATCCATATTACGTTTAGACCGGACAATCGACAACCTCCGGTCATTCAGACTCCCTTGCCCCCTAAAAGCGAAGCTGCCCCAGTCACTGAGATGCTGGGGATTGGTCGAGTACGAAAGAATAATCTTGCTCCAAATGAAAAAGATAAAGATAAAATCACTGAAATACTGGCTGAATTAGAGACTTACATCGGATTAGTGATTGTGAAACGTCTTATTCGAGATTTGCAAGCTTTCGTAGAAATTCAAAAACGGAGAACACAGGAAAAACTCGTTGCAGAACCCCTTGTTTTACATATGATTTTTCGAGGGAACCCTGGCACAGGAAAAACAACAGTGGCACGTTTGGTCGGACGACTGTTTAAAGAAATGGGAGTTCTTCAAAAAGGACATGTCATTGAATGTGAGCGTGCAGATTTAGTGGGTGAATATATTGGGCATACTGCCCAAAAGACAAGAGAGCAACTTAAGAAGGCCTTAGGGGGTGTCCTCTTTATTGATGAGGCCTATTCCTTAGCTCGAGGGGGAGAGAAGGATTTTGGCAAGGAAGCCATTGATGCGTTAGTTAAGGCTATGGAAGATAATAAAGACAATCTAGTGTTAATCTTAGCAGGGTATCGTCAAGAAATGGATTGGTTTTTGCAGTCTAATCCTGGACTTCGTTCTCGCTTCCCTATACATATTGATTTTCCGGATTATACCCTTGATGAATTATTAGCCATCGGTAAATTGATGCTGAAAACTCGTCAATATGAGTTAACCTCTGAGGCGGAAGACGCTCTCCGTTTTAAGCTACAGCTCTTATTGAGTACCCATCGTTATGCTGGAAATGCTCGGCTTGTCCGGAACCTCGTGGAAAAAACTGTGCGCAAACAAGCCGTTCGGCTCTTCCAAAAAACGAGCTCAAGTCGAGAAGAGCTAATCCAAATCTTACCTGAGGATATTAACATGGAAGATCTCTAAGCTAACTGATGCAAGTCAGGAAGCATAGAGAGTATGAGGGTTTTAATGAGTATAGACATTTCTGGCGACTTGTCTGGTATTCGGGCAAGCCAAATCCAAGAACTTCAAAACCTTACTGAAATTAAGACAGAACGAACTGAACTGATTCATTCAGAAATTCTGGCAGAACTTATTCGGCTTACCCAGCTTTGGAATCGGGAAATTGCCATCTATCTTTCTCGTCCCGGTTCCTTACTGGCCGCCGCTGTAGGTCGTCATGCAACAGTTGCCCTACCTCCGATTAAAGGGAGATCCGTGGGCAAACATTTACGCTGTATCCATACGCACCCCGGTGGGAACTTTTCCTTAAGTCCTTTAGATCATAGTGCCTTATCCTCCCTTGAGCTTGAAAGTATGGCTTCTATTGGTGTACGTGATGGACAACTTACCGGGATTCAGATTGCCTATCCGACAGGTGAGGATAAACCCTATCTTGTCAATCTCAGCCCTAAAGATTGGCAGTCGTTTGACTATCAGGATTCTCTAAGAACGCTTGCCAAAGGTTTCTCGCGGGGAGCTAAAACTCAGACCCAATCTTCTGGTGAACGTGCTTTCCTGATAGCCTTGGAAGAGAGCGACCAAGAGAGTCGGGATAATTTAGCTGAACTACGCGAACTAACCCGTTCAACCGGAGTTGCGGTAGTTGGTCAACTTGTCCAATTAAAGCGTTATAGTCAGAGTCGTAGCTATTTTGGCAGTGGAAAACTTGAAGAACTTGTTCATCGTGTGCAGGAAACCGAGGCTAATGTCATCATTTGTGATGATGAATTATCTCCAACCCAGTTGCGAACGTTAGAGACTGAAACCGGTCTTAAAGTATTGGACCGTACAGCCTTGATCCTAGACATCTTTGCGGAACGGGCCCAATCGCGTGAAGGGAAACTTCAAGTTGAGTTAGCCCAATTAAAACATCTATTACCCTATTTATCCGGTCAGGGACAAGCACTCTCCCGTCTAGGTGGAGGAGTTGGGACACGGGGTCCCGGGGAAACCAAACTGGAGCTTGATCGACGGAGAATGCGGGATCGAATCACTCAACTTGAACGAGAATTAAAGCTTGTTCTTCAGCAGCGCGAAGTTCAACGTCGTCAAAGAACAAAAAGTGGCCTTCCGATCATTGCCTTAGTAGGGTATACAAATGCCGGAAAAACGACGTTTATGAAAAATGCCATGGAACAAGCGGGTAGTCGATCCGATTTGCCAGTGGGTGAGAATAAATTATTTGCCACATTAGATCCCATCGTTCGAAGTATTAGAATTAACTCTTCCTTAGAAATACTCCTGAGCGATACGGTGGGGTTTATACGTAAACTGCCAACCCAGTTGCTTAATGCTTTTATTGCAACGTTAGAGGAAGTTCAACAAGCGGACGTTTTGATCCATGTTTTAGACGCCAGTAATCCTCAAGCTATCCAACACGCTGAGACGGTACAGGATGTGTTAAAACAACTGGGTTGTGTTGAAAAGCCAATGATTACCTTGCTTAATAAGATTGATAAAGTCAGCGATGAAGATGCCCTAAACCATTTAACACAATACCTGCCGTACCCTATTAAACTGTCATTAACGCGTGGGGATTCGCTTAAGCCTGTTTGGAATTATGTCACTTCAGCACTACACTAAACTAAACCTTTCGGAGTTTACCTTGGTAAGGGAGGGTGTGATGTTGCTACGCTCACCCACGGCGCCGTCACTACCATGCTTGATTCCTCGGCGAGAACGGCAAACCTCTAGGCTGTTCTGAATGTAAACCCGTGCCGTTCTGGCCCCGAGAAATCTAAGCACGGTAGACGCGACTCTGCCTAACGGGTTCGCTACGCAAAATCACCCCCTCTTGCTGTGGGAGACCGGGGATAGAGGATAATAAGGAGGAAATAGTTTGTATTCGAATCCCGATTGGCCTGAGTTGATTAACAAAGCTGTGGCCGAAGCGGAAGAAGCGCTCTTGCGTCAACTTCCTGCTCTACAAGAGATAACATCCAAAAATCATGAGAAAGTATTAAAGGCCTTTCAAGACGAACGCGTATCAACTTATCATTTGCAGGGAACGACAGGTTATGGCCTCGGTGATTCTGGGCGTGAAGTTCTGGACCGTGTAGTCGCTCGAATTTTAGGGACGGAAGCAGCACTTGTCCGTGGTCAATTTGTATCTGGAACTCATGCCATTGCTGCAGCCCTCTTTGGTGTATTGCGCCCGGGAGATCATATCATTTCTGTGAGTGGAACCCCTTACGATACGCTGGAAGAAGTCATAGGGCTCAGGGGAAAAGGGCAGGGGAGTCTCATGGATTTTGGGGTAACGTATGAGGGTATTCCACTCGATTCTGAAGGTAAACTGCAAATTTCTTTGATAGGGGATAGGATCACTGATAAAACCCGCTTACTCATGGTTCAGCGTTCAAGAGGGTATGCATGGCGCAATTCGTTAATGATAGCTCAGATAAAGGAACTTGTAGAGTATGTTAAAGCGGCCTTTCCCCAACTCATAATCTTCGTGGATAACTGTTATGGTGAACTCGTTGAAGACCAAGAACCCGGAGATATTGGCGTGGATTTGCTGGCTGGTTCGCTCATTAAGAATCTGGGAGGCAGTCTGGCTCCAACCGGGGGGTATGTAGCTGGACGCTCGGATCTTGTAAGCCTCGCAGCCCAACGACTAACAGCACCAGGCATTGGAGAACATATGGGGGCCACCTTAGAATGGCAAAGGCTATTTTATCAAGGCTTATTTTTAAGCCCCTTGACGGTTTCCGAATCGATTAAGGGGGCTGTGTTTTCAGCGGCATTTTGGCGAGCTTTAGGATTCGAAGTCCATCCCGAACCGGAAATGCCTAGAACCGACCTGATCCAGGCCGTCAAGCTGGGATCAAGAGAAAAAATGCTAGCCTTTTGTCAGGGGATACAAAAGGGTTCTCCTCTCGATTCTCATGTTACACCGATACCTTCTGGAATGCCAGGGTATAACGATGAAATCATTATGGCAGGTGGTACGTTTATCTTAGGTTCTACCAGCGAGTTTTCTGCAGATGGACCACTCCGCGAACCATATATTGTCTATCAACAAGGTGGAATTTCTCATACTTATGTACAAATAGGAAACATTTTAGCAGCTCTAAACTTATGGCAGCAAGGACTTCTACGCTAAATTTTAGCGGGAACAAAACTACTCCTTAAGTATGTATCTTAATAAAAATGTGGTAATATGTATGAATAGAAAGAGGTGAACTATGGATACTTCAGAGCCGCCAAAAAGTACCGCAAAATTTTTGCTAGAACTCCTGGAAATTGTTTTAATTGCCTTTGCACTTTCTTGGGTATTGCGTACTTATGTTATCGAAGCACGAAAGATTCCGACTGGTTCTATGCTTCCGACTATCCAACTAGAAGATCGGGTGATTGTGGATAAGTTTTTCTTTAAACAGTTTGACCATATTAATCACGGAGATATTATCGTTTTCCATCCACCACCGAGTGCCCATGCAACTGAGGACTTTATTAAACGGGTCGTAGGTTTACCGGGGGATAAAGTTGAGATAAAAAATCGCACAACCTATGTCAATGATCAACCACTCTATGAACCCTACCTATTAGAGAAACCTAACCATAATTTTGGTCCCATCGTCGTCCCAGAAGATTCGGTCTTTGTCATGGGTGACAATCGCAACAACAGTGCGGATTCCAGGGAATGGGGATTTTTACCGATAGCAAATATTACTGGAAGAACTCTTTTTCGCTACTGGCCAATTGGACAGATAGGTGCTCTTGCCCGTTAGGTGGGAGCTTTTTTCTTTTCTAATGCATATACTTCGAGCAGGAAGATTATCTTTAGTATAAGGAATTAAGATCTAGGAACTAAACAAGGTTTTGTTCTAACATTAAGTGAGAGGGTGGGGCATAGTGGATGAACACAAACTAGATGTGGCTCTTTTATTTGGCGGCCGCTCTGGAGAACATGAGGTTTCTTTGAAATCAGCCCAGTCTATTTACAAGGCTATTGATCGAACTCGTTATAATGTCCAAACCATCGGCATTAATAAGCTTGGGCAATGGTTTTGGGGGGAAACTCCAGAAAAATTGATTAACGATGGCTTTCCTCCAATCGATCAAGCTTGCCAGGTTACGCTTGTCGTCGATCCTACAAACCCACATTTTATCGCCTTAAATGGGAATGCGCTTCCAAACCAAGGTAAAGTTGATTTAATCTTTCCGGTACTTCATGGACCCTACGGAGAAGATGGAACTCTTCAAGGTTTACTCGAGATGGCTAACATACCTTATGTAGGATCCGGTGTTTTAGGGTCTTCACTCGGTATGGATAAAGATCGAATGAAAGCGGTCTTTCTTGAAAAAAACCTACCCTTAGCTCGTTACCAAACCTTACTTCGTTCAGAATTCATCAACAAGTTAGAAGAAAGCCTTAATATGATCGAAGAAAAAATAGGCTACCCTTGTTTTGTAAAACCAGCCAATCTAGGTTCTAGTGTGGGAATTTCTAAAGCACATGATCGTCTTGAATTGGAGAATGCTTTAAAAGTAGCTGCCCTTTTCGATCGTAAAATTGTCGTAGA
>DAIEHY010000086.1 GCA_027353165.1 Desulfosporosinus sp.
ACTCATCGGAACCGCGACTTACCCGGAGAGTATCCTTGGCGACCTTAAAGGGCGAATTGAACGTTTTATTCAGTTGGATGGATTAAAATTAGCCACCGAAGCGGGTAATGCCAAAGCCACGAATGTTGTGTTAATGGGAGTTCTCTCTAAGTATATGGGTTTCCCAGAGGAGGCCTGGCAAGAAGCCCTTGTAGCAAAAATCCCAGCTAAGCTGCTGGAATTAAATAAGAAGGCTTTTGCTTCTGGGGTTGCCAAAGCAAAATAACAATATATACGTGCGTATCAATTTTTGTCTAAGCTCATGAATCCCAACTAAGTTAGTTTATTTATAAAGGTAAAACTATAAAGAATTATGTCGATTTAATTAATTGAATATTTTATATATTCTGGTAATATATGATTTAGGGTTCCAATGAGGAGGTTAACGAAAAATGACGCAAGAAGCGGGTCAACGGATGCTCATGGCAGGCAACAATGCCATCGCCCGAGGGGCTTATGAGGCAGGAGTCTATTTCGCTTCAGGTTATCCAGGTACACCAAGTACTGAAATATTAGAAGTCATCTCCCAATACAGCGAAATTAAAGCACAGTGGGCAGCTAACGAAAAAGTAGCCTTTGATGAGGCCATGGGAGTAGCCATGTCCGGCAAACGGGCTCTATGTTCTATGAAATACGTTGGGCTTAATGTAGCCGCTGATTCTTTTATGGTGTTTCCTTTCGCAGGTACTGTCGGTGGCTTTGTGGTCATCTCTGCTGATGACCCTGGGATGTATTCTTCCCAAAATGAGCAGGATAATCGTTACTTTGCCAGACTAGCACAAATCCCCATGATCGAACCTAGTGATCCCCAAGAAGCCAAAGACTACCTTAAACTTGCCTATGAACTTAGTGAGAAATTCTCCACCCCTGTTCTTTTTAGAACTTCGATGCGGGTCTCTCATAGTAAAGGAATGGTCATCCTTGGTGAACGTCATGAAGTAGTGGAGAGCAAAAGCTTTGTCAAAGACGTACCTAACTGGGTCGTACCGATCTTCGCCAAAGCCCTCAAAGCCAAACTTGATGCTAAGCTAGCAGCCATCTCTGCTTACGTCGAAACCTATGAGTATAACCGTATCGAAAAGGGGAAGGGCAAGATTGGCGTCATTACCAGCGGAGCTTCTTATACTTATACGAAAGAGATACTCCCAGAGGCTAGTGTGCTAAAACTAGCTGTAACTTATCCCTTACCAAAGCAAATGATCCTCGATTTCTGTGCTCGATACGACAAAGTTTATATTATCGAAGAACTTGACTCCTTCATTGAAGATCAAGTTCGGGCTTGGGGAGTCACTAATCTCAGTGGCAAGGATATCTTCCCCCGAACAGGAGAATTCAGCCCTGATGTCTTAGCCAAATGCTTATTCGACGAACAACCAGTTAACGACTTCTCTAAAGAATTTAATATTATCAGCCGCCCCCCACAACTTTGCGCAGGTTGTCCTCACCGAGGTGCCTACCTAGCTCTCAAAAAATCCGGGGCCATAGTCACCGGAGATATTGGGTGTTACACACTCGGAGCATTACCACCTTTAGGGGCAATGCATACCTCCTTTGCCATGGGAACCTCGGTTGGTAACGCCTTTGGCTTTGAACTTGGAGGAATCAACAAAGTTGCTGCCGTCATTGGAGATGCGACCTTCATTCATGGCGGCATCCCGTCCTTAATTGATGTTGTTTACAATGGTGGCAACACAACTGTTGTCATTCTGGATAACAGTACAACCGGTATGACGGGTCACCAAGAACACCCTGCGACAGGACAAACGCTCCAAGGGAAAGAGGCTCCCAAACTAGACTTAGTTAACCTCGTTAAAGCCCTGGGGGTTAAACATGTACAGGTGGCGGATCCCTTTGATCAAAAAGCCATGCTCCAAGCAATTAATGAGGCTCTTGCCAATGAAGGACCTTCAGTTGTAATCACGAATAGACCTTGCATCTTTTCTCGTGGCGAAAAGCACAGACCCAAAACACCCTTTGTCATAGACCTGGGTATATGTACACAATGCGGCGCTTGCCAACGTATCGGGTGCCCAGCAGTATTGCCTGGAGAACAGGCAACCATTGATGATGTATCCTGCACAGGCTGTTCCTTATGTGCACAAGCCTGTAAATTTGACGCCATTCACTTAAAGGGGGAATAAAAATGTCAAACGTAACGAACGTACTCCTCTGTGGCGTCGGAGGGCAAGGTGTACTTCTGGCCAGTGAAGTACTCGCTTTAGTCGCCGCCGAAGAAAAAGCTCAGGTTAAACAAACCGAAGTTCATGGGGTAGCCCAACGAGGAGGGAGCGTGGTCAGTCATTTGCGCTTTGGTGACCTTGTTTATTCACCCACTGTTCGCACCGGAACCGGAGATATCTTAGTAGCCTTTGAAAGGCTCGAGGCTGTACGTTATGGACATTATCTCAAACCAGGTGGTCTGATGCTGATTAATGACATCGAAGTAATGCCTGGCCAGATGGGCGAATATCAACCCTATCCCACGGGAATCATTGAATTTCTTCAAAGTAAGGCCTTTCAAATCGAAGAAATACCGGCGACGGCTCTGGCTAAAGCACAGGGTAATTCTAAAGTTGGAAGTCTAATCATTCTGGGGGCTCTTTCTTCATACTTGGACCTGTCTCAGGAAGCTTGGGAAAGAGTTATTCGAAAACGTATTCCGCCAAAACTCGTTGATATCAACCTTCAGGCTTTTAAAGTAGGGGTAGAAATGGCTCAGGCGAGGGCCCAAGCAGCCGTAGACAGAGCCGAATAAAACTAAGGCTTGCGCCTGCGCAAGGCGTGAAGTAAGCCGATTCTCGTTAAGTTACGGAAGACTGAGGTACTTAAGAGTAGGTAGGAGGGTTCCTGAAATGAGGGTAAATAAACCTGAGCTCGGTGCTAAACAATGCTTAATATGGGACCAAGAACATGAGACAATGCCGCGGCCTAAATTGGAACAGTTACAACTTGAAAGACTCCAGAAAACAGTTGAACGTTGTTACACTAAAGTACCGCTCTATAAAGAGAAAATGGATGCTTTAGGAGTCAAGCCCCAGGATATTAACAGCCTTAAGGATTTGGGCAAATTACCCTTTACCACCAAAAACGACCTTCGCGATAATTACCCCTTTAAAATGTTTGCTGAACCTCTTGACAGGATTATTCGCATGCATGCTTCCAGTGGTACTACCGGGAAACCGATCGTTGTTGGCTATACAGTTAACGACATAAATAGTTGGTCTGAACTGATGGCGCGCGTTTATACGGCAGCTGGAGTAACACAGACTGATATCGTTCATAATGCTTATGGCTATGGCCTCTTTACTGGCGGACTTGGTTTTCACTATGGAGCTGAACGTATTGGAGCAGCCGTCGTTCCAGTATCTGGGGGACTCAGCAAACGTCAAGTTATGCTCTGGCAGGATTTTGGGGCAACAGTCCTAATGTCTACTCCTTCTTATGCTTTAGTACTTGCTGAACAAGCCAAAGAGATGGGTGTTGACTCTCTGCGGGATCTTAAGCTCAAAGTTGGCTTTTTTGGAGCCGAACCCTGGACTTTAGAAATGAAACGCGAAATCGAAGCAAAACTCAACCTTGAAGCTTTCGATATCTATGGACTTACCGAAATGATGGGCCCCGGAGTATCTTCTGAATGCCCCTATCATGATGGATTGCACATTTCAGAAGATCATTTCTTGGTAGAAACGGTCGATCCTGATACAGGAGAGTCTCTACCACTAGGGAGCTTAGGAGAAATGGTCCTTACCTCCCTGACGAAAGAAGCCTTCCCAGTCCTGCGCTATAGAACCAGAGATCGAACGTTCATCGATACTGGAATCTGTTCTTGCGGGCGAACTACAGCTCGTATGAAACGTATTACCGGACGTACTGACGATATGTTGATTATTAGAGGAGTCAACGTGTTCCCTTCTCAAATCGAAAGTGTGATCTTAACTATTAAGGGTCTCGAACCCCAATATGTTATCGTTGTGGACCGCGGAGCCAGCTATATGGATGATCTAGAAGTCTTAGTGGAATGTACAGAAAAATTTCATTCGCAAGGCGATGAGGCTTTGGAAAAAATGCAAGAACTCTTGGGTGCTGAATTACACCATGTCCTAGGCATCAATGCCCGAATTAAGGTTGTAGCTCCCAAGACTCTGCAACGTAGTGAAGGTAAAGCTAAACGTGTAGTAGATCTAAGGGAACTCAATCACTAAAGCAATACAAAAACAAGGAAATGTAAAATCAAAAGAGGTGAAGCTCATAATGGCAATGACTATGACAGAAAAAATTCTAGCCGCTCACGCTGGATTAAGCGAAGTACGTCCCGGACAGATCATCAACGCTAAAGTGGACTTAGTTCTGGCCAATGAACTATCAGCTATCGTGGCCATCGAAGAATTTAGCAAAATTAAAGGAGCCAAGAACGTCTTTGATCCTCATAAAATTGTGATCATTCCAGATCACTTTACTCCCAATAAGGATATACAATCCGCTAAAGTTGCCAAAAAGGTCCGAGAGTTTGCTCTAGAACATCACACCTTATATTACGAAGTAGGCCGTATGGGGATAGAACACGTTTTACTCCCTGAACAAGGTTTGGTTCGTCCGGGTCAATTGGTCATTGGTGGAGATTCCCATACTTGTACCTATGGAGCGTTGGGTATGGTCGCTACCGGGGTAGGATCAACGGATATCGCTGTGGCTTGGGCTTTAGGAGAAGTCTGGCTGAAGGTTCCGCCAACCATAAGGGTCGAATTTAAAGGAAAGAAAAAACCCTGGGTCTCCGGTAAAGATATGATTCTCTATATGATTGGACGCTTAGGTGTCGATGGTGCTATCTATAGTGCAATAGAGTTCTGCGGAGAGGGCATAGAGGAACTCTCTGTAGCGGAACGTTTAACCATGGCTAATATGGTGATTGAAGCAGGCGCCAAAAACGGTGTCTTTGCGGTTGATGCTAAAACTGAGGAGTATGTCAAAGCTGCCACCAACCAACCCTACACGGTTTATACGAGTGATCCAGATGCTGAGTATGCCCAAACCATCGTTTATGATATGGACGACATTGAACCCCAAGTCGCTTTCCCACATTTACCTTCAAACACTAAACCGATTTCTCAGGTTGGTGAAGTGACGATTAACCAAGTGGTGATCGGCTCCTGTACCAATGGACGGATTGAAGACTTGCGCATTGCTGCCGGACTTCTAAAAGGGAAGAAGATCCATCCTCGAGTACGCTGCATCATCATCCCAGGTACCCAAAAAGTTTATTTAGATGCCATGAAGGAAGGATTACTGGAGACCTTTATTCAAGCAGAGTGTGTCGTTTCCACCCCAACATGTGGACCTTGTGTAGGAGGGCATATGGGAATTCTGGCTGATGGCGAGCGTTGCGTATCCACAACCAATCGAAACTTTGTCGGCCGTATGGGTCATGTCACAAGCGAGATATACTTAGCTAGCCCAGCTGTAGCGGCGGCGACAGCCTTAAGGGGCAAATTGGCAGACCCAGGTCAATTATAATAATCGTTATGTAAGGAGGGGAAACGACGATGATTGAAGGAGGAGTCTGGAAGTTAGGTCGGGATATTGATACTGATCTAATCATAGCAGGCCGTTATTGTAATATATCGGATCCGGCAGAATTAGCCAAGTATGTGTTAGAGGACTTGGATCCAAATTTTGTCAAAACCTTTAAACCCGGAGATGTGATTGTAGCAGATAATAATTTCGGTTGTTGTTCTTCCCGAGAAGTTGCGCCACTGACCTTAAAAGCGGCCGGAGTGGCAGCCGTGGTAGCCCCAACATTTGCTCGGATCTTCTACAGGAATTGTATAAACATTGGACTACCTATTTTTGAAATCCTCGATGTCGCTAAAGATTTTGAAAAAGGGCAACAAATCAGGATAGACCCCGGGACTGGAAAAGTAACCAATGTAACTACAGGAGTAACATTCCAAGCAGCCCCTTTTCCCGCTTTTATGCAAAAGATTATGGATGCCGGAGGGCTTGTGGCCTATGCCGGTGAACAATTAGGGGGAACCTGAAAATGAACAAAGATAAACGCAACTATCGATTTGGAGTTATTGGTGGCGACGGAGTCGGCCCAGAGGTTGTCGCTGAAGGACTTAGAGTTTTGGAAGTCGTAGCTCGACAATATGGATTTTCTTATGAATTAACCCATTATCCTTATTGCACAGACCATTATCTTAAAACCGGTGAGACCATGCCGGAATCAATTTTATCTGAATACAAAACCATGGATGCACTTTACCTCGGAGCCCTAGGGGATCCACGAGTAGAGCCAGGATTTATTGAGCGCCCCATCATCATGGGAATGCGTTTCGGATTAGATCTTTATGTCAATCTGCGTCCGATAAAGCTGTATGCAGAGCAATTTTGTCCTCTAAAAGGCAAAAAGCCGGAGGATATTGATATGGTTATTGTACGTGAGAATACCGAAGATCTCTATACTAACTTAGGTGGAATTTTTAAAAAGGGCACTCCAGATGAAGTTGCCATTGCCGAAATGGTGTTCACCCGTAAAGGCTGTGAACGAGCCATCCGTTATGCTTTCGAACTAGCCAGAAAACGCAATAAGAAGAAAAAAGTAACTTTAATCGATAAGGCAAATGCGATTCGTGCCATGGATCTTTGGACTCGAACCTTTGAAGAAGTCGGTGAAGAGTACCCTGATATCGAAAGAGAACACGCCTATATTGATGCTGCCTGTATGTGGATGATTAAGAATCCCGAATGGTTTGATGTCGGTGTGACCAGTAATTTGTTCGGTGATATTATCACGGATATTGGAGCGATGATCCAAGGCGGACTCGGCATTGCTGCTTCAGGTAATATCCATCCAGGAAAGGTTTCCATGTTTGAACCTATCCATGGTTCTGCACCAAAATATGCCGGTCTTAATGTGGCTAATCCGATGGCTGCTATTGCTGCTATGGGTATGCTTTTGGACTATATTGGGGAAAAAGAAGCCTCTGTCAAGATTGACAAAGCCCTACAGAATTTGTTGATGTCTGGCAAAGTTCCCTCCTTGGGAGCAGATTCGGGACTTTCTACCAGTCAAATCGGTGACTTTGTTATCGAAATATTAGCGAGGGGGTAGGTTTATATGTTGCGTGAGCCTATTGAACAACTATTGCATAGTCCGTTGGAGTTTACAAAAGATATTAAATTTCCGGATCCTAGAGAACTTCGTATCTATGACTCCACCCTCCGTGACGGCGAGCAAATGCCCGGTGTTGCCTATACCCCTGAACAAAAGCTTGAAATAACTAAGGCTTTAAGCGATATTGGGGTTCATATCATCGACGTGGGATTTCCCGGAGTATCCGCTACTGAACAACAGGCTCTGCGTTTAATTATGGAAGCCAAGCGCCGTGGCGAATTACGCTCCGACCTTGAAATTGTGGTTATGTGCCGTTCGCATAAGGGGGATATCGATGCGACCCTCGAGGTTCTTAACGAAATCAATATTTCCCCGGAAGAAGTAACTTTCTTTATTTTCACGACGGCGTCCAATCTACACAATAAATACAAAATAGGGAAAACGCTTCTTCACAGGGAAGGTATTTCTGACGACGAACATGAAGAACGGCCAATCGAATGGTACAAAGAAGCTAATCTAAAGATGATGGAGGAAGCTATCCGTTACGCTAGGTCCAAAGGAGTAACCCATATCGAGTTCGGTGGAGAAGATGGCTCACGAGCAGATGTTGATTATTGCATTGAACTGTTTCGTCGTGGGCTTGCCGCAGGTGGCACTAGACCTTCCTGGCCAGATACTGTAGGGGTTTTGACTCCGGAGGCAACTGCTAAATATACAGAAGAGATAGTCCAGGCAATACCTGAGGTACCTTTGCTGGTGCACTTCCATAATGATTTTGGGTTTGGTTCTATCAATACTATCACAGCAATTAAGTATGGTGCGAAGGCTTTTTGCACTACGGTAGCAGGCTACGGCGAACGGGCAGGAAATGCGCCTCTGCACGAAGTGGTGGTATCCTTAAAATTGCTTTATGGCATTGAGATTCCTGGTTTTAAATATGAAAAACTGCATGATTTGTACCGCCTGGTCGAAAAATACGCCTGTATGCCGATTCAGGCTCATTGTCCAATTATAGGACCCCATGTTTTTATGCACGAAAGCGGCATTCACACTGCGGGTGTACTCATTGATCGGCGTATTTATGAAGCTATTCCATCTGAATTAGTAGGGCAAAAGACCTCGTTTGTTTACGGTAAACACTCTGGCGGCCAAATTATCGAACATGGTTTACTGGAGATGAAAAAAGATCTTACGGAGTCAGGAGTCTCTATAACTCAGGAATTGATAGAAGAAGTGACCGCTGAAATGAAGCGTTTGCGGGAGGATAAATCAAAAACAGACCTTTTACAAAAACTTATCCATATCTATCATAAAACTTTAGATTCAATAGGATTAACGGGTGTAGATTTGTTCCGTGTTGCTTGTCAAATGAATGAGAAGCTCAAGAAACAGGAATTACAGAAATAACTTTTGGCGATTAGTATTTAGTCTAATGTTATCAGTTGTTGGTACATTAGAAACTAAAAGAGACTCTTTCTAACATAATCCAGAAGTCATTGAAGTACTGTTAACCCGCTCAAGAAGTTGATTGCTCAGGAATTGGATATTCCAGTATTGTTTCGTGATTTTTTGAGTTGTTTACTGAAAGGAGGTGCAATTTTATGTTAGGGTTAACTGATCCAGGAATTATAGCCGCATACTTATTGGTAATCGGCAGTGCAGCCCTTTGCGTTATTTACGGAATAGTCAACTGGGAAAAAGAATAAATAAAGGAGGACAGCTTGATGAATCTATCGATATTTTATGTAATTCTCGTTGTCTATTTAGGCATTATTG
>DAIEHY010000087.1 GCA_027353165.1 Desulfosporosinus sp.
TAGGCGTTAACTTACGAATTGCCAAGAACTCCAGAATCCGTTCCTTAATCTTCTCAAGTCCGTAGTGATCTTCATTTAAAATTTGCTCAGCTTTATCTAACTCGATCTTATCCCGAGATGCCTTAGCCCATGGAAGTGCAAGCAGCCAATCTAAATAAGTACGCACCACAGTACCCTCTGCAGAGGAGGGAGGCATTTTTTCCAGACGTTCAATTTCTTTGAGTCCCTTTTGCTCGACTTCTTTAGGGCACTTAGCCTTGGCAAACTTTTCTCGGTATTCTTCTGCCTCCACTTGACGTTCGTCTTTATCCCCTAGTTCCTTCTGAATGGCCTTCATTTGTTCACGTAAATAGTATTCTTTTTGAGCTTTATCCATTTGCTTACGCACGCGCTGACCAATGCGTCGTTCTAATTCCAGGATTTCAATCTCACGCATTATCAGTTCCGTTAAACGTTCTAAGCGTAATTCCACCGACATTGCTTCCAAAATCGTTTGTTTATCCGGGACTTTTAGACTCAGGTGGGACGCGACAATATCCGCTAATTGCCCCGGTTCCTCCACTGCTAAGACTGTTCCTAGAGTTTCTATGGGAACGCGTTTGCCGAGTTTAGCGTATTCCTCAAACTGATGCGTCATGCTTCGAATTAGCGTTTCAATTTCTGGGGTTATAGCTTTCTTTTCCTCAACCAATTCCTCGACACGCACCTTGAAAAACTCGTCTTTCTCTATAAATTCAAGTATACGTCCCCGTGATATTCCTTCCACTAAGACACGCATTGTGCCACCCGGAAGTTTTAAAAGTTGCTTAATTTCAGCGATCGTACCAATATCATATAGATCATCCTGGTTAGGCGAATCAATCTCGGTTTCCTTCTGAGATACTAAGAGTATAATTCGCTCCTCGAGCATGGCTTGCTCAATGGCTGCCATAGAACGTTCCCTACCGACATCGAGGTGAATAACCATATACGGAAAAACAAGAATCCCACGTAACGGGAGTAAGGGCAATTCACGTTCTTTGATCATAGATATCCCCCCTGTAAAAGTATAACAACAGTAACCTAGTTACTCAAAATGCAGCCCAGAATATCCTTCTGAGAGTGTAAAGATATAAAAATGACACACTAGAGTTAGTGTGCCAAACTTATCATTAACTATTCTAACATGTTTTGCCCCGTTCAGGCAAATTCGCAACGGCGTTGGTAACAACTTTGTTGACTGCAAAGTCCAAGCGGCTTAAGACCTCTTCAAGCGGAGGACGCAGCTCAATTTTCTCAAGTTTAATTTCCGAAGCCATAGCTAGATCTAATACTTGAGTAAGCTCTTCAACCGGAATAATCTCAATCTCACCGTTTAAGTCCACAAAACGTTCCTGCCAGTTTTCTTTAGGGATCAGTACCCGCTTG
The DNA here is from genome assembly GCA_027353165.1 of Desulfosporosinus sp. GTDB lineage: Bacteria > Bacillota > Desulfitobacteriia > Desulfitobacteriales > Desulfitobacteriaceae > Desulfosporosinus. Next base: position 1,408 of record DAIEHY010000087.1, read on the forward strand.
CATCCAGCTTGCTGAGCTGCTTCAATCTTAGCTGAAACTCCACCAATTGGTTTAACTCGACCACGGATGGAAAGCTCTCCTGTCATGGCTAAGTAATTATCCACCTTTTGCTGTCGAATCGCAGAAATTGTCGCTGTAGCGATAGCTATCCCAGCTGAAGGTCCATCTACTGGCCCACCCCCCGGGAAATTAACATGGATATCGAAATTTCGCGGTTCGATGCCCATTTGCCGCCTTAAAACAGTTAGAACATTTTCCACCGAACTCCTTGCCATGCTCTTACGTCGAAATTTCTTTCCTTCACCCCCTTGCTCTTCTTCCTCGACTATTCCTGTCACTAGAAGTTGTCCTGTGCCCGCTACTACCGGAAGCGCAGTGACTTCCAGTTCTAAGAGTCTGCCCATATTGGGTCCGTGAACAGCCAACCCATTAACGACTCCAACATTAGCCTCGGTCGGAACTTTCCGATCGGGTCGTGGTGTGTATTGACCCGTGGTGACAACCCATTCGACTATTTCCACGTCCACCTGTGGCAAGTGATCTGTTAACGCGACCCCGGCGGCCAGTTGGACCATATTGACCGCTTCACGACCGTTGGCGGCAAACTGTTTGATGACATCAATTGCAGCTGGGGTAATAGGCATTTCCATTTTTGCCGCCGCGACCCTTGCAATTTCAGAAATTTCATCGGGAAGCAATCCCCGGAAGTAAACCTCCATACACCTTGAACGGATGGCAGGCGGAATTTGTTCCGGGCTGCGGGTCGTCGCTCCTACAAGGCGAAAGTCTGCAGGTAGGCCGTTTTGAAAAATATCATGAATATGTTGAGGAATATTCAAATCTTCAGAGCTATAATAGGCACTTTCGAGAATCACTTTGCGGTCCTCTAAGACCTTGAGTAATTTGTTGATCTGAATGGGATGAAGTTCCCCAATCTCATCAATAAACAAAATTCCACCGTGTGCTTTGGTGACTGCTCCTTGTTTAGGTTGTGGAATCCCTGCTAATCCCATCGCGCCTGCTCCCTGGTAAATCGGATCATGCACTGAACCAATTAAGGGATCCGCGATTCCACGCTCATCAAAACGCGCAGTTGCTCCGTCAATCTCCGTGAAATGGGCATTTGCTTTAAAAGGCGAATTGGGATTTTTCTTGGCTTCCTCCAAGATTAATCGTGCCGCAGCAGTTTTCCCCACGCCAGGACTTCCATAAAGCAAGACATGCTGCGGATTTGGACCACATAAAGCTGCTCGCAAGGCTTTGATGCCCTCTTTTTGCCCGATGATCTCATCGAAGTGAACTGGGCGAGTCCGTTCGGACAAAGGGGTGGTTAAGGCAATCTTGCGCATAGTTTGTAATTTTTCAAGTTCTTTCCGTGATTCTCGTTCAACGGAGACTTTATTTCCCTGTTGGGACTTTAGCATCCCCCAAAAATATAATCCAATCACAACAGCAAAGACCAATTGAACGACCATTACAATTCCGCTAAGTCCATTCATACTCAAATTTCCCTCCCTAGCAATCCTCTTGTTAGTATTGCCACTTAGTGGAAATTAAACCCTAGGTAAGTCGTGAACTGTGGATTAATATAATCGGCCAACCAAAAAACACCGATGTAGCTTTTAGACTACTCCGGTGTTTTTATTCAAGATTCAGGTTCAAGACTCAAATTAGGCGGATTCTTCTTTCTTGCTTTTTTTGACTTTATCCGTCATCACAAGTAAAGGTTCTTCTTTCTTTAAGACAACATCCTGGGTGACGACGCACTTCATAACGTCAGTGCGCGAGGGCAAATCATACATTACGTTGAGCATGAGTTCCTCAACAATAGCCCTTAAACCCCTCGCCCCAGTATTCCTCCTTATCGCTTCAGTCGCAATCGAAGAAAGTGCTGCGTCCTTAAATTCAAGCGTAACTCCGTCTAGCTCCATGAGTTTTTGGTATTGCTTAACTAAAGCATTCTTGGGTTCAGTTAGGATTCGGACTAAGGCCGCTTCATCTAAGGCCTCAAGGGTTACTATCACAGGTAATCGTCCTACAAATTCAGGAATCAACCCGAATTTTTGAAGGTCGATTGGTAAAATGTCTTTCAAAACTTCGCCAACATTTCTTTCAGATTTGTTCTGAATATTGGCCCCAAAGCCCATGGTCTTTTGTCCAGATCGATTTTGAATAATTTTCTCAATTCCGTCGAAGGCTCCACCGACGATAAAGAGAATATTCGTGGTATCTAATTGAATGAACTCTTGATGTGGATGTTTGCGACCTCCTTGTGGAGGAACACTAGCAACCGTTCCTTCAAGAATTTTCAGCAAGGCTTGCTGGACTCCTTCTCCGGAGACATCCCGAGTAATCGATGGGTTTTCCGACTTACGAGCAATCTTATCGATTTCGTCGATATACACAATGCCTTTTTCCGCTTTCTCGACATCATAGTCAGCTGCTTGAATCAATTTGAGGAGAATGTTTTCTACATCCTCACCCACGTATCCCGCCTCTGTCAGTGACGTGGCATCCGCGATTGCGAAGGGGACATTAAGGACTTTGGCTAACGTGGATGCCAGCAAAGTTTTCCCTGAACCCGTGGGACCTAGCATGATAATGTTCGATTTTTGCAATTCAACATCATCAATTTTCATACCAAGATTGATTCGTTTATAATGGTTGTAAACTGCTACCGAAAGTGCCTTTTTAGCCTGTTCTTGACCAATAACGTACTGATCGATCACCGCCCGAATTTCCTTGGGTTTCAGAATGTCTCCGATTTCAACACCTAAGTCGTCCGTCAACTCTTCCTCAATGATCTCATTACAAAGTTCAATACACTCGTCACAAATATAAACGCCTGGACCCGCGACCAATTTTTTTACTTGCTCTTGGGTTTTACCGCAAAAAGAACACTTTAATTGATTTTTGTCTTCGGTGTACTTTGCCATCCTCTCACCTCTATACCTCAGAATTTCCCCCTCAAGCCGTAGATCTTAGGTATTCTGCTCTACTAAATAGTTGACCGTCTTTTCGCTGATCAAACTTTGTTTATAGAACTGAAGTTCTCCACGGGCAATGAGGGCATTTTTGAGCATTTTAGCGTCCTGTCCATGAAGCTCACTAAGTTTTTTGATCTCTTCATCTACTTCGTCTTCCGAGACCTCAATTCCTTCTACCTTGGCAATAGTTTCTAAAACTAAATCCATTTTGACGCTCTCTGCGGCCTGAGGACGTAAGCGTTCCTGCATAACTTCCTCTGTTGTGTTGGTGAACTGATAATACTGCTCCATAGTCATGCCTTGTTGAGTAAGATTACGATTCAAGTCCTCCACCATAACCTTAATACGCTCCGTAATCATGACCTCTGGAATCTCAACACTAGCATTGTCTACAACTTTAGCTACGATTTTCTTGAGATGCTCATCTTTCATTCTCAATTCGGTACTCTTCATTAATTTATTCCGCAAGTCGCTTTTCAATTCATCGAGAGTCTCAAATTCACTGACATCTTTTGCAAATTCATCATCCAGAGCGGAAAGTTCCTTGCGCTGGATCTTTTTGACATCTGTTTTGAAAACGGCGTCCTTGCCGGCAAGCTCTGTACTATGATATTCATCCGGGAAGGTAACGTTGACATCGACATGTTGTCCAATTTCTGTTCCGAGCAGACCTTCCTCAAAACCAGGAATAAAGGTGCCCGAACCAATGATCAGCTCATAACCCTCAGCTTTACCACCTACAAAGGGTGCCCCATCTACGAAGCCTTCAAAGTCAAGGGTAATGGTATCATCATTTTCGACCTTGCCCTCTTCAAGCGTGACTAAGCGGGCATGTTGTTGCTGTTTGCTTACTAGAGCTTCCATAACTTGATCTTCTGTGATGCTTACTGCATCTTGTTCAATTTTAAGCCCTTGATAAACTCCAAGTTCAACCTCTGGCTTAACCATAACCTTGGCCTTGAAGATTAGATCCTTACCTTCTTCAATTTGTACTAGGTCCACTTCAGGACGATCAACAGGGTCAATTCCGCTTTCCATAACCGCTGTTGCATAGGCTGGTCCGATTAAGTGATCTAAGGCTTCATCATAAAGGGCTTCTTTTCCCACATGTAGTTCAACCATGCGACGTGGAGCTTTACCTTTTCTAAACCCAGGAACATTAACCTTTTTCGCCAAATTCTTAGCTGCTTGGTTTACAGCGCTGACGAATTTTTCTGAGTCTACAGTTACTTCCAAAGCAACAAAATTCTTTTCTAATTTCTCTACTGAGACTGACATATATTCTCCCCCTTAAAAGACTAATTTACTCTATGTGCAAGGCAGTTGTGGGATACTTCGATAGTCTTACCGTTTTTTCAAGACTACAAACCCCCGCTAAGGCCAAATACATCTTAAGAAACTTAAAGTTAACACAAATCTATGACTTTCTATATTGAACAAAAAATTTACTAATCAATTATAACAGACTTGTAACACGTAATCAAATTGCCTAAACTAGTTCAATTTACATCTATTTAATCGTATGTAACTTGGATAACTCTGATTTTTCAGGACAAAATAATTCAGGTAAAAATCTAGTCCTCAATGAGTCCCTCTTAGTATAAAAAAGGAGCTTTAGTTATGCCTTTAGTTGTTTTCAGAACTCTTATTCTTTACGCACTAGTTATCGTCGCACTTCGTCTGATGGGAAAAAGAGAAATCGGTCAATTGCAACCCTTCGAGTTAGTCGTTATTCTCATGATATCCGACTTAGCTGTCGTACCCAGTGAGAATGTTGGTATTCCACTCCTCAGCGGTATCATCCCTATACTAGTCCTTCTCTCTGCAAGTCTAACCTTAGCCTGGATTTCCTTAAAAAGCCAAACAGCACGAGATATTATCTGTGGAAAACCAAGTCTTCTCATCGAACGCGGAAAAATTCTTGAAGAGGAATTAAAGAAGAATTGTTATAACCTAACTGACCTGCTCGAGGAACTGCGCCTCAAAAACATCCCTAATATCGCTGACGTGGAATTTGCTATATTGGAAAACAACGGTCAATTAAGTGTTTTTCCTAAATCGCAGAAAAGGTCAACCATACCTGAAGATTTTCAGATCACACCTAAATACGAAGGGTTACCCTTAACCCTTATCTTAGATGGCAAACTTAATCACAAAAATTTAGAGAAAAGTAATAAAAACCTGACATGGTTAGAAAATGAACTCAACCTTCAATCAATAGGAAACGTTGAAGAGGTACTCATAGCAAGTCTTGATTCTTCAGGCAACCTTTTCGCGCAAGCCAAGCAGGGTCGTTCCAAAACTAAGCACAATATAGCGAGGTGAACCCCGTTGCGCACCCTAATTACGATTATAACCATTGTTCTCTTACTGTCGGTTGGCTCAATCACTTCAAATCGCTTCATTCAAACTACAACCCAGATAATTGGGAATCAACTTAATATTATCGAACAATCCCTCTCCAATCGGAAATGGGAATCAGCTAAAACCGAATTAACGACTGCACAAGAAAGTTGGGAAATGAGTAACCTCTGGTGGAGTATCCTCTTCGATCATCAGGAGATTGACACTATTAACATCAGTTTAAAGCAATTAGAAAACTACATTAAAGCGGAAGACTTTTCAGATTCCCTCGTAGAACTATCGACAATAAAACTTAAACTAGAAAACCTAAAGGAATCTTCTAAGTTAACTGTAAAGAACATATTCTGAGAAATAAACTAAAGGTACGCTGAGATATTCTCCCAAGCGTACCTAATTGTTTCATTATTGGTGCGGGAAACAGGACTTGAACCTGCACGGTTTACCCGCTGGAACCTAAATCCAGTGCGTCTGCCAGTTCCGCCATTCCCGCATAATTGAATTCTTGTGCCAGAAGAAATAATATCACAGTTCTAGTAATATGACAAGCACTTGATATATTTACCAATCTTACTATTAGCCGACACTCTGCATCAGCCAAAAATATTCGAGAATTAAAATAAATAAATTAATACCTACCAAAGCTAACAAATTTTTCAACCAATTGACAGGATATCTCCAATAATAAAAAAGGATATTAAAAACGACTAAGAAAACTGAACAGATACCCCACTGTGTATAAAGTTGTGGATTCTGAGAGAATAAATGAATAAACCAGACTATCGGGATAAACAAAAACACACTTATAAAGGTAATCATTGTATAACCAATCAAGCGACGGAGATCGTCCGCATCCGGCTTAGCTTTACCCATTTCTTTCCCATCCCCTTTCCCGCAGAATTCCCTACCGTCTAAAACACAATTCACCTTCAGCTTTTAAACTCTAGCCTTAGTATACCACGTATTACCTCGAACTAGGAAAACTAAGGGGTACCACTCGCCACTTCTAGAACCGAGAATCAGGACTGGATGAACGTATAGCACAGAAAAAGCGACTCCCAATAGAGCCGCTTTAAATTATAGTTATAGTTATAGTTATTAAATGTTCCTAGCTATTAGTCCCTTTCATGACTACCCTTTTTGTCCCCGTCATTCTTATCATGACTCTTTTCGTTTTCTTGTTTATCCGATTTAGGTTTAACTTGCACTTTGTTATTACTTGGTTCAGGCGAATGAATACTAGTAGGTTCCTGCTGAGGTTGAGCTGGAGAAATTGTCACAGACGTAGGCTGACCGGAAGAAGGTTCTTGAGCGACTGGAGCAACCTTATCTGTATCATCATCCTCAGTATCAATATCATCGGTCTCTTGCTCAACCTTTTCGATTTTAATTTTTCCTTTTTCTTCGATTGACTTTTTAAAGTCTTTTAAGGCGAGCTTAGCTTGCTTTTCTAAAGATTTTTCACTAGCTACCGAAGTCGTTACTTGGGTCGATTCCGTTGGCGTTGGGGTGGTAGTTGTAGGCGTTGAGGTTTCTGTCGTTTCAACAGGGGTTACTGGAGCAACGGCCTCTTGCTTTTCAAGTTTAGTAACGGCCTTTTCCATGGTTCGTACCACATTAAGCGCTAATTTTTGCGCAGCTTGCGGTGGGAGCTTATCTAACAAATTGCTTAAAACATTAATATTGTTTGAATTAACCTTTGTCAGAGCGAGGGCAAGCTTTTGGGCTTGTTCAGATTCTGGTTCTTTGGCTAGTTCAAGGAATTCCTGAGCCTTGGTGATTTTATCGGCGTATTCACTTAACGCAACCTGAGAGTCTTCAGTCTTTCCTTCTGCCATGAGTTTCTGTGCTTGAGCTAATTTCGCAAGTGCTAGTCTTTCACTCAGCTCCCCCTTGCGCACAGGATCAAACGACAAAGCAATTTGAATTTTCGCAATCAAAGTTGTTAACCAGTTGGAAGCAGTAACTTCACTGCCTTCGGCATTGGTAACTGTGCCTGTGGCTGTTGTACCTGTGCTTGTTGTGCCTGTGGCTGTTGTGCCTGTGGCCGTTGTACCTGTGGCTGTTGTGTCTGTGGCCGTTGTACCTGTGCCTGTTGTGTCTGTGGCCGTTGTAC
>DAIEHY010000088.1 GCA_027353165.1 Desulfosporosinus sp.
ACTTTGATTCAATTACACCCGCCGATTCAAATTTACGGAGCGCATTCACAATGACGGAACGAGTAATCCCCACTCGATCGGCAATTTTACTCGCCACTAATAGCCCTTCTCCACCACCCAATTCAGCAAAGATATGCTCTACTGCCTCAAGCTCAGAATAAGATAGAGTTCCCACGGCGATTTGAACGGCTGCCTTTTTACGGGCTTCTTCTTCTGCACGTTCCGCTTTAACCCTTAAGATTTCCATGCCTACCACGGTCGCGCCATATTCAGCTAGAACAAGATCATCTTCACCAAATTCCACATCATATTTGGCTAGTACCAGCGTCCCAACTCGTTCCCCTCCGCCTAAGATTGGTACAATGGTCGTAAGCTTATTTGTAAAATTACAGGCTTGATTACTGTTAAACACACAGCCATTGGCAACTTGTGTCGTATTTGTAATCGTACTACTTATTTTCATCAGACCCTCGTTATAGCTTTCCGGAAAGCGTTCTGAATGAATAACAATATCCTCCATAACTCCACACGCAAAACCTTCCATGAAACTAAATCCCAAAATCTTTCCGCGACGTCCAACAATATAACAGTTGGCAGTCACAGCCTGGCGAAGAACTTTAGCCATTTCCTCAAAATCAACCGGATTCCCGGCAGCACGTTGGATAAGTTTATTAATGGTCCTTGTTTTTTCTAATAACGTAATTTCCATAGTTTTAAATCCCCCTTAATTTACATCCATAAAGTATCTTCAACTTGTTTTAGAGAATATAGCGAGCTAAGTCTTGATTCTGGACTACATCACCCAAGCGATGTTGGACATATTCTCGATTAATCGTCACCGTATAATCGTCTGGTAACTCAGAGGCTTCAAACGATAATTCCTCAAGTACTTTTTCCACAATTGTGTGGAGTCTGCGTGCCCCAATATTTTCTGTGGTAGAATTGACCTTGTAGGCAACTTCTGCCAATTCATCAATAGCATTCTCCGTAAAATCTACCTTTATTCCTTCCGTTCCCAATAATGCACTGTACTGTTTAATGAGCGACGATTGGGTTTCCGTGAGTATTCGCTTGAAATCTGACACACTTAAAGATTCAAGTTCTACACGGATCGGAAATCTCCCTTGAAGTTCTGGAATGAGGTCTGACGGTTTGCTGACATGAAAAGCGCCTGCAGCGATGAAAAGAATATGATCAGTTTTGACCGGACCATACTTGGTTACCACGGTAGACCCTTCAACAATTGGGAGGATATCGCGTTGAACCCCACCCCTTGAAACGTCAGCACCACCCGCGCTTTCGCGCCCAGCAATTTTGTCGATTTCGTCCAGGAATACAATTCCCTCTTGCTCTGTTCTTTGAATCGCATCTTGAACTGCTTCGTCCTGATCAATCAAGTTTTGAGCTTCTTCATGAATCAGGATCTTCCGGGCATCGCGGACAGTCACTTTCCTCTTTTTATGCCGCTTAGGGAGCATTCCTGACATCATATCTTGAATATTTACTCCCATTTCCATCATGTTGTTATTGCCCAGCATATCGGAAAGTGGCAAACTTTCCTCGACGGAAATATCAATAACCTTTTCCTCTAAATCTCCTCGTTCTAAGTGTTCTCTGACGACCTTACGTTCTTTTTCAATTTCAGGAGTTACCTCTGGTTCCTTTTCCTGATTTGAAGCTTGACCAAATAACATTTGGAAGGGATTACTGGATGAACTCTCTGAGCGTTTTTCCGGAACCAACAGTTCGAGCAACCGTTTCTCAGCGTTGATGGCTGCCTGAACCTGAACATGTTCTGTCCGCTCCACTTTCACCATACGCAAGGAAATTTCGACTAAGTCTCGAATGATGGCTTCCACATCCCGACCGACATAACCCACTTCAGTAAATTTCGTAGCCTCAATTTTTATGAAGGGGGCCCGTACCAGCTTCGCTAACCGACGGGCTATCTCAGTCTTTCCAACGCCAGTGGGACCAATCATCAAAATGTTCTTGGGGATGACTTCTTCTTGTAATTGTTCCGGCAAACAAGAGCGTCGATAACGATTACGTAACGCTACCGCTACTGCTCGTTTGGCCGCATGTTGTCCAATAATGTGTTGGTCCAATTCACGGACAATTTCACGCGGAGTCAAACGATCCATAATCTCACCTCCTATAACTCTTCCACAGTAATTTGTTCATTAGTATACACACAAATTGAAGCCGCTATAAGCATTGCTTCTCGTACCATTTCCGAAATTGGTAGATCTGAATGCTTAGCAAGAGCGCGGGCTGCTGCTAAAGCATAATTCCCTCCGGATCCAATGGCTGCGATTCCATCGTCTGGTTCAATCACTTCACCTGAGCCTGATACAATTAGAAGATTTTGAGTATCCGCAACTAAAAGAAGAGCTTCAAGATTTCTCAGCATTTTGTCTGTTCGCCATTCCTTCGCTAGCTCCACAGCCGCACGCTGGAGATTCCCATGATACGCTTCAAGCTTTTGTTCAAACTTATCAAACAGTGTAAACGCATCCGCAACGGATCCCGCAAACCCTGCAATGACTTTTCCGTTATACAAACGGCGGACCTTACGGGCCTTATGTTTCATAACGGTAGCCTGTCCAAAGGTTACTTGACCGTCACCTGCAATTGCTACGTGTTCCCCTTTTTTCACTGCGACGATGGTTGTTGCATGAAACATATATCAAACCCCCTTTAATGAAGTTTACTAGGGCACTTTCGGCCTGTCAAGTTGAATTGTAGGTAATTTGCATTTTTTTGAGAAAATTTATAGGTTCTTTAAACTTTTTCGGTCTTTCGCACGAGGGTGGGCCTGAATAAATACTTCTTTCAGCCGTTCACGGGTTAGATGCGTGTAGATTTGGGTCGAGGATAGTTTCTGATGTCCTAGTAACTCTTGGACACTTCTTAAATCGGCTCCTCCATCCAACAAATGTGTGGCAAAAGAATGTCTTAGCATATGAGGGTTTACGTGCTGTTCTAAACTAATCTTTGAGACTAGTTTGTCCAGAATTCGGCGAATTGATCTATCTGATAAACGCGTTCCTTGATAATTAAGCAAAAGAGCGATATTATGATCTTCCCGCATTCCTAAATATACCTTGATCGCTTGAATAGCATAGTTGGTTACAGGAACTATTCTCTCCTTACTACCCTTACCCAGTACACGAATTAACCCGCTGTCTAAATCAAGGTTCTCACGATTTAAGCCGATTAATTCGCTGACTCTCAATCCTGAGCCATAAAGCAGTTCTAAAATAACTTGGTCTCGACAACCTAGTAGATTCGAGCAATCTGCAGCATGTAATAGCCCCTCGACTTGCTCTAGATAAAGAAAATGCGGGAGTTTACGTCCCAACTTAGGACTCGCCACCCGCTGCACCGGATTTAGTTTGAGAATTTCTTTACGACATAAAAATTTAAAAAAAGACCGTAGCGCCGCAAGTTTACGGGCCATACTCTTTCTTGTCAGTCCGTGTTCTGCTAAAACCCCTAGAAAGCTACGCACATTATAAACGTCAATCCTATCGACCGTAAGTTTTTCGGGTTCAACGCCCTGATCCTGCGCAGTAAACCGAAAAAACTGCCCGAGATCTGTTTGATATGCAACAACCGTGTGCTCAGATCTATTTTGGGAATGTTGATAACCTACAAATAAACTTAAGGCTTCATCAACTAGCACCGACTCTTACCTCCCCAAATCCTCGCGTTCACAAAATTCAGCTAATGATGTTAAAGCACGCTCTGAAATTCGAGCATTTTTTTGGCGCTTATCCTTTATGCGCTCGCTTAAGGGGGGAAGTAAACCAAAGTTAATATTCATAGGTTGAAAACTATGACTGGGAGAGCCCTCCAAATGGCGTGCTAATCCCCCTAGAGAGGTATCTGCCGGAAAAACTAATGTATCCAATTGACTTAAACGCCGCCAGGCATTAAGACCTGCAAGAAGCCCACTAGCGGCAGACTCAACGTATCCTTCGACTCCTGTCATTTGACCGGCAAAGAAAAGCTCTGGTCTTAATCTTAAGCTGAAATCCGCGTTAAGTACGTTCGGTGCATTAAGAAATGTATTGCGATGCATAACGCCATAACGTACAAATTCAGCCTTCTCCAATCCAGGGATTAATGAAAACACTCGTTTTTGTTCCCCCCATTTTAAGTGGGTTTGAAAGCCGACTAGATTAAAGAGTGATCCAGCCTGATTTTCCTTGCGCAACTGTACCACAGCATGAGATTTTTTACCAGTACGAAGATCGATTAAGCCTACTGGTTTTAAGGGGCCAAAGGTCAGGGTCTGAATGCCACGCTTAGCCATCACTTCAAGCGGTAGACAACCTTCAAAAACTTTTCCTTCTTCAAAGCCTTGGATTTCCGCCATCTCAGCCTCTATCAACGCCTTATAAAAGATTTCATACTCTTCCTTCGTCATAGGACAGTTTAAATAATCCGCATCTCCTTTGTCATAACGGGAAGCCCAGAAAGCCTTGTCCAAATCAATCGATTCAAGAGTGACAATCGGCGCAGCCGCATCATAAAAAGATAAGGCCTGCTCTCCAGTAGCCTTTAGAATATTATCGGCCAAATCATCCGAGGTCAAAGGACCACTAGCGACTATAATCATTCCCTCTTGGGGAAGAGAATGGACTTCTTGGCGGTGAACACGTACACAGGGGTGCTGTTCTAACCGTTTTGTGATTTCACTTGAAAACAGTTCCCGATCGACAGCTAAAGCGCCGCCAGCGGGAACCGCGTTATGATCAGCCGCCTCCATAATCAAGGAACCCAAACGGCGCATTTCTTCTTTTAATAATCCCACAGCATTCTCAATTCCAGCCCCCCGCAGAGAGTTACTACAGACTAGTTCTGCAAACCGATCCGTTTGATGTGCGGGAGTAGTTTTAGTCGGACGCATCTCATATAAATCGACCATGACCCCGCGTTCAGCCAGTTGCCAGGCAGCCTCTGAACCCGCGAGACCTGCACCGATGATAGTTATGGACTGCTGCATATAACTATTCGCTCCTTATCCAATTAAACGTCTATAAAACGTTTGTCTTCTTCCATTAACATTAAGCTTCTTCAATAACTTTTGTAAAGCGACATTCCGGATTTGTGCAGACATGCTTTTTTTGACGTTTAGATGATTTAATCACCATCATTTGCTGGCACTCCGGACATGGATCAGGAGCTGGCATTTCCCAGGAGACAAAGGCGCACTCTGGGTAACCGAGACACCCGAAAAACTTCCTTCCCTTCTTTGAACGGCGAACTACGAGTGGTTTAGAGCAAATTGGGCATTTAGCTCCCACTTCTTCAAAGAGGGGCTTCGTGTTTCGACACTCTGGGAAACCTGGGCAAGCCAGAAATTTACCATAGCGCCCCATTTTGATGACCATATTTCGGCCACAGTTCTCACAAAGCTCTTCGGAAACTTGATCCTCAATTTTTACTTTGCCGATTTTCTCATCAGCTTTAGCTAAGGCCACGGAAAAGGGTCCATAATAATCTTCCACCACTGACTTCCATGGAGCATTCCCTTCTTCAACTAAATCGAGTTTTTCTTCTAAATTAGCTGTAAACTCTAAATTCAAAATATCCGGAAAATGTTCCTTGAGTAACGATATGACGATGTCCCCAAGTTCTGTTGGCAGGAGTTGTTTCTCTTCTTTAACAACATATCCTCGTGATTGAATGGTTTCGATGGTCGGCGCATACGTACTTGGCCTCCCGATCCCTTCCTCTTCCATCTTACGAACGAGGGAGGCCTCTGTGTAACGTGGCGGTGGTTCGGTAAAATGTTGCTTTTCTTGAAGTTTGATAAGCGAAAGTTTTTCTCCTGCAGAGACAGAAAGTGTGAGTGAATTTTGTTCATCATCCGCAGACTCTCCAGCATCGTTTCCTTCTTCATAAACTGCTAAAAAGCCTGGAAATCGCACTGTAGAGGCATTGGCACGGAATAAGTAACTCCCCACCGAAATTTCAACGGTTAAGGTATCCATAATGGCTACATTCATCTGGCTTGCTATAAAGCGCTCCCAGATCAAGCGATACAAGCGCAATTGATCCCGGGATAAAATTCCCTTCAGCATTTCAGGAGTCCGCAAAGCAGCAGTTGGTCGGATCGCTTCATGCGCCTCTTGAGCCCTCCCCTTATTCGCGAACTGGCGAGGTTCTGAAGGATAATACTCATTCCCATAGTGTGAAAGAATCCATTCCTTTGCCTCTGCTTGAGCAGTATCCGCGATCTTAACAGAATCTGTACGCATGTAGGTGATCAATCCGACAGTTCCCTCTTTGCCAAGGTCCAGCCCCTCGTATAATTGCTGGGCTAGCATCATGGTTCGTTTAGGCGAAAAGCCCAACTTACGATGCGCTTCCTGTTGAAGACTGCTCGTAATAAAGGGAGGTGCAGGGAGCTTTTTCTTCTCTTTTGTTCGGACGTCAGCTACTTGAAACTCTTTTCCCTTTAAGTCGGATAAGACGTTTTCCATTTCAACTTTTGAAGAAATGGATATTTTTTTACCCAACTTTTTAACAAGCTTTGCTAGGAACTTTCCTCCGGCAGATTGGAGATTAGCCATCAGACTCCAATACTCTTCCGAGACAAAAGCCCGTATTTCCTCTTCACGATCGTCTACTAATCTGACTGCAACTGACTGGACTCGTCCGGCGCTTAAACCTTTCTTGATTTTACGCCAGAGCAAGGGACTTAATTGGTAGCCCACTAATCGGTCTAATACGCGTCGAGCTTGTTGAGCATCTACCCGATCCTGGTCTATTTGCCGTGGATGTTTGATGGCGGCCTGAATCGCTTGTTTCGTAATCTCATGAAATTCAATTCGGTTTTTATCACCTTGGTTAAGCCCCAACAAATAAGAAAGATGCCAGGCAATTGCTTCCCCCTCACGATCAGGGTCAGAAGCCAGAAACACCTTATCTGCATTCTTTGCGGCAGCCCGTAAATCCTTGATCAAATCTCCTCGACCACGAATCGCGATGTATTTTGGTTCGAAGTCATGGTCAATATCCACACCCAATTGACTCTTCGGTAAATCCCGTAAATGTCCCATCGAAGCCTTAACCGTATAACGACTTCCTAGAAATTTGCTAATCGATTTTGCCTTGGCAGGAGATTCTACAATAACAAGCGTCTTTGACATCTTTTCACCTCAATATATACTTACAAACTAACTCTTTTATCGAGGTTCGAGGCGCGATGCGCGGGGTTCGAACTCAAAATATTCTCTTAAGAAAAAAAGAGTTAAGGACATTTCGTTGGATTCCTTATTCTACACTTATAACCAAATGGATTCAAACTGAGTCCTTGAGTTAACATTTGGAAAACTAAGCCCTATATTAACGCCTTTTTCATAGTATGTCTAGCACTCTCGTGCTAATACATAATATTGTCCTGGCAATTGTATGACTTTTCCGCTTAATTGTAGCTCCAATAAGGCTAAAGAAATACTAGAAACTGGAAGTTTTGAGTGGATGGTTATCTGATCGATATGCAAAGGCACATCACTTAATTGCCCTAAGATCGACTCTTGTTCTTCATCATTGGAAGGTATGTCGGTCAAAGGTTTTTTCGCAGGCGCAATTTGACCAACATAATGAGATCCTAAAAGCAGCTCACTACAAATGTCTTCAATTCCTTCAACAATTTTAGCTCCTTGGCGCAGTAAATGGTGCGGACCTCGACTCACCTCGCTAAAAATGGGCCCTGGTACAGCAAATACTTCTCGCCCTTGTTCCAACGCAAAATCGACCGTTATTAAAGCTCCGCTTCTTTCTGCAGCTTCCACAACGACAACCCCACACGAACACCCACTAATCAAGCGATTTCTGGCTGGGAAATGGGCTGCATTGGGTGGAGAACCAGGCACAAACTCACTGATTAAAGCGCCCCTCTCCAAAATCCCCTCCGCCAACTTCCGATTTTCTAAGGGATAAATTCGATCTAAACCACACCCTAGGAAAGCCCATGTGATCCCGCCGCCATCAAGAGCTCCTTGGTGTGCCGCGGTATCAATTCCTCGGGCCAGACCGCTGACTACGACAATCCCCCGAGCTACAGCATCACGCGCAAGCACTTTAGCCACCGCTTTACCATAGGAAGTTGCTCGCCTCGAGCCCACAATGGCCAGCCCTTCTGCATTTCCCTTTAGACGTCCACGATAATAGAGAAGCGGGGGGGCATCCGCTAACTCGGCAAGCAACCTAGGATAATCGATTTCATCGGGAGTGATCAGTTGAATTCCTTGCTTTGTCAGAGAATCCCCAATCTGAAGCGGGTCAATCATATGCCTTACCTTCAAGATTTCCTGGACCCATTTTTCTTGGGCAGCAATGGGCTGGTATCTGCTTGTTGACGCCTCCCAGGCTTTGACTGCACTACCAAAGTATGCAATAAGCCGCCGTAAATGCTGGCTTCCAATGCCTGAAATCGTACGGAATGCCGCACGAACTAGTTTTTCCTCTTCACTTCCCACTATGCGAACCTCCTTTTAGCCCCATTTCGGGACAAAAGGACACTTTTCCTGCGTAAAAGTTTATCGAACTTCCTTGTATTAGGTAAAATAGTGCAGAATTGGAGAAAAACCATTCCCCTTAGTCATCATTGTACTCAAATCTC
>DAIEHY010000089.1 GCA_027353165.1 Desulfosporosinus sp.
AATATTATATTTTTCATAATGATGCAATTGGAGGAGATATCCTAAACCTTTTGGTGCGTAAAGCTTCAGAAGGGGTCAAGGTACGCGTCTTAGTGGATGGGTTAGGAAACCGGTCCTTGGAGAAACGCTTCGGAGAGTTACGGAAAGCAGGGGTTGAGACCGCAGGGTTCTATCCGGTCCGCTTTCCGTTCTTATCGAAAAGGCTTAATCTACGCAATCATCGTAAGATTGTTATAGTTGATGGTCGGGTAGGCTTTCTGGGAGGATTAAATGTTGGGGATGAATATTTGTCACGTAACAAGAAAATCGGATTTTGGCGGGATACTTTCCTGAAGCTGGAAGGGGATTCGGTAAATTTTTTGCAAACAGTTTTTTTAAACGACTGGAATGTCGTGACTCGGGAGGATATTAAGGGTCCATTGTACTATCCCCAATCTCTGCAATTAGGCTGTCAACTTACCCAAATAGCGGCCACAGGTCCCGATTCGGATTGGGGATCTATGTTACAAATCTTCTTTGTGGCTTTGACGAGTGCAGAGAAAACGATCTATATTGAAACCCCTTATTTTATTCCGGATGAAGGCTCTGTCATGGCCTTGAAGACCGCTGCGCTCAGTGGTTTAGACGTCAGAATTATTCTCCAAGGAGTTCCGGATCACAAGCTCACTTATTGGGCGTCACATTCCTATATTGAAGAATTATTAGAATCTGGGGTTAGAATCTACCGTTACACTAAGGGAGTTCTCCATGCCAAAGTCATGATTCTCGATAGCGAAATAGGTGTGGTAGGGTCGACAAATTTTGATATCCGAAGTTTTAGCTTAAATTTTGAAATTAGTGCTTTTATCTATGAAAGCGTCTTTGCACATCGACTAGAACAAGACTTTCATCAGGATCTTAGCGACAGTCAAGAAATCGAGCTGGAGGAGTATAAATTACGTCCGTTGTCAATCCGAATTAAAGAATCAAGTGCCCGTTTGTTTTCTCCGCTCTTATAGTCAATCCTTGCTTTAAACTTTATTCATTTCATGAGCAAGTAATGCTGCACCTAATGCGGCAGTAATAACAGGCTCCCGGGATACAAGCAGGGGATAGCCAAGCTGCTTGGCCAGGGCATTCACTACGCCCTGGTTGTGGGCTACTCCTCCAGTAAAGACGATATCTGGTTCTATTCCGGTCTTACGAGTCATTGAGGCTACTCGGCTGGCTACTGAGTCACAAACACCAGCCAAAATGTCTGATTTCGGAGTTCCCGCAGAAACCTGAGAAATCACTTCAGATTCCGCAAAGACCGTGCAAAAAGAGGAAATTTGGGTTGGGTTTTTTGAAGAAGAGACTATTTCGCCAATTTCCTGCCATTCTACTTCGAGGGCGGAGGCCATTACTTCTAAAAATCGACCTGTGCCGGCGGCACATTTATCATTCATAGCAAAGTCAGCAACTTTACCGTTAGACAGTAATTTGATGACTTTACTATCTTGTCCGCCAATGTCAATGACAGTACGAGCAGTTGGAAAAAGATGATGAATTCCTTTGGCTTGACAAGTAATTTCCGAAACTTCACGATCCGCCGGAAAAGTAACCCGCCCATAACCGGTTGCGACGGTGGCACAGACATCTTGTTCTTTCAAACCCGATTCTATAAGAAGTTGTTCTTTCAAACGATTGGCAACGTCTCTTCCACTATAACCTGCCCTAGTTTTCATTTGCCCTATAATTTCCAGATGATTATTAATAAGGACTACTTTAACGGTTAAAGAACCAATATCGACACCCACGAAATACGTTTGCATTATATAAATATTCCTCCCTTTATTCAATGCCAGAGGGTCAACCTCGTGCTTCGTGCCTCGATCATGTAAGGTCATCAAAGGTTTCAAGGAAAGCCTGAACTCGATTACGGACGGG
Organism: Desulfosporosinus sp.; assembly: GCA_027353165.1. Taxonomy (GTDB): domain Bacteria; phylum Bacillota; class Desulfitobacteriia; order Desulfitobacteriales; family Desulfitobacteriaceae; genus Desulfosporosinus. The sequence goes on from DAIEHY010000089.1 coordinate 1,909, forward strand.
CTCTTCGGCATACGCTCTAGGGTCAGCCATGTCTGCTTCGATCATTAGACCAGGAACCCCTGTTTCACGCATTACTTTTCTACGGATCACTTCTTGAACTAACGAATAAGGCTTACAAGAACGATTGGAATGCATAACGAAACCATTGGCCTTATAATCCCTAATTAGGTTAATCAATTGATTGGCTCTGTACTCAGGAGAACGATTGAGAAAAACCTCAGTATAAGTCGCTGCTAAGCTTTCCATTGGTGTACCTGGAGCATGATCAGCCGCCCATCCTCCGCTGTAAGTGTCTGTAACAAAACATGCCCCTTTTTCAGCAAACAGTTTGTAGAAGCTAAATAATTGAGGCCAGATCGCAATGTTATCCCAAACTAAGCGAATGCGCTCATTGTTGACAGCCCCTTGGCCAAGCTTTACTCGTTCCTTGACTTCAGCTTCTAGCTTGCGATAATAGTTAATTCCTTCTTGTGAACCTCTTAGAACTACGATGGGAGCCATGTGGATAAAGAGATCGGGTGCATTAAGAGGGGAGGGGCTGGCCTGACAATACTGGCGGGTTTCTTTCCAGAGTGAGGTGATTTCAGCGCTCCGGCGCATCTGCTCGGCTAAGCTTTGCTGATTTAGTTTACGACCGGTTATTTTCTCCAAATCGACAGCCATAGCGTTTAATTGTTCCAAGACATACTCTTTAGCCTGTGGCGTCAATTCTCCCGTTAGAAACGGAGTATCTAGAACTAATAATGGAACGTTAAAATGACGCGCTAATACTTCATACCACTTAAGCACAGTTCCACAGATATTATTACAAGCGACTAAAAGGTCGGGTTTCGGCATCCCTCCCAAGGGAGCCAGGTCCGGCCTCAGGACTCCTCCAATATTTGAACGGGCATAGGAACATAGGTCCTGGGAATAACCAGCTGTTTCAGCGACCTCACACAAACTTACGGTTGCTTGGCGCGCACTGTAAATAGCTGCATATTGTTCCGGATAAGCTGAGTGAATTTTAAAAGCACGCAGGAGTTCGACCGGGGCACCACTAGTGACCCAAGCCAAGGGACGACGCAAGGGTTTACCCCAGTAACGATGATAATTGGTAATAGCATAATAACGTCCCATAGTTTTTTGAAGCGCTTTGGTGCTTACCAGTGGACGGTAATTACGTTTTTTTGCAGGTTCATTGTGCTTTGTGCTTTGGGCATTGGGCATTGATCACCCCTCCTTTGACAATTCGGGAGCTTGGCTTAAGCTTTCGATGAAGGCTTGGAGTCTAGTTCGTTCCTGCCCACCTACATTTGCTCCTTCAAGTTCCAGCGTTAGCGTGCGAATTCCGTGATTACGGAAAGTCTCTGCTAGAGTAACGGCATCCCAAGCATGGGGTTCGCAGTATTTTCGTATAACGATAATGGCGCCTTGAGCTTCTCGTTGCTTGGCAAGCTCGCTCAGATAGGAGATTCGTTCATTTAGACTTCGGTTTTTACACGGACAGGAGGGCATTCCGGTGTAACGTTTTATGATGTCTGACAGAGGATCACCGGACTCAGTCAGGGTGTGACCGGAATAGTGCCGATACCCAGTACAAGTGTCATCCGCAACGACTCTTCCTCCTAAATCTTCAATCATGGTGAAAAGGCTATCATTTTCTAACACAGCACTAGTAACTAGAAGTTTCGCACGTCGATGTGCTGTGACCGCCATCTCCTTTAGGGTGGGCAGACATTGCTCAAGCGCTTTAACATACTCTGCTCGCGGCATAAGCTGTCCTGCTCTGAGAATGGCAAACACTATAGGAGACGGAAGGTTAGGTCTCAGTGTATCAAGTTCGGTCACTAAGTTACGGGTGTGGGCACATAACAGCAAAGCATCTTGTAAGGCTTGCTGAGTTATGTCCTGCTGAGTTAGAGTTGCTAGTTCTTGGATAAGATTAGTTAGTTCAGACTGGTAGTAACGTGAGGCCCCTTGGGCCGTTAACATGACTGGCGGGACTATATCTATCGTCTTACTGTGGCCGCTCGCAGCCCAAATCCCACTCAAACATTGCATTGTATCACAGGTATGGGTAAATCCGATCCCGACTAGGTCTTGCCATTTCTCACGGATTTCCATGTCCAGTGTTCCTCGAGCCAATGAGCAACTATAGGCTGGAAGTTCAGCCGGAGTTGAGTTTTCGGAATCAGGAAAAAGGCGCAAGGGGTCAAGACCAGCTGCTAGAATAAGTTCTTCGGGGAAATAGGAACAAAAATAACCAAAAAATTTCCGTTCAGGGTAACGTTGGAATCGTTCCGCTCCCTTAAGCGTTGACTCTTCAAGAAGTAGAGCCAATAATTCGTTGGGAGCGGAATGCGTTTCAATTTTAGTCATTAAGGGACTCCTTTCATTTAGCCTTTAAAGGATTGCCCAGAGGTGAATTCAGACTGTTGCCGGGTTTCTGTGTGGGGAGGATTATCAGGAACGCCTGGGTCTTCTTCACGCAAGGAGCGTTTTAATATTTTTCCAATGGCTGTCATAGGAAGTTCGGAGCGAATCTCTACTTGTCGGGGTACTTTATAAGGGAGGAGATGTTGTCGGCAAAACGTGATGATAGCTTGTTCTTCAATTGTTTCCCCTTCTCTTAACGTAATAAAAGCTTTGACTCGTTCTCCCTTGTAATCATCAGGTTGACCAATGACGCAGGCTTCTTTTACAGCTGGGTGCTGATAGAGGACATCTTCGATTTCTCGTGGGTAAACATTGAACCCACCAGTTATAATCATATCTTTTTTACGGTCGACAATATAGAAATAGCCGTCTTCGTCCATGTAACCCATATCTCCGGTGTAGAGCCAACCATTACGTATTGTAGAAGCGGTTTCTTCGGGAAGGTTGTAGTACCCGAGCATAATTTCAGGACCTTTAATTACAATTTCTCCGATTTCTAGGGGTGGGAGGTCAATTTCTCCAGTTTCAAGATCTCTAATCCCCATTATGACATCCGCAAAAGGTATTCCAATGCTGCCGGTTTTGTTGATCCCCCGATAGGGATTGGCACAGAGCGCAGTCACTGCTTCAGTAAGGCCATACCCTTCCATGAGTTTACTATCGGTCAGTTCTTCAAACTGTCGTTTGACCTCTGGTGCTAAAGGAGCCGCGCCAACAAAACAACCACGTAAGGAGGTTAGATTAAAGCGTGTCAAACGTGGGTGGTTAATGAGGCCAATATACATCGTGGGAACTCCAGCAAAAAGTGTTGGTTTGTAGCGGTGTATCCCTTTGAGAATGTCATCCACATTGAAACGAGGAATAAGAACGCAGGAAGCACCAGAAATCAAAGGTGCATTCATACAAACCGACATTCCAAAGCCATGAAATATTGGAAGGACAGTCAGTAAACGATCGTCTTTACCCATTTGGACCCAAGCGACTCCTTGGGTAGCATTGGCGACTAAGGCAGCGTGAGAAAGCATGACCCCTTTCGGTTTGCCAGTGGTTCCTCCGGTATAGATCAGCAAAGCTTCATCCTAGTGAAAATCGAATTCCTTTGCAATTGAAGTGGTTGGTTCACGATCGAGTAAGGTTTTCAACCAAATACATTGAGATAAGCGAGATTTAGCTTCGGGTGATAACTTGCGGGTTAATGGGTAAAGGGTCTTAATAGGATAAGGCATGAATTCATTAAGAGAGGTGTAAAAAGTATGTTCGAGAAGATGAGGCTCGCCTAAGTTATGGCAGGTTTCCCGGACGTTTTCCAAGCGTCCGGCAAGGAGGTCAAGACAAATCACCGCCCGGATCTTCCCATCTCGAAAAATGTGTAGTAATTCAGGTTCTGTACTTAAAGGATTGACAGGAACGACCACTCCACCAATACTTAATATGGCATAATAACATATCACATATTGTGGGCAGTTTGGTAGTAGAAGGGCAATACGGTCCCCTTGATGAAGGCCAAGTTCCTCGAGTGAAGTCGCTAAGATGTTAACAAAGCGTCCTAATTTCTCGTAACTAATTACTTTGCCGAAAAAAATTAAGGCGCAAGCCTTTGGGTGATTTTTAACGCTACGGCGAAATAATTGATCTAGAGTGGTTTCAGGGTACTTTAGAGTAATGGGTACCTCAGAATCATAGTGTTTTGTCCAAGGAGCATATGTTTTGTTGGTCGCGGCTTTGTTCATTTACTTGCCCTCCTTTTGACTTCACCTGAATTCAGCTTCATAATTGTATTATAGTCAAAATAATGGGTAGCGTATAGATAGTAATGTAAATATTCTGTAAAGTCAGACTATAACTGCCGAATACCACTACACTACGAAGATACCTTGGTATTAAAACGTAGTTACTTTTCTCCCCTGCGGTTAGTTTAAATATAATAAAAGAATATTTATAAGGAGGAAATTTCATAAATTTGGAGAATACTAAATTGAAGAACAAAAATTAATATAATGGGGGCATATCTATGACAAAACTTAGAGAACTTTATGTCTGTAGTATTTGTGGTAATGTTGTTGAGGTCGTTAATCCAGGTGCAACTGCCTTAGTCTGCTGTAATAAACCCATGGATAAACTGGAGGCAGGGATAAAGGATGCCAGTCTGGAAAAACATGTACCCGTTATCGAGAAAATGAGTGACGGAATTAAAGTGAAGGTTGGTAGTGTAGCACACCCAATGGAGGAAAAGCATTTTATACAATTTATTGAAGTCCTGACTAAGGAGCAGGTACTTAGAGCTGAACTTGCTCCTAACCAGGCACCTGAGGCTAATTTTTTACTCAATAAATCTGATGAGGTCATAGAGGTCAGAGAGTATTGTAATGTTCACGGTCTTTGGAAAGCTAATGTATAATTTATGTAGGTCAATCTAGATAGGCAGGACTGTGTCCTGCCTGTCCTCTGTACACGAGCAAATAAAAGTAATCAATCAACCACCGATTAGTGTACTCACTCATCTAAAGTTAAAAATGGGGGTTTTAAATTATGTTGCTAACCAAGGGAAATACGACCATTGGTTTTGTGGGTATTGGAGTTATGGGTAGGAGTATAGCTGGTCATATACTAAAAGCCGGTTATAAAGTGGCAATTTATAACCGTACAAAAGCAAGTGCCGAAGAATTAATTCAAATGGGAGCGATATGGCATGATACAGTTGCCGATTTAGCCGCACAAAGTAACGTGATTATTTCAATGGTGGGTTATCCTAAAGATGTTGAAGAAGTATATTTTGGATCTAATGGAATCATTAGTAATGCAAAATGTGGAACATATTTAGTGGATATGACCACCTCATCTCCTGATTTGGCAAAGAAAATTTATGAAGAGTCTAAAGCTAAAGGAATGTACGCATTAGATGCTCCAGTATCAGGGGGAGATATTGGTGCTAAAGAAGCACGTTTAGCGATTATGGTGGGCGGAGATGAAGAGGTCTTTAATACGATAGAATCAATTTTTAAAATTGTTGGCAAAAATATAATTTTACAAGGAAGGGCAGGGTCAGGTCAACATACAAAAATGTGTAACCAAATTGCGATTGCTTCCAATATGATTGGAGTTTGCGAAGCGATGGCTTATGCCCAAAAGTCTGGCTTAGATCCGGAAGTAGTTTTAAAAAGTATTGAATCGGGTGCTGCTGGGAGTTTTTCGTTAACTAATTTGGCTCCACGCATGCTTGCCAACAATTTCGCACCAGGCTTTTATGTTAAACATTTTATTAAGGATATGACGATTGCTCTAGAATCTGCTGAAAAAATGGATTTGATGACCCCCGGGTTAAAACTAGCTAAATCTCTGTATGATCAATTAGCTGAACAAGGGGAAGAAAACAGTGGGACGCAAGTATTGTATAAATTGTATTTGCAAAGCGAAAAAATGTAAACTGCTAAAGGCTCTGTGCGGCGTCTAACGCTAGCAGAGCCTTTTGCTGATTTTGTATACTCTATTCAGAATTACTATGGTCAAATTCATAAATGTTATCAATAGAGCAAGGAAATTGATTGAGCTATTCACCTATGTAATAAATGTAAGCCTACCCAATTTGCAGAAATGATGGCATAGATATAGGCCTGCCATAAGACAATCTCTCAGTAAAACCCACATCCTTAACCCTGATCAAAGCAACTGATAAACTAAAATTATTGATTCATTGGGAGTCAAAATAGGACCACCTTAGAATCTGGCCATATGATATACTGATGATGGCATATTGACTTAATATGCCATCGGTGCTAATCTATTTCTAAGAAGATTGACGGAATACTTTGTGCAAATAATTACGTTTCATAAAGTACCCACTCCTATATAGGTCAATTATTTTTTTGATCTAGTATGTGAAAGAAATCATATTCGCTTATCCGGTTCGGAATTTCTTAGAAAGCAAATTCCTTCTATTCAATATTATAGGAGGAATGCTATAAGGTTGGTACAAGGTAACCCTCGTTCCAACTGCCTCGGTGAACACCGAGAGTTTATTGACATATAAGGGAGGTAGAAGGATGGCGCATAAGAGTATTTTAGTAGTCGGAGGAGGAGTAAGCGGACTTACAGCTGCTGTTGAAGCTTCCGAAGTAGGAAATGAGGTCTATCTGGTCGAGCAAAAATCCTACCTTGGTGGTAGGGTGGCCCAGATGAACCAGTATTTTCCTAAGTTGTGCCCCCCGAACTGCGGT
>DAIEHY010000008.1 GCA_027353165.1 Desulfosporosinus sp.
CTCTTCCTTCTCTTCTTCACGGCTACATTCAGTACATACAGTCGTAAAAGGTATAGCCTCAAGTCGTTCATATGGAATTTCATGACCACAATGTTCACACTTTCCATACTCACCTTTTTCAAAACGCTCTAAAGCGGCGTCTATCGTTTCTACTTTATGAAGCAATCGATCATGTTGAGCGACGTCTCGTGACCGTTGATAAACCTCTGTACCAATATCAGCAGGGTGATTATCGATGAGCGATAATTCCCCTAATGACTCTCTCATATCTCCGTTAAAAAGCTCTGTCGCCGCTTCTATCGAAGCTATTTTCTCTTTTTGGAGTGTTTCGATCAAGCTTTTATAAGATGTTTGATCTTTCATTTTCTTGCCTCCGATCATATCTATGGCTGGTGAACATACCTACTTAGTTCTGCGATAAACCCTCCAATGACTGGTAGATTAAGGACAACGATGCGTTTTAATAGGAAATATGCAACTCCGGCTAACAAGCCTGCTCCCAAAGCCGTGCCAAGTCCACGCAATAGACCTACTAAAAAATTAAACCAAAGAAGTCGCCCCGGACTATTCAGATAAGCAATATATTCTGCCAATCTCATTTTTTCGAGAGTGACAGCCAATAAAGTGACCTGATGTCTTAATCCAACTAACTCCTGAACGCTGACTGGATCGGCTAATTTTTCATTTTTTGAGGGTATTAAACTCGTTTTTTTCTCTTCATCCGATACAACCACGTTTTCACCCCACATTAATAATTAGTGTTCCCAGCGCTTTAAAATTTACACTGGCCTATAATTTTAAAACAAGTTCTAAGATGGTTCAAAATCAAAAATGGCTGTAATAAATCGTTTGATGATTTATTACAGCTATTCTTCAATATATGCTAATACCTTTTATTTTACTTCCGAATCAACGAGCTACCTGGGAATGTTCATTAATCGAATAAATTTCCAGTTGTTGACCATTAACCAAACCAAACGCATTACCCTCATCCGTATCGACATGTAAATCCAAGGAATAATCTGGGTTAACTCGCACGAGAACCTTTTCTAAAACTCCACCACGAGGACCCTGAACGATGGCCTGTACATGTTGGCCATCTTCTAAAGAATACTTCAAAGCATCTTCTGGAGTCATATGGAGATGACGAGCCGCAATAATAACACCCTGTTCTAGGTGAACAAGCCCTTTTGGACCTTCGACATCAATGCCGGGAGTTCCTTCAATCTTTCCAGAATCTCTAACTGGCGGTTTAACACCGAGTTTAAACGTATCCGTACTTGAAAGCTCAACTTGAGAAGATTTTCTTGCAGGTCCTAAAATACGAACTCCGGGAATTGTCCCTTTCGGTCCAATCAGAGTAACAGTCTCTTCACAAGCAAACTGGCCAGGCTGACTGAGATCTTTCATTTTAGTCAAAGAATACCCTACCCCAAAAAGTGCTTCAATATGTTCTTGAGATAAATGAATGTGTCGATTAGAAATACCAACAGGGACTTTAAAAGTATCCATTATGTTTCAACCTCCCTTTTCCTAGTATGCACTGAAAAGATATAAAGAAAACTTGGCTAGCGCCCGAAGACACTGTCTTCGCACGTGTAAACCAGCTTGCAGCCTTGGCGAAGGCGGTCGCCTTAGTTGCACTTATGCTTCCAGAAAGTAACGAAGTTATACTTTCTGACTAGTATAAAAAACCTGGCTAATGCCAAGTTTTCAAATTGGCAGAAGATACATTAACTGTACTTCTGCTATTATACTTCATTTTAAATTAGAAAAAAATTTATTATTTGTTCACATTATTTAGAAAAAGAGTCAATAATTATTCCCTCGTCGACCACACAATTTCACCTTCTTGAAACACTGGCACGATCGGCAGAATGTTAGGCGTAGAGCAATAGATTAAATCACGTTCAAAACCTAAGGAAATAAGTTTTTTTCCGTGAACCGAATTACGGATCGTGTCTACGAGATGTTCCTCTGAGCTTCGATATAGCATACGAGCAGCTTCGCCGAGATCATTAAGTGAATTATCTATTCCCATCGTTTCAATAAACATTCCTGCACATAGTATGTCAGGAAGGTCAAAACGATCTTCCGTGCCCGCGCAAATTACCACGATTCCTTCAAGTTTTTGATTTCTATCAAATTCCCTCAAAATCGCCAAGACGATACTTTGCATATTTATAAAAGAGGCAATCCAGATCATGGGAGCAGCGATTGAATCTCGTATTGCCCGAGTACCGTTAGTTGTCGTCATTATGACTCTTCTGCCCCCCACTTTTTCCGGAACGTAGTCAAACGGCGAATTACCTAGATCAAACCCTTCAATTATTAGCGAATCTCGTTCCCCTCCCAATAATGAGCCGGGAATAGTTAAACGTTTTTCAAGCGCCTCTTCCGAAGTCAGCACAGGTATAATTGCTTGGCACCCATTTGCTAAAGCAGTTACAATTGTGCTTGTCGCCCTTAAAACATCAATTACGATCACTAATTTATCTTCTAAATAGGGCATCCGCGGAGAACCAGCACTTGGTAATACTTCAATCTGCATACGATCACCCCCATTAAGGAAATGCCCATTATGGCAAAAATTCGAATGTACTTAAAAATTAGTTACTCTATTTGTATATATTCAACTTTTTTGTCGTAAATCCTGCATTTTCTTCAAATATTAAACAATCATCAGCTCCAGCTACCGTTTTTTTGTCCAAGCATCTGATCTGTATTTAAGGAGCGCCTCTTCCTTCAAGAGTATTTCTTGAACTGTTAGTTGACTATTTAAGAGTTTAATTCCCATAATATCGCAAAAACCGGTACAAATTTCTTGTTCTAACTCTTCGCGTTCAATAGGTCGAGTCCACACTTCATCCAGTGCACAAGCTTTAGCCTTAAACCCTGCCATCAATCTCTCCCTTACCCCATCACTTGAAAACTTAAGAAGCTTAAAGAGCCGCTCAACTTCAAAATGGAGCAAGATGGACCCATGTTGTAGGAGCACACCCTCTTTTCGAACTTGAGCACTCCCTACAAGTTTACGACCATCAACAACTAATTCATACCAAGAGGGAGCATCGAAACACATAGCGGATCGATCCTGCAGTTTTCCTCCGTTGGTAACCATTTCGGCATCAACCCCCAAGGTTCGAAAGCCTTTTAATAGAGCTTGACTAATCTTCAGATAGGATTCAATCACGGTCCCAGTGACGTTAGGATTTAGCTCCGGGGCTATAACACTATAAGTCAGTTCATATTCGTGTAATACTGCCCTTCCGCCCGTTGGACGACGGACAATATCAATCCCTTCAACTCGGCAGGATGCTTCATCGACCTCTTTATTGTAACTTTGAGCATAACCTAAAGAAAGAGTCGCAGGGTTCCACCCGTAAAATCTTAGCACCGGTTGAGGATCCACTGTATGGGCCATTGAAAGAAGAAGCGCTTCGTCTATGGCCATATTTTCTGCACCGCTATGCACTTTATATGGTAAGTATCGCCAATTTATCATACTACACTCCCTCCTCGGTCCTCATTAGCTTCGCTTCTACTTTGATATATCCCCAGGCGACTTCAACTTCGTTAGGAGTTAGAAGCCTAGGATAATTAAAGAGTTCTTCTCCAGGAGTTTCGTTATAGTACGGTCGATTACATCCCTTGCACCCAGAGGTCTGAAATGGTTCTCCCCCCCGCGTGTTTTGGAGTTCATCGATATTCAGGTAGAAATCAGCGACTTTACCCTCACGAAAACGGAATTGATCTGCTCGTGCCAAGCCTTGCCGAATTAAATCGTGGGCGACCTGTATTCGACGATAATGAGGCATCTCCGGTGGTTTTATTCCTTCCATACGCGTCCCTTTGACTGGCGTGAATGCAAAGAGTGCCACAGTAATTCCACGATCGTACAAGGTCTGAAGACAGTTAACCATCTCTTCTTCACTTTCCCCTAAGCCAACAATCAAATGTGTCGCCATATGTCCAGGGAACTTTTCTGCTGCATCAAGGAGTAACGTAAAGCGTTCATTCCAGGATCCATCTTTAGTCTGAGCATATATCTCCGGTGTCGCTCCATCCAATGCAATGCTGATATGATCGACGCCAAGATCCAATAATTCTTCAACTTCTTCTATGGTGCGTGGTCCTGCGGACACGCAAATGGGTAAGCGAGAATTGTCTCTCACCCGTTTTACCCATTCCTTAGTTTCTTCCAAAGCGACCTGGTCTTGCACCACTTGAAAACAAACTCGCTGCAATACGGATTGGGCCTCCGGAAAAGCCATCCCTTCAAGAATTTCTTGCCCTTCAAATTTTGGCCAACTGATTCTGGAAAGGAGATCTGCTCGAGCGCCACTATTACGCGCTTGCGCGCAAAAGGCGCAGTTGAATCGGCAATGTTCTCCAACCATCAGATAAGCGGTGGTAGGTAGAGCGTCCACTTTAACCCTTTTCAGGCCTAATACTTTTGCCGTACCTAAAGAACATCGAATCGTCATAATGCACAACACTCCTCTCCTTTGATCACTCGCAACCCCAATTCCTCTGCTCTACGACGTGCCCTTGGGGTTGGCATAACTAGCCGGTTTAAACCTAAGGATACCGCTGCTTCATCTAAAACTTGACGATATTTCCCTTTGGGGCGCATACAACCTAAGGCTAATGGCACGTCCGGAAAACGCACTCTGGCCTTAGCTAAGAAACGAACAACCTCCTCCACCGGAAGCGGCTGACGCAAGGCATATCTGGTCCCTGGTGTCGGAATAAAAACATTAAATACTAGTCCAGTAAACCCAAGTTCTTGGAGCGCATCTAAAGCCCTTTCCTCTCCACCCCATTTGCCCCCTCTCAGGCCAAGGGTTAGATGGGGAATAACTGGAACGACTTCTCGAAGACCAACGTAAACACGACGGTAGTCTTCCGGCCCTTGCTTTAGCCCATAAACCTCTTGTATTGTTTCGCGGTCGGCAACAAAGTCGAACGAGACAACGTCCGCTAAACCTTTCAGCAAAGAGATTTCCTTCCCATCTAGCAATCCAACATGAAAATTCAAACGCACACTCTGTTTAAGATCATATAGAAACTCCAGATGTTCTTCAAATGGGACTTTCCCCTCAATCGTACACCCTCCACTTACGAGTGCACTCCGAAACGTTAAGTTAGAATCGAGTGACCCATCAACCTTCATTTCACTAACACTCCGCATTCCTTTGAGGTAATGTCCCCCACAGTGTGCACAATTCAAGGCACAAGCCTGCCCGGTAAGCGTAATGCTCTCCGTCAAGGAAGGAAAGTCAAACCATATTTCGTCGGTAAAATGTTTCTTCCGTGCTTCCCAAGCGCGACGAATTAACACTTTAGTCTCTAAGTCTTTAGATTCCATCTCTTCCTCCTCTTCGTAATTCCGGGAAAAGCCGCCCTTAAAGAGCGGCTTTACTTATAACTAAGTTTATTCTGTTGCTGTCACAAATCTCCTGCTAATTACTCTCTTTGCGCCAACGTAAGTTAGGCTTCCGTACTGCACCCACTTCATCTAACCGCGTCACTAACGTAGTATAGGGAGCATTCTTAACCAGATCTGGAGTACTAGTCGCTTCCTCTGCAATCTTGATGAGGATCTTAGCAAATTCGTCCAGAGTTTCAATGCTTTCCGTCTCCGTCGGCTCAATCATCATAGCCTCTTCAACAATGATTGGGAAATAGATGGTCGGAGGATGATAACCATAATCTAATAAACGCTTAGCAATATCTAACGTATGCACCCCAGTAGCCTTAAGATTTTTCGGGGTAATAATAAATTCATGTTGACAAACCCTATCGAAGGGCAGGAAATAATGTTCCTTAAGAATGCTCATTAAATAATTGGCATTCAAAACTGCGTTTTCCGAAGCAGAGCGCAAACCTTCTCCCCCGAGGCTACGTATATATGCGTATGCTCTAACCAATATCGAGAAATTTGCGTAAAACGAGCGAACCCGTCCGATCGAAAGAGGCATATCATACTTTAATGTAAAGGTTCCATCCTCTCTTCGCACCACCAATGGTTTTGGGAGAAATGGAGCCAAAAACTTTTTGACCCCCACTGGGCCAGATCCTGGTCCTCCACCCCCGTGAGGTGTGGAGAATGTCTTGTGCAAATTGAGATGTATTACATCAAAGCCCATGTCTCCAGGACGGGTGATACCCATAATCGCATTGGTATTCGCTCCATCATAGTATAATAATCCCCCTGCGTCATGAACCAGCTTGGTAATTTGTTGAATATTTTCATCGAATAGACCCACTGTATTAGGATTTGTCAGCATTAGCGCTGCAACTTCATCATTAACAACTTTTTTCAAAGCCTCCAGATCAACTCCACCACGGTCGTTGGAGGGTATCTGAATAATTTCATAGCCAGCCATCGCTGCCGTCGCAGGATTCGTTCCATGAGCAGAATCTGGGACAATCACTTTCGTGCGTTTATGATCTCCACGGTGATTATGATACGCTTTGATGATTAATATCCCAGTCATTTCCCCATGGGCACCAGCCGCTGGCTGAAGAGTAAACTCATCCATTCCAGCCAATTCGCAGAGATCCTCTTGAAGTTCCGCCATTAGCTGCAAAGCGCCTTGAGTCAAAGCTTCAGGCTGATAAGGGTGAAGCGCTGTAAATCCAGTCAGACGGGACAACATTTCATTAACCTTTGGGTTATATTTCATAGTACAAGATCCTAATGGATAAAACCCGGTGTCCACTCCATGATTGAACGTCGAAAGGCGAGTAAAGTGACGAACCACGTCCACTTCAGCTAGTTCAGGGAGTTGCGGTTCTTGTTGCCGCAATAAAGAATTAGGTATTATAGTTTCAACCGGAACTTCAGGTACATCACAAGAAGGTAAACTAACCGCACTGCGCCCAGGAGCACTGAGATCAAAAATTAATGGTTCTAATGCTTTCATTGGATTTCCCCCAATCTGGCCACGAGCCGGTCAATATCAGCTTTACTCTTTGTTTCAGTCACACAGAATAGGAGGTGATGATCTAATTCCGGATAGAATCGAGCTAAATCAAGTCCCCCGATAATCTGATCGTTTAATAGTAAAGCATTGACACGAGCAGGTTCAATCGTCGTCTCAATGACAAATTCATGGAAGAAAGGTCCTGAAAAAGCCATCTTCATGCCAGGTATTCTGGCAATCTCCTGCGCAGCATAGTGCGCATTCTGCAAATTCAAATACGCTAAGTTTTTAAGCCCGGTTTTTCCAAGTGCACTCAAATGCATGGTAAAGGCTAAGGCGCAAAGCGCTTCATTAGAGCATATATTAGAAGTTGCCTTTTCTCGACGAATGTGTTGTTCACGAGCCTGAAGGGTTAGAACAAACCCTTTCTTACCGTTTTTATCCGTTGTTGCCCCAACAATCCGTCCTGGCATTCTTCGAACAAACTTATCTCGGCAGGCTAAAAAGCCTAGGTACGGACCTCCGAAATTTAGAGGATTCCCAAAGGGCTGCCCCTCACCAACCACAATATCAGCCCCACATTCCCCTGGGGGTTTAAGTAACCCCAAAGAAACCGGATTAACTGACATAACCACCAAGACCCCTTTAGCATGGGCGAGTTGTACTATTTCTTCCGCTTTTTCAATGCTACCAAAGAAATTAGGATTTTGAATAAGTATGCCCGCAACATCCTCTTGAAGTGCCGACTCCAGAGCAAATCGATCAGTCTCACCATTCTTAAAAGGGATTTCTACGAGTTCAACGCCCCGCGGGGGTAGATAAGTTTTTAGAACGTCCCGATAATCAGGATGCACCGTTTGAAGCACGAGCACTTTGTCCCTTCGTGTCGCATCACAAGTCATGAGAGCAGCCTCTGCTAGAGCTGAGGCCCCATCATACATAGAAGCGTTGGCCACATCCATCCCGGTTAGTTCACAGACTAACGTTTGATATTCGTAAATTGCCTGTAAGGTCCCCTGACTAATTTCGGGCTGATACGGAGTATAGGCTGTATAAAACTCAGAACGTAACAACAATTGGTCTACGAAGCTTGGAATGTAATGTTCATAAGCCCCAGCTCCTAAGTAAGAAGTATACTCTTCTACAGTCTTATTCTGATTAGCTAATCCTTTTACGTGTTTCACTAAATCCTGCTCAGACATTCCTCCACGAATAGCTAAAGGACGTTGTAAGCGAACCTCCTGAGGAATATCCACAAAGAGTTCCTCGACTGATTTAACCCCAATACGGGCTAAAAGCCGCTCTTTTTGGCTGTCCGTATTCGGTACAAAGTTCATTCTAATGTTCCTCCTGTGCTAAATACGTTTCGTATTCGGCAACCGACATCATGTTATCGAGAGGGGATAAATCCTCAACTTCTACTTTAACCAACCAGCCTTCCCCATAGGGATCACTGTTCAGCAGATCCGGTGAATCCATAACCTGAGTATTCACTTCTACTACTTTTCCACTGACCGAAGCGTAAATATCTGAGACTGCTTTCACTGACTCTACAGTTCCATAAGATTTCCCGACTGTTACGGTCACGCCTTCCTCTGGGAGCTCAACAAATACAACATCCCCAAGACTTTCCTGGGCATGGTCTGTTATTCCAAACGTTACAATATTACCTTCAACTCTGGCATATTCATGTTCTTTGTTATACTTCAGTTCAACTGGATTCATACGATCATCCTCCTCAAATTTTGATTATCTTACCCTCATAAAGGGAAATACCATTAAAAATAGTGAACTTCGACTAGTTTCCTCGCTTGTAAAATAAAGATGGGATAATCTTAGCCTTCACTGCCTTTTCCCGAATAATAACGTCAATAGTCTCTCCTTGAATTGCCAAGTCAGAGCGGATTAACCCCAATGCAATATTTTTATTAAGAGTTGGGGAAAATGAACCAGAGGTAACAAATCCAATTTCTTGGCCATTTTTTTGTAGCGGATAATGAGATCGGGCAATTCCTCGCTCAATCATTTCTAAACCCACTAGCTTGCGTGGAATTCCATTTTCTTTTTGAGCAAGGAGTACCTCGCGACCGATAAACCTTTCTTTATCTAGTTTCACGAAGATACCTAGCCCAGCTTCTAACGGAGAAATTTCAGCTCCTAATTCATGTCCATATAAAGGGAGCCGAGCTTCGAAGCGTAGTGTGTCGCGGGCTCCCAATCCAATGGGTTGTACACCCTCTGGAGCACCAGTTTCTAATATCTTCCTCCATAATTTGCGACCATATTCAGGTGAAACATAGATCTCAAATCCATCTTCCCCTGTATAGCCTGTTCGCGAAATTAGGCACGGTGTTCCATCAATTTCACCATGAACAAATCCATAATATTTAATTTGTGCTAAATCAGTGTTTGTGATACGTTGTAAAATCGTTTCCGATAGAGGTCCTTGCAAAGCAAGTTGCGCATACTGTTCCGAAACGTTCTCAACACTTACGTTAAACTTTTCAGCTTGCTCGACAATCCAAGCATAATCCTTATCAACATTAGAAGCATTTACGACAAGAAAAAAGCGGTTCTCATTATAGCGATAAACGAGTAAATCGTCGACAACACCGCCATTTGGATAACACATTGGAGAATAAAGTATTTTTCCATCTTCTAGCTTACTGGCATCATTGGTAATCAGCATTTGAACAAAGGCCAAGGCTTCTGTTCCGCGAACATCAATCTCGCCCATATGCGAGACATCAAATAGCCCCGCCTTTGTCCGGACGGCATGGTGTTCTTCAATCACGCCAGCATATTGGACAGGCATTTCCCATCCGCCAAAGTCAATCAATTTGGCCTTTGCGGCCGTATGTTCCTCATATAGTGGGGTACGTTTTACTTCAACCATATTCGAACACCTCCTCTTTCTAAATCAATATTAGATCTAACCGATCTGTGGCGCTTTCTGGTACCGACAGACAGTCGGAAACCATCGCTCTGAAAGCTCATTTAGCATTAGACATCCCTCATATTATTCCACTAAGTTTTTGATACCACCCGTGAAAATGATTCCAAAAACCCCAATAAAAAAGGACAGAGGAAATGCGTTATCGCACTTCCTCTGTCCTTGAACCTGAGAGATTCGCCGCTTTGCGGCTTCCCCTTTGGTGTTCTCTTTATGAGAAACTCTCCAGAGTCCCGTCTACTAGCAGTACTTTTGCCTGAGAGTTTGCTTCTTAAAAAAAGCGATTTTTAAGAAATTTCTCCTTCGGCGTCTAGATTTGACCAGATCTCTCCCGCTAGTATCATTCGGTTATTAAACTATTGCTATTATTCTATATAATATGCTATTTTTCCAATTAAGTCTACTGGGATTTTCTTGATAAAGCAAACTGATAGTTCAGTACTCGGGAAATATCAAGAATTCAGACTTTTAACCACTACACTACAACGTGGGCAAATCGTCGGATGTTCAGCATCGTTTCCTACTTCCTCATGAAACATCCAGCAACGCTCACATTTTTCTCCCTTAGCTGGCTGTACCCAAATCCCTAAACCCTCGTGAACTTCAGCTTGTTGTGCTCCCTCTGGTCTTTCTTCCTCGGGCTTATGCACCGTTAATCCAGAAACTATAAAAATTTCCGCAAGATTCGGGACCTTCTGCAAGAAACCATACTGTTCGTCCGTTGGATAAAGATCTACTTGCGCAGTTAACGGATGATTAATCAATTTTTCCTGACGCGCTTTTTCTAACGCCTTTGAGACATCCGTTCGCAATGCCAAAATCTGATCCCAAGTGTCCACCATGGTCTCGTTCATCCACTCAGAATTAACCTTCGGCATTTCCGTCATTTGAATATTTTCTATAGTCTTATCTCCAGGGATATACGGCCAAATTTCTTCCGTAATAAAAGACAAAACGGGCGCTAGGAGACGAACCAAAGAATCAAGGACTTCGTATAGGACCGTCTGAGCGGAACGACGAGTATGGGAGTTCTTTCCTTCCACGTACAGCCTATCTTTAACAATGTCCAGATAAATGGCGCTTAACTCGACCGTGCAAAAATTATGAATTGTATGGTAGACCCAGTGAAATTCATAGGTTTCATATCCTTGAAGAACTCGTTCGACAACCTTAGAGAGCTTAAGCAGAGCCCAACGATCAATTTCCTGAAGATCTTGATAGGAAACTTTATCCTTTACAGGATCAAAATCATTAAGATTACTTAACAAAAAGCGCAGGGTGTTACGAATTTTCCGATAGGCTTCGGACATTTGCTTCATAATCCGAGGAGAAGCAGCTACATCATTCTTATAATCTACGGAACTAACCCATAAACGCAAAATATCCGCACCTAATTCTTGAACGACCTTAAGCGGGTCTACTCCGTTACCCAACGATTTCGACATCTTACGCCCTTGCTCGTCGACAACAAAGCCATGCGTTAACACATTACGGTATGGTGCTTGACCAAACGCAGCCACCCCTGTTGATAAAGAGGAGTTGAACCAGCCACGGTGCTGATCAGAACCTTCCAGATAGAGATCCGCAGGCCAAGCCAGATGCTCTCGTTGTTTTAAGACCCCAGCATGACTTGTACCAGAATCAAACCAGACGTCCATAATATCCGTCTCTTTGCGGAAGTTGTTTCCGCCACAATCACAAGTAACCCCTTCAGGCAACAATTCCTTGGCAGAATGAGCGAACCATGCATCAGATCCCTCTTGGCGGAATATGTCCTGGACAAACGAGATCGTTTGGTTATTCACCAATACCTTTCCACAATCCTCACAATAGAAGATGGGAATCGGAACACCCCAAGTCCTTTGCCGGGAAATACACCAATCCCCACGATCTGCAATCATGTTAAAAATTCGATCTTTGCCCCAAGCAGGAATCCAGTGCACTTTCTCAATCTCGTCTAAGGCCGCTTGCCTAAATCCATCAATAGAGGCAAACCATTGTTCTGTGGCCCGAAAAATAATTGGGCTCTTGCAACGCCAACAATGGGGATAGCTATGTTCAATCGTTTCCTCCATGACAAGATCCCCGGAATTCTTAAGATCCTCCACAATCACCGGATTAGCTTTGCCGGTTTTTTGACCAGCATAGACTCCTGCTTCAGAAGTGAATTTCCCTTGGTGGTCGACAGGACACAAAACGGGCAATCCATACTTTTTACCAACAAGAAAGTCATCTTCCCCATGTCCAGGCGCTGTATGAACACATCCTGTGCCAGCTTCTAAGGTAACATGTTCTCCACAAACTAGCACAGAATCTCGAGCCATCAAGGGGTTTTTGCAAATAACACCCTCAAGTTCTTTACCCGAAAACGTCTTCTCGACTGGAAGTTCCATATTCCATAAGGAGCGTAAGGAATCCAACATTCCTTCAGCAACGATCCAATGTTCCTGTTGAGCCGTGACAACGACATACCTTAACTCCGGATGGACACAGATCGCAAGATTTGCTGGAAG
The DNA here is from genome assembly GCA_027353165.1 of Desulfosporosinus sp. Taxonomy (GTDB): domain Bacteria; phylum Bacillota; class Desulfitobacteriia; order Desulfitobacteriales; family Desulfitobacteriaceae; genus Desulfosporosinus. The sequence goes on from DAIEHY010000008.1 coordinate 12,399, forward strand.
TGTCCAGGGAGTTGTGGTCCAAATCACCACAAACGAATTTTCTTGATTAAGGATATTTAACCCATCTCGTACAGCAAATTTGACGTAAATAGCATTAGCTGGCTTATCGGCATATTCAATTTCCGCTTCTGCTAAAGCTGTTTCACAAGAAGGACACCAATAAACTGGCTTTAAACCTTTGTAAATGTACCCTTTATGAGTCATGTCTCCAAAGACACCGATTTGAGCGGCTTCATACTCCTTTTGTAAGGTTAGGTAAGGATGTTCCCAATCCCCTCTTACTCCAAGTCGCTTAAACTGTTCACGCTGAATTCCTACATATTTCTCGGCATAATCTTTACAGTTCTTTCGGAAATCTAACACAGAGACGGCGTGACGATTTACGCCCAGCTTTTTGATCACTTGTTGTTCGATAGGCAGACCATGGGTATCCCATCCTGGAACATATGGAGCATCAAAACCCATCATGGTCTTATATTTAACGACAATATCCTTTAACACCTTATTAATTGCATGCCCAAGATGAATATCCCCATTAGCATAGGGAGGCCCGTCATGAAGGATGAATTTAGGGCGTCCGGCACGTGCCTTCTGCACCTTTTCATAGAGCTTAGATTCTTCCCAAGATTTAAGGATCTCAGGTTCCCTTTGTGGAAGATTCCCTCGCATTGGAAAATCCGTTTCCGGTAAGTTGAGAGTATTACGATAGTCCATTTAATAGTTCCTCCTTAAATTACGATCCACGTTGTAGAGGGGATTGATCTACCTAAAATTAAATAAATAGTTAAAAATCTCGCCCCTCTAAAAGGGACGAGATCACTCGCAGTACCACCCTTGTCGCCAAAACTAGCCACTCGGAAGCCCGATAACTGAAGTTTAGCTCAACTTATTCGCAGGCTTAGCCTTCAGATAAATCAGTCCTTTGAGATAACTTTGCGCAATATAGTGACCAACTTTGCTCGTTCTTCCGACTCAATCGGATCCACCATCCACAGGCACAGAAAAGAAACCTTACGTCTTTTCCATTCCTGAACAAAGGGATCCATTTGTTCTTTGGAAAAGTACAAATGCTTAGCATCTTGGGATTGAGTCAAACTAACAACAACGCCACGTTGATCAATTTCATCCATCGCTAAAAACGCCCGATCCAGTAGATCATCACTCCCTGTCATCAAGACATCCCCAGGGCGAAAATTTTGGTCTGCTTCTGCGAAGCCGACACTGAAAATTTTCATATCCTTCTGATCTGAATCCAAATCATCTATGGAAGTTACAAGTTGAAGGTCATGCCCTCCTGATTTTCCGACGTAAATCTGTGTCTCATCCTGATGTAACCCAAACCCTTGAATGAGAAAGTCTGGGGATATCTCACTAATTAATGTATACATCGATTTATAATCCTTCTCCTTCAAAATAACTGCCAGATTATTTTACCATGAATACAGAGTGATTAGCAACATATGCCATACCTATTAGCCTTTAAGCTATACCTTCATCACGTTCTTGTAGGGTTTCCAAATCAAGGTGAGCAAGCAGAAATGACTTGAGCTGAGTCCGTAATAAATCACGTTTTCTTGAAAGTCCCTGAATTTCTTCTTGGATTTCTTCCCATTTTTCTTGAGCTTCAGACACTTTTGCCAACTTATTCTGTTCTGCCTCTCTAAGGAGAAGTGCCGCCTCGTGGCGCGCAACCTCCTTCACCTCTTCAGCCGTCTGCTGAGCCAGAACAAGCGTTTGTTGCAAGGTATTCTCTATTTGTCGATAGTGGCTGATTTCTGTTTCTAACCCATTTAATTTCTCTTTAAGTTCAAAGTTTTCTGCATAGGCGGTTTCAAATTCCGCACTTACACTTTCGAGAAACTTTTCCACTTCTTCACATTGATAACCTCGCATCCCTTTACGGAATGTTTTATTTCGAATATCAAGAGGAGTTATTTGCATAGTTTACCCTCCTAATGCCGTTGTGACCGAAAAAGTACAATTTGCCATGCAATCTTATCTTTGCGGGTCTTAGAGCATTCCAAAAGCTTTATTCTACCATACCCCCGACAAGAGATCATATTATCCGGCCGTACTTCCGTCTCAGCTTTACTTACCACAACTCCATCTCTTCTTACTTTGCCTTGATTAATCCATTCTTGAGCAACTGATCTAGAAACTCGAAAAGCATTGGCAATCACCGCATCCATGCGCGAGGAATTGACTGTGACACGGCATTCCTCACCCTGATCAGTATTCACGACCGGTTTCTCAGTAAAGTGTGAAACTATAACTTTTTCACGCCCCGCCTGGGTCCAGTGGTTTATAATAAACGGGGCAACTTCAGTAGTTGAGGCAACAAAATAGCCACCCTGCCCAGGCTGAATATCCCCTAAAACATCCCTCCTAAACCCTAAGGCCATCAGAGATCCCAAGATCTGCCGGTGTTCAAGTTGAGCATGCAAATCTATCGGACGCACCCAAAGAAGTGAAACGTCAGCCTCTTTAGAGTCTAAGGCTTCTCCCCATGGGCCAAGGAGGATTCGAACCCGTTCTGCCTCAGAAAATCCTCCCTCAGCAATAAAAGCGAGATGTTCTTTTTTAAGGACCGCTTCAACCCAATCCCTCATGGCAAGGGTCAAAAAAGGGGTAACTTGTCTGGTCTCCCCGTCATACACTGATTCTATAAGATCTAAAATATGGGCTGCTTCTAAACGCGTTTCTTTTTCATCCCAATGCCTAAGTCCAGCGCGATCCATTGTATGTTTCATACTAGAAAATTTGAGCTAGAAGCCACTGAATTATATTTAGCGCAAAGATAGCAAAAAGCGGAGAGAAATCAATTGCGCTTGCAGTACCACTAAATTGAAAACGTTGAAATGGCTTAAGAATCGGGTCAGTTACATCGTAAATTACACTAACTAATTTATTATTAGACGGCGAAAATTTGGGGCCAAAAAAAGACAGAATAGCTCTAACAAAAATGGCATAGATAAGGATTGAAATCACTTTACTAATAATTTGAACAATGAATAAAATGAGAATCCCCCCTTACTTTGAACTAGGCCAAAACATTCCTTTGTCTTTAAGTTCATCGCGCATCTCACCAGAAATATCAACATTATTGGGTACAAATAAAAAGATTCCATTTCCAACTTTTTGCATATTCCCATTTAAAGCATAGGTTGTCCCACTAATGAAATCGACTATACGTTTGGCAAGCGTTTTTTCTGCATTCTCGAGGTTAACAATAACGGGTCGGCGAGTTTTTAGTTGATCTGCAATGTTTTGTGCTTCCTCAAAGGAATTTGGTTCCATAACCACGACACGCATTTGCTTTTGAGTGTGTATACTTACGACTTGAGCATTTTTTCTGCTAGTACGCACTTCTTCTTGTATATTTCTTTCTCTATCATTATCTTCTAGTATCTCTTCTTCCGGTTCCTCATCTGCAAATCCCATAATTCCGATTACCCTGTCAATTAATTTAGCCATTTGATCAAAATCCCTCCCTTTACTGGTTCATTTACTTAAAAGTTTCCTCACCTGAAGTCTCAATGTCCAGCTTAAGCTGAACAAGTTCACTGTCCACGCTCACCAAAAATCTGACGTCCTATACGAACAAAGGTCGCCCCTTCTTCTATAGCTAATTCAAAGTCTTGACTCATTCCCATTGAGAGATCGCGTAATTCAACGCCCTCCCATTTTCGTGATTGTAATGTATCACGTAAAGCCTTAAGTTGGCGGAAAAAGCCTTGAGTTTCAGCCTTGCTTGCCTCCAAGGCTCCGATGGTCATAAACCCACGTACTTTGACATAAGGAAAACCCTTAATGGAATCTAGGAAGTCAGGCACTTCCTCTGGTGTTAGCCCCGCCTTAGTCGGGTCCTTGGCAATATTGACTTGGACAAGGGTCGGCCAAGTGATACCCCGCTTTTCTCCCTGTACGTTAAGGGCCTCCAAAAGCGAAAATCGGTCAAGTGAGTGGATCATTGAAATGGTTTGATCTAAATATTTAACCTTGTTGGTCTGGAGCCTTCCCACTAGATGCCATTCACAATCATTTGGAAGAAGGGGAGCCTTCTCCAGCCATTCTTGTACACGATTTTCTGCAAATGCTCGTTGCCCAGCTCGATAGGCCTCTTCAATCGACGAAACTGGTTGGGTCTTAGACACAGCTAATAGTTGGACGGTCCTGGGGTCCCTTTCACAACGCTTTATTGCCTCAGCAACTATCCTACGGACTCTGACTAAGCGCTGTTCAATTTCCTCATTAACCAACATTGGAAATATCCCCTTCGCAATGAATTCTACGCTCTTTCTTAGGTTTCCTGCTTTTATAGTTCTAAACTTAGATATTTTTTACGTCGGCAACTAACCCTTCCAATCCGTCACGCGGGGTAATCACGACAGGTATACCACTTGGAATATTATCAATGCAGATTTGCTGGTCATCTTGGTCAAGTATTTTAACCTTTTTAAATTGCACAACTCCCTCGCTCCATAGAAAAACTCCGAGTTCCTCCCCTTTCGTCCACAGTGCACTCTTAGGTACGAGAACTCCCGTGACCGATGGACGATAAATCCAAGTCACTTCATGACGCCTATCGGATACCGAACCATCGATATAGTAGGGAAATTGGACAATTATACCTTTAGGTTGATCTGATTTACGTAAAATCTTAGCATTGACTGTTTGATTTCCAACTGTTATCCTCAGAGTCTTTCCTACTACAAGTCCTTCCATACTAGGAATTTCAAGAAAGGCCATGGTCGGAATAAGATTATTAACAACTTTACCCACCACTTCCCCAGTTTGAACGGTTACACCCGGAGTCTTAACCTTAGCAGTCTGAGCCAACAATTTATCCAAATCCATTGTAGTAAGATTTTTACTTGTCAGAATAGATTCTAAGCCGTCACTCTGGCGGAAAAACAACCCTCCAACCACTGCTTGTATCGTTTGAGCATTTTCACGTTTGCTTCCTGGGGCTGTACCATCCGCCTGAATGGTTCCCACTGCCTCCCCTCGCCTAAAACGTTGCCCGTCCTCCCCCAAATACTGAATTTTTCCTGAGATAGGAGCAAGAATCGGTGTTTCTTGATTGGCAAACGTCGCCATTACTTTCTGTTCATGAGTAATTGTCCCAGTTTGGGCCACCTCAAATTTTATCGTCTTGGCAGTTAAACTTGATCGAAAGAACCATACTGCACTACCAGCCAAAAGGATTAGAACTATACTCCAAACCCAATAAATTCGTTTTCTTTTATTTCCCTCCATTTTAACCTCCCTGGCTAGTTCGACGATGTTAGATGTTAGATATTCGATATTCGATATTCGATGTTCTAACTACAAACTACGATTTAGCCCGTGGCAAATCACACGTAAAAACGGTTCCGAGTCCTAGCTTCGAATCAACGCTAATTTTGCCACCAATGCCTTCCACCATGTGCTTTACAATACTTAACCCAAGCCCCGTTCCCCCTTGTTCCCGGGACCGAGCCTTATCCACACGATAGAAACGTTCAAAGATCCGAGGCAAAATATCCTCCGGTATGCCACAGCCCGTATCTCCGAATTCAAGGTGGATATCGTTTAGCCCTACTTGAGCATGGAGCCAGACACGCCCCTCAGATGTATATTTGACCGCATTTTCTAAGAGGTTTAAAAGAAGCTGACTCAGTAAGTCTTCTCCAATTAAGACTGGCGGTAAATCTTCTGGAAGAATAACCTCTACGCTAATTCCTTTAACCTGAGCAAAGCTTTGGATTACAGGTTTAATTTTTTCATAGGCGTTTTGAACGTAGCCTCTTTTTTCAGGACCCACAGCCGTCCGATTTTCTCGGCCTTCAAAATGGGCTAACGTCAATAGATCTTCTATAAGGCGCTGTAAACGTAGGGTTTCTGCTTGAATTATGTTTAGAAATCGGTTACGTATAGCCGGGTCTTCAGCGGCACCATCAAGAAGAGTTTCTACAAATCCCTTAATAGAGGTCAGGGGCGTTCTTAATTCATGAGATACATTAGCCACAAAATCAGTTCGGATTTGTTCGAGTCGACGCAATTCTGTGACATCATGGATCACGATCACTGCGCCCCGTGGTTGGCCTTGCTCGCCCAAAATAGGATTTATCTGGCTTTGTACAGTTCTTTGGGCAATTTGAGTTTCTCTTGTCGCTGAGGGCTGCCCCGCAAGTACCTTACGGGTTAAGTGTACCAATTCCGCATCATAAGTCAGCTCTAATAGGTACTCCAGTTCGCGCTCTGATGCTCGACGTTCGAAAATCTTCTCTGCAGCAGTATTGACTAATACCACACGTCCGACATGATCAACTGCCACTACACCTTCTTGCATCCCCGCTAAAATTGCTTCCATCTTATGTGCTTCTTGTGTCCCACTTTGGACAATTTTCTCCACATGCCTCGAAAGGCTGTTTAGCTCTACGGTAAATTGCCCGAGTTCATCCGTTGAATCTGATAAATAGATAGGTTGGAAATCTCCCCTTGCAATTCGTTGTGTAGCAAGGTAAAGCTTGTCCATACGACGAGATAGCTTGCTAGCGTAAAAGTAAGTTACCCCCGTGGGAAGACATAATGCTAGAAACACAACGCCAAAATCACTCCGTTGTTCGACAGAAACTAATCTCGCGCTCTCCCCAACCCAAAAAAGAAGTAGGGAAAGGGCTGTCATAACTAAAAATAATCCGGTCAATCGCCATTTTATACTCATCTTCGTTACCCTTTAAAGCGATAACCAATCCCGCGTAATGTTTCGATGTACTCAGGGTTGGATGGATCCCTTTCAATTTTTAGACGCAGGTGGCGCACATGCACATCAACTGTACGGGTATCCCCATCATATTCGTACCCCCAAATACGTTCCAGCAATTCATCCCTAGAGTATACTTTACCAGGGTGAGCTACCAATACGCGAAGTAGTTCAAACTCTTTAGGAGTTAATTCAGTTTCCTCTCCGCGCACATGAACGCGAAAACCGTTTATATCAATCCTCAATTCTCCGCGAACAATCTGGGCGTCAGCTTTCTCGTTTGTGTTGACACGACGCAAGCAAGCTTTAATACGAGCAATTAATTCGCGGGGGCTAAACGGTTTAGTCATATAATCGTCTGCTCCTAGTTCAAGTCCTAACACTTTATCGATGAGTTCTCCTTTAGCGGTTAACATAATGATAGGAACGTGTTGAAACCCGGGAATTAAACGAAGTCTTCGGCAAACCTCTAAACCGTCCATTCCCGGCAACATCAGATCAAGAACAATAAGATCGGGGTTTTCCTTATTAACACGGTCTAAGGCTTCCTTCCCATCTTTAGCGACACTAACCAAGTAACCTTCCTTTTCTAAATTAAATCGAAGGAGTTCTTGAATCGGTTCCTCATCGTCAACCACTAAGATTGTTACCAACTAACTCACCCCCTAATCGAGGCACAATGCTCGAATTTGTGCACCTCTCATGCATCATGTATCCCACCTCGTGCATCTCGAATACTAATCCAACCTGCCATTCGGCCAGTTCGTGCACCTTCTCGACGATGCGAGAAAAACCATTCAGGATTGTCTGCGGTGCAAGTTGCAGCAATATCTATGTTTTCCGGGCGGACCCCTTTTTCCAAGAACAGTGTCCGATTAGCTTCCCATAAGTCGAGCAGATAGTGTCTATCTTCTTGCGGATGTAAAAACGATGTTTCTTTATAATTGAGACGAAACTGCTCAGCAACCCTTTCATCGACTGCATAACAACAGGGACCAATGCTGGGCCCGATAGCAACCCATGCATTTTCAGTACACCCACCAGCTTCTTCGAAACATTCAATGACTCTTTGTCCGATTTTTTGAGCAGTACCTTTCCACCCGGCGTGAGCAATTCCTACTGCCTTAAGATCCGGGTAATAGAAAAATAGAGGGACACAATCAGCAAAAAAGGCCATGAGCCCAAGTGTACTACGTGTCAATAATCCATCAACCGCTGGAATTGCTGTTTCTAATTCGCGAAAACCACGCCCTCCATCTTCTTCATTAACCCATTGCACATTCGTACCATGAACCTGTTCTCCGACAACAGCCCTTGACCAAGGAACTTTCCAAAGGCCTAGCCAACGCTCTCGATTTTCCAGAACTGCTCGAGGATTATCCCCCACATGAAACCCTAAATTGAGCATATCGTAAGGAACTTGACTTACTCCCCCAACCCGAGTCGAAAAGCCCAAGTCAATTCCTTCCGCTTGCCATTTTGAGGGGGTTAGGTAGGTTAAGTCCCCTTGTCTATGCCACTTCCAACTCATCCCTTAAGCTCCTTCGATCCCCGATAAAAAAAATTCCAATTATGATACCTTGTTACATAGTACAAATATATCATTTAATATGCTTGAGAACAAACCTGCCAAAAGTCCTATTTAAGGGGATTTCTGAACAAATATAACGATTTTTGTTTAACTTTGGAGAAATCGTTCAGTTAAAACTGAACATTGTACTCTAGATTGGAACTATACTCCGCCAAAGTTATAAGAACCCCGTTAGAACTAAGGCATAAAACTTAGATAATAAGCAAACAAGCATAAGCCCTATTCCCGAAAGAAAAGGCGATTATGCTTGAAACTAGGTAACTGTATGAAGGCCTACCGACGGTCTTCGTTTTCAAGATTAAATTCTGGCAGATCGTTGACATCGACTAAAATGACATCAACCCCAATCTTCTTAACGCGATCCCAAGGGATAATATAATCCTCCGTCTTACCACCACCAAAGAGCCCCCAACTTTTTGACGGTCCTGGCACAATAATTCCTTTGACAACACCCCGTTCTAAATCGAGGTCTAGGTCTTTGATGGGCCCTAGCCTTCGTCCATCCTTAACATTCACGACATCCAATAATCGCAAATCCGAAACGCGCATTTTAGACCCCCCTTAATCGAGGCTCGATGCCCGAGGCGCGAGGCTCGAGATTCGAAGACCGAAGTCCAATATCATATATCGGGCTTTACTCTTCGGCATCGTCTATCTCATCATATGAGGGAAGGTCTTAAAATAGCCTACTGTTCACAGATATTTCAAGGTTAAACAAGGATCATCAGCTTACGCATAGCGCATCAATCCGCACTCTACACAAACTTGCGCATATGTTGCATCGCAGCTTTCTCAAGACGAGATACCTGTGCCTGAGAAATTCCAATCTCATCCGCAACTTCCATCTGAGTTTTCCCTTGAAAAAAGCGCAAAGACAAGATTAATTTTTCTCGTTCACTTAAGCGTCGCAAGGCTTCCCGTACAGCAAGTCCTTCCACCCAACCTGTATCCGACTGCTTATCATCCCCGATTTGATCCATAACAAAAATAGGATCTCCTCCATCATGATAGATGGGTTCAAATAATGAAATCGGTTCTTGTATGGCATCTAAAGCAAAAACAACGTCTTCTCTCGGCAGAGCAAGCTTATGGGCGATTTCTGCAACTGTGGGTTCACAAGAACGTTCACTAACCAACTGATCCCGGACTTGAAGTGCCTTATAAGCAATATCACGCAAAGACCGACTTACTCGAATCGGATTATTATCTCTTAAATAACGACGAATTTCCCCGATGATCATGGGTACGGCGTAAGTAGAGAACTTTACATTCTGACCAAGATCGAAATTATCAATCGCTTTCATTAGCCCTATACAACCGACTTGAAAAAGGTCATCGACATATTCTCCACGATTCGTAAACCGTTGAATCACACTGAGAACAAGACGGAGATTCCCATGAATAAGTTTGTCTCGAGCACTGCGATTTCCAGCTTGATAAATCACAAACAACTCTTTCATCTTCACGCTGGACAATACCGGCAACTTCGAGGTGTTCACTCCACAAATCTCAACTTTATTTAATGCCAATCTAAGAGCACCTCCCAGCAAATTCTGTTGGGAAGTATGCCCTAACATCTGTAAGGTTATTCCAATCGGCAAAATTCTTTGCGCAATCGTCGAATAATTCGTTTTTCAAGTCGTGAAATGTAAGACTGAGAAATCCCCAGTCGATCGGCAACTTCTTTTTGTGTCTTCTCTACCCCATCATCCAATCCAAACCTTAATTCCATGATTACTTTTTCTCGATTTGTAAGTCTCCCCATCGCTAAATGTAACAACTGACGATCAACCTGCTCCTCAATGGGCTTTGAGATAATGTCATTTTCTGTACCTAAAACATCGGATAACAATAATTCATTTCCATCCCAATCTATATTTAAGGGTTCATCAAACGATACTTCAGAACGAGTTTTATTATTTCGTCTGAGATACATTAGAATTTCATTTTCGATACATCTTGATGCATAAGTTGCAAGTTTAATTTTCTTTTGAGGATCAAATGTATTGACCGCTTTAATTAGCCCAATTGTGCCTATTGAAACTAGGTCTTCAATTCCGATCCCAGTATTCTCAAATTTCCGCGCAATATAAACAACGAGCCGAAGATTACGTTCAATTAAAATATCTCTAATAGAGAAGTCCCCCATTTCTAGTCGTTCCAAGAGGACCCCCTCTTCATCCGAATTAAGTGGTGGTGGGAGGGCTTCACTGCTTCCAACATAATAAATCCCACCAATCCCACAAGCCTTCTGAAAAAGCATGACCCAAAGCCGTTTGAGCTTATTTTGCACATTACTCCACCACTTCATTTAACTATCTCCACCTTTCCGCACATGTTCTGGGTGTAGTAACGCTTGGTATTCACCCTCTGAACTTAACACTTGCTTGACGAGTGCCACAGTTGCCTGGATTTGACAAGATTCTTTTTTATCGTGCCAGGTCACACGCTCAGGTCTAATTCCAAGCAGCCAACTTTGACGATCAATTGTTTGACAGGGAATAAAAACAATCTGTTTCATTAAGCTTGGATTAGTCTTCCAAATTAACGGCCAAGGGTCTGAGCAATCTTTCCAAGAGATATTAAGAAACGCCCTTACATTTTCGGGCATCGCACTCGCAGCAACCTCCTCTTCCAGAAGAATTACTGGGTTACTGGTCAATGGATCTCGCAATTGATTTCCTGTGTCCATTAGCGCCTTTACCCGCACAACTTCATGATCACCACCGCCAAACCTGATTTCCAAATCGTAGATAATCTGTTCGAGGATAGAGTTTCTTTCCTGCCATCTCTGCCAAATAAATTGAAATAACCACCAGACCATGGCCGCTAACGGAAGAATCCACAAATTACCCAAGACTAGGGTTAATTGTTCACTACCGATTCCATCATCAAAGTTCACCCAACCCCATAAGGCATACACAAATCCCCCAAGTCCTGCCGAAAGAAGCCAAAATCCGAGTATCGCTATGAGAAAATGTTTGAGTCTCCTCGTTGGGTAAGCTACTCCAATCATAAGGAACGGTATTACCCATTTACTTAGCGTGCTCCACGGTGGAGAAGAATAACAGGCTAAAATAACTGGAATCTCCCCAAGCATAGCCCCAACTAGGATTCTGTACGGCTGGATTGGTAGGCGGATGAGTCGACCAATAAAGATAAGAAGCAGAGTGTCCATTCCCCCGTTAATGAGAATGTCCAGATCGAGATAAGTTTGTGCTACGTCCATCTGGTACACCCTTTCTAACACTTCTCTAAAAATTATATCTAATGAAGGTAGTAAAACCTGTCGCTTTCGGGATGTTGTAAATGGATATTTTAGGAAAAATAATACGAGTAGTGTAGTTTTTTAACCAAGAAACATATTGTCGACAAAAAACAAGCGTTCTCCACACACTTTGATAGTGAAGAACGCTTGTTGATTGTTGTAACCATAATATAATATTTTCTACCGCCGACGCCTAAGAAACTCAGGGATATCGACGTCCCCTTCTTTCGTTACAGTCTTAATAATGTTATCCTGTACTTTTCCAGGAGCAACCCCAAACCCTGCCCAATGCTGATCAAATCCTGTGGCAATAACAGTAACCCTTATTTCTTCCTTAAGGTTTTCATCAATGACGGCTCCAAAAATTATATTAGCTTCAGGATCCGCAGCTTCCGCAATAATTCCCGCTGCTTCGTTCACTTCAAAAAGAGTTAAGTTGCTTCCCCCGGTAATATTAAGGAGAACTCCTTTAGCTCCCTCAATCGAAGTTTCAAGCAAGGGACTGGAAATTGCTTTGCGGGCTGCATCTGCTGCACGATTTTCTCCAGTTGCCTGGCCGATACCCATAAGTGCCGAACCTGTATTTGACATAATCGTTTTAACATCAGCAAAATCCAAATTAATTAGGCCTGGAACCGCAATTAAATCCGAGATACCTTGTACACCTTGTCTTAAGACATCATCCGCAATGCGAAATGCCTCATGAATCGTGGTATGCTTGTCCACCACTTGCAATAATCGATCATTAGGGATAGTAATCAGTGTATCTACTTTACTCTTGAGTTCAGCAATTCCTTTTTCTGCCTGCATAGCTCGCTTTCGCCCTTCAAAGGTAAATGGTCGCGTAACCACTCCTACCGTTAACGCACCCATTTCTTTGGCCACTTCTGCGACAATAGGAGCTGCACCAGTACCAGTTCCGCCTCCCATACCCGCAGTCACAAAGACCATATCCGACCCTTTAAGTACCTTTGCCAATTCTTCGCGACTTTCTTCCGCTGCTTTAGCTCCAATTTCCGGATTTGCTCCAGCCCCAAGTCCTTTGGTTAACTTTATTCCGATTTGCACCTTTTGACCTGCACGGGAAAGTTGTAAGGCTTGTGAGTCTGTATTGACTGTTACGAAATCGACCCCTTGTAATCCAGCGGTAATCATACGATTAACCGCATTGTTTCCGCCACCACCTACACCAATCACCCTAATTTCTGCAAATTGGTTTAAGTCCGTATCAAATTCCAGCATTTAGGTTATAACCCCCTCGCTTCATTCTGACCTTTCTGACGTGTTATCCTTAAATCCATAAACTATACATTCAGTTTTAAATGCATACACCGTACAAATTCTATATGTTTATGCTTTATCCCTTTATTTTAAAAAAGTTTTTGTTAAGTTACTTAACTATTTTTCAATTTAGCAATCTAATTTTATTTTTTGATAAGATGTCGCCTTATGCTTCCTAAATTCTGGAATATACGGACTCCAAATGCTACTACAGCAGCCAAATAAAGATCCACTCCGATGCGATCCCCTACATAAGCTAATAGAGCCGCAAGGAGCATATTACTAAAAAAACCTGTCAAGAACACGGCACTATCAAAATGATCTTCTTGAGCAGACCGTATCCCTCCCAAGACAGAATCCAAGGCCGCAAGAATTCCAACGGATAAGTATTTAGCATATTCAATCGGGACTGAAAACGGGCTGACATACCCGATCGCTAATCCTAAAACTAAGCCTAAGAGCGGTAACCACATGTTCCATTATTCCTCCCTGCATTAGCGACCTATTACTGGTTTTGCCGCTGTAAAATCTATGTATCGTACCCCTTGTTGAATTGATGTATACCCAGGATCACTTATAAGTTGATTAAGCGCTTTTAATTTATCACTCCAGTCATTGGCTTTTCCCAGCCGAACTTCCACCCCACTTGTTAAAAACAAGGTCATCTGTTGTATTTCGTTGACATGAAGCTCTCCAATCTGTTTAAGCAATTCTGGAGGAGCTTGTCCAAGTAAGCGAAGCGCAGCCAAGAGAAGTGGGTTGGTTAAATTTTGGCCAGGTCCAACCGTATCGGAAAGAGTTATTCCACTAATAACAGGAAAATCATTTTTGGGCCAACTCTCTAATCGTCGTAAAAAGGTGCCTTCCTTATCCACCTCCAAGATTCCTTTTGGAACAGCTACCAGAGCAATCGGAGTTCTTTCGGTTACTTGTATAACAAGAGTTTTGGGAAGCTTCCGCTGAAAATTAACACTTTTAACAAGCGGATGTAACGAAATTTTATGGACTAAGGCCGTTTGATCAAAAAACAAACAATTTTGGCCCTTTATCCCATCCGACAATTTTAAAATATCATCTTCGGAAACCAAACTAAGTCCCTGTACCATGACGTTATTAATAGCAAAAGCTCCGGATCGTGCAAATAGCACAATTCCAAGTGAAAGCAGCATCGTCAAAACTGCCACATAAAGAAAGGACGTATTCTTTTTCTTGGGTTGCATTTTGGCATTTCCTCCTTGTCCCAGTATAACGAATACAGTCCTATTCTGTCATGCTTTTTTAGAAGACTTTTATTGACAAAATATCACACACGCACAACTTTTGCTCCTATATGACTATATTTCTCTTCTAAATTTTCGTAACCACGATCAATATAATCTACTTTTTCAAGGACAGTCGCTTCCTCAGCCGCCAATGCCGCAAGGAAGAGCGCTGCTCCAGCACGAAGGTCTGTGGCCTCCACAAAGGCCCCCTCAAGGGTTTCAACTCCACGAATTACGGCAGTTCTCCCCTCAACGGTTATCTGTGCCCCCATCCGCCTTAATTCATCAACATGCTGAAAACGGTTTTCAAAGATGGTCTCGGTAATGATACTAGTGCCTTCCGCACACGAGAGCATTGCCATAAACTGGGGATGCATATCTGTGGGAAATCCGGGATAAGGCATCGTCTTAAGATCCACCCCGCTAATTTTTCCCCTCTGTTGAACACGGATAGCCTCATCCATCAAAGTTATAATAGCTCCTGATTGGCGCAATTTTGCAATAACCGGCTCCAAATGCTCCGGTACTACATTCTTAATCAACACATCTCCCTCAGTCATGACCGCAGCAATCATATGGGTTCCCGCCTCGATCCGATCCGGTATAACAGTATGTTCTGTAGGATGAAGAGATTCGACCCCATCAATTCTCAAGACATCCATCCCAGCTCCACGCACTTTGGCCCCCATTTTATTTAAGAATAATTGCAAATCGACAATTTCTGGCTCACGCGCTGCATTGCGAATCAGAGTAACACCCTTTGCTAAGACTGCTGCCATCATAATATTTTCAGTAGCTCCTACACTTGGGACATCTAAATAAACATCTGCACCCTGTAACTTATCCGTCCAAGCTTCGATGTAGCCGTGTTTTTCTTTAACCTTTACTCCTAATTGTTGAAGCCCTTTTATATGTTGATCCATGGGGCGAGAACCAATGGCACAACCACCAGGTCTTGAGATTTTAACCCGCCCATACCTGGCTAATAAGGGTCCTAAAATCAAATTTGAAGCACGCATTCGGCGCATGAGCCCTTCATCAACATCACAAGACCCTAAAGCCCCAGCGTTAATGAGTAACGCCTCGTTTTGACGCACAACCTTACAGCCTAAGTGCTCAAGTACTTCAATCATATGGGTAATATCCGCTAATTGCGGGATTTCTAATAAGGTCGACGACCCCTCAGCTAGTAAAGTTGCAGCTAATAAGGGAAGGGAAGAGTTTTTTGCTCCACTTACCCGAATAGTTCCTTCTAACCGTTGTTTTCCGGTGATGACATACCTATCCATCGCCATTATCCAACCCCCCCTTTTAAAGGTGTCAATTTTCTATATTCTTTTGCGATATTGTCATTTCGGTCTGGATACTCTCTATTTCTGTTTGCAAAGTGATTCCATATTTAGTACGAACATCATTCTTAATAGCGTCTATCAAAGCAAGCACATCCTTCGACTTAGCACTGCCGTTATTGACGATAAAATTTGCGTGTTTCTCAGAAACCTGAGCACCGCCTATCATTTTCCCCTTCCAGCCAGCAGCTTCAATCAACCGGCCCGCTGAATCACCTGGAGGATTTCGAAAAGTACTTCCCGCATTAGGTTTTTCAATGGGTTGATTTGCTGCTCTATTGGCTAAATTCTCTTTCATTGTCTTTAATATTTGTTCCCGCTCCCCACGTGAAAAGGCCAGCTGTACTTCAAGCACCCAAGCCTGACCACGTAACGAACAGTATCGATAAGCAAATTTAATCTCTTCACGTTTTATGTCTTTCAGGGTTCCATCTGTTCCTAATACGGTAATATTAGTTATTTGAGATGCTATTTCACCGCCGTGAGCACCCGCATTCATGATCACTGCTCCCCCAACTGATCCAGGTATCCCTCGTGCAAACTCTAGTCCGCTCCACCCTCGTTCACCAGCCTCCTGAGCCAATAAAGCTAATGAGTACCCTGCTTCAACACGAACTATGTAATCACCCCAGTGAATCTTCCGCAAGGCAGTCGTCACCATCGTTATTCCAGGAAGTCCTTCATCAGGCAATAGTAAATTAGACCCCCGTCCGATTAACCAAACAGGAATTTCAGCCTCTCGCGCGCGTTTCCATACACTGAATAAATCTTCTGTCGTTTCAGGCCAATATACAACCTCAGCGGGCCCACCAATCCTCCAAGTGTTCAATTGGTGCAATGGATATTTTTTCTCCACCCTTCCCGTCATTCCATCCAAAATCATTGATTTCCCACCTCATGTTATCCACCCTTCGTTGGTTCTTCCAAAGTGAGCCCAGAGCTAACTTAATATCAAACCAAGAAACCCCCATATCAAAACACTTCGCAATAATATGATATGCCCTTGGTTCTTCTATCGGTTCCGGCCATCGCGGTAAATAACCTAGATAACCACGGCCCTCGGAACTATGATAAAAATCAACTTGAGTTTCACGAACTACCCAAGTCGTTTGTTCATTGCTTCCAAGCTCCGCTTTTCTTCCCAGTGTACTTTTATCGACTAGCACATCTAACCAAGATTCTGATATCAGCCAGTATGAGCCCTGCTTTTGCACACAATGCCATTTTCCATCCTTTTGCCAAACGATCGTCGGCTCAAATCCTGCCATATCTAGAATATGCCCTAATAAGGGACGTCCTTCAATAAGTACCGTCGGTTCAGATATCCATAAGACTGATTCATCCTGCAAAATATTATGTATTAAAGCTTGTATCGGTTGCTGATTTATTCCTTGGCTAAGCGCCTTTTTTTTCCATAAATCTTCTTCCAAGCCATCTGGCCAAGGCCAATAGACTAATTCAGTTACAGGGTCCCATTGACCAGACTTTGTCATATCAGTGAAAGGCATCTCCATCCATCGTTCCGAGCTTGATTCACATAAATCCTCTGCGATTGGTTCTACCTCACAGAATTTAAGCTGAACCCCGCTCAACAGGGCTCGGACCCCGTCAATTCCGGAAGCCGCAGAAGAAGCGACCAGTTGGATTTTTCGTTTTGGCCACACCACGCTCACTCCTTTACTTTGTTTACTCCATATGCTATGCACCGGAGTAAGCAGGTGTGAGCGTAATCGATTTTAGTGCCAAGCAATTTCTCTACAGAGATCTAAGATTTTATCTAAAGCCTTAGGTTGGGCAAGGGTTCGCGCTGCGTCTCCCATAGTGATGAGAAGCTTTGGTTGAGAAATCAGATGATCTATCTCTTTCCATAACCGTTCTCCGTCACATTCCGAGTCCAAGATGACTTGCGCTGCACCAGCCTGAACAAGTGCCTGTGCATTGTGTTCTTGATGATTTTCCGCAGCATAAGGATATGGAATCAAAACACTGGGAATACCTGCAACCATCAATTCCGCTAAAGAAGCTGCGCCAGCCCTACCTATGTAGAGGTCGGTACAAGCCAACGCTTCCGGCATATCCTTCAAATACTCTAAGACACGCCAACCTGATCGTCGCCACATAATTCCTCGTCTCTCGAGCTCTTCAATCGTTTGGGAGTACGTCATCTTTCCGGTTGCCCAAATCACTTGAATATCCGGGCGTTGAGCAAGATGCTCTAAAACAGTGATCATAGCCTTGTTCAAGGTGAGTGCACCCCGACTCCCACCCGTTACTAGCAAAGTCAAACAATCTGTGCGTAATCCAAATTTCCTGGAGCCCACTTCACGAGTCACTTCTCCTATCTCCGAGCGAACTGGGAGCCCTACTAATTCAAGTTTTTTTAAAGCCCCAAAATGCGAAATGCTCTCAGGAAAGGTTACCATCACTCGGTGTACAAACCGTGCTAAAATTCGATTGGTTATTCCGGGTAAAGCGTTTTGTTCATGAAGCAAGGTTGGAATATTAAAAAGCGCCGCGGTCAAAACAACCGGCCCTGACACATATCCTCCAGTTCCTATAACCAGATCCGGATGAAACTTTCGCAAAATGTTCTTAGTTTCCCAGAGCGCCTTTAAGCTTTTAGCGAGGACTTTTATCGTCTCCAAGCTTAACTTGCGCGGCAGTCCTTTTCCCGAAATCCCAGCAAACTCAATTCCCTCTTCTGGCACTAGACGCGCTTCCATCCCATCCCTTATTCCCACATATAGAATTTGAGTCTTATCATCACGCGCCAATAATCCTTTAGCAATGGCTAACGCTGGATATATATGCCCGCCAGTTCCACCACCCGTTAAAATCACACGCACCCTCTAAACCCCTTTCTCTACTTCTGAGACTTCCACCATCAAACCCCAAAGGCGCACATGCACTCGAACTTCAAGCCTCGATTTGTTACCTTACTTCTTTGGAAATATTCAGCAGCACTCCAACTCCCACCATCGTAAAAACGAGCGATGTACCCCCATAACTGATAAAAGGTAGGGTTATCCCTGTAACTGGCAATAACCCGCTCACGACGCCCATGTTGATCATCGCCTGAATAGAAACCATAGCCGTTAACCCAACTGCGAGAAAACCTGTAAAGGCATCTGGAGCTCTCATTGCCACCCGAAACCCTCGCCATGCGAAGAGGAAAAAAAGTAAGATGATCAATGTCGCACCGATAAAACCAAGTTCTTCTCCTATCATGGCAAAGATAAAATCTGTGTGGTTTTCCGGCAAATAAAGAAATTTCTGCCTACTTTGCCCTAAACCTAGGCCAAACAATCCCCCTGGACCTAAGGCTAAAAGTGCCTGAATCGTTTGATACCCGTTTCCTAAAGGATCGGCCCAAGGATCTAAAAAAGCAAAAATACGTCGCATTCGATAAGGTGCAGCGGCAATAGCCACGACGACTAAACCGAGCCCAGTTCCTGCCAAAGCAAGGATATGACTGACCCGTGCACCTGCCGCAATCAACATAAAAAACGTCGTAGCCGCAATGACCAGGGTTGTGCCCAAATCCGGTTGGAGCATAATCAGCCCGGCAATGACCCCGAGCAAACCAAGGATCGGAAGAACACCCTTGCGGAAGGATTTGATCTTGTAGGGATTAAGGGCAAGCAGATGGGACATCATCAAGACCATGGAAAGCTTAATCACTTCCGAGGGCTGGATTGACATGGGTCCAAGCCCAATCCAACGATCGGCACCATTGACCTTTCGTCCTATACCCGGGATTTTAACCGCAATTAATAAGGCGATTGCCAGAAAAAGGGCCGGCTTAGCAAATTGACGCAACCATTGCAAATCCACCCGCATGCTAAGGAACAATGCTACAAGTCCTATTGTCACCCACATCATTTCCATCTTGAGATAGTGATAAGGATCATCAAACTGAATAAAGCCTCTGACAGCACTAGAGCTATAAACCATAATAAATCCTATCCCTAACAGAGCCAAAATCGCTCCCAACAAGACCAAATCAGGTCGATGATACTTTCGCATTGTTAGTTCCCCCTTTATTCAATGTTGAATGGGTTCCCTATAATGCCTACGCACTAACTCCTTAAACAATTCCCCTCTTTCTTCATAATTCTTAAACATATCCCAACTTGTACAAGCAGGGGATAATAAAACAACATCCCCAGGAACCGCCTCGGAAATCCCTTTTTCCACACCCTCCTCGAAGGTATTAACCCTAATAATCCGCTGCACCCCTTCGTCCCGGGCAGCTTGTTCCATCTCTTCAGCCGCTTGACCCAGTAAAACAAGACTTTTAACCTTACCGCGCACAACTTTCATAAACTCATGAAAATCAAGTCCTTTATTTTTACCCCCAGCAATAAGTACTAAGGGTTCATCAAATGCTAATAAGGCCTTGGTAGCAGCATCTGTGTTAGTCCCTTTGGAATCATTGATGAAAAGAATCCCCTCATACGACCCTACAACTTCTTGTCGATGTTTTACCCCTTTAAACTGTCGTAGCCCTTCAGCGATCTCTGTCCAAGAAAGGCCTAACGCCCTCGCCGCAGCCGCAGCTGACATGACATTTTCCAGATTATGTGCCCCGCGAATCTGAAGTTCATTACGGGAGATAATTGAAATCATCGTCCTCTTTTCTTTTTCCGCATAGACAATCTCATCATGCCAAAGACTAATCCCATCCTGTAAGAAAGAGGTTGGACTAAAGTATAGGACCCTGCTTTTTAATTTTGATCCCAAATCTCGAACTAATGGATCATCCCAATTTAGAATCGCCAAATCCGTTGCTGTTTGGTTCTCAAAGATTCGAGTTTTAACTCTCAGATACTCTTCTAAGGTACCATGCCTATCCAAATGATCAGGGGTAAGATTCAGCAAAATGCCAATGTGAACTCGAAGCCTTTGAATAAACTCCAACTGAAAACTAGAAAGTTCAGCCACGACAATGCTATTCTCATTCATCTTATCGACCTGTCCACTTAAAGCGACTCCAATATTTCCCGCAACAATCGTTGGCCGCCCAGTCAACCCTGCTAATTCCCCGATTAAAGTAGTGGTAGTTGTTTTGCCATTCGTTCCGGTGACCCCAATACACAGCGCGGGACAATCATCCATAGCCAGCTCCACTTCGCTCCATACGGCCACATTACGGGAAATCCCCTCCTCAACCAAAGAGAGTTTAGGTGATACCCCCGGAGATAGAATGATCAGCTCAGGATTAATCGTCGCAAAATCTGGTACTAAACCAAGTAACAAATGAGTCCGATCAAGTCCTAGTTCTTCAACACCCTTGAGGCTCTGGCCAGGCTGCTGATCCGTCAAGAAAACTTCCGCACCTAAACGTTGGAGTTTCCGAACAGCCGCCTGACCACTAAGACCTGCACCAATGACTAAAACTCGTTTATTTATCCAATTCACGTTATTCGTCCTCCGCAAACCATAAATTTTTAACTCAAATAATTATCATACCTTAACAACCATATGCCCAGCAAGACCTACTTTTGCAAGTTCATTTCAAACCTTTCAAAATATCCTATCAAGGCCCCATTCTCATCCCTTACAGGCACAATATAAATTCGTTCATTTCGATAATTAACCTTTAAAAAAACCTCATTAGCATGATTTTTGAGTTGTTCGACAACAGACTTAATCATTTCCTCTGATTTTGGACTTTGATGACAGTCAAAAATAGTTTTCCCGATTAAATCACGATAACCACGTTCTTGATAATAATGGTATTCTGCCCTTTTGTTCAAATATCTAATAACATGATCACAATCGACAAATACAACAGGATATGGATATGCATCTAAAATATAAGACAGCATTTTTTCCCTTTCCATAAAACGCCTCCTAAAATAGGTTGTTGGGCTTGCACTATAGGTTTTTCCCAAGTTCCAGTAAGGCAAAAGAATTCTTGGCAAGTACTTTATCACCCTGAAATTTTAAAATTGTATCAAACCCTAATTTATTCCAAAAATAGATTCCTAACCAGTTTTTAAGTGATACTCCAAGCCTAACTTGATAAAATCCTAATTCAAGGGCTTGTTCACATAAACTATTGATAACTTCTTGTCCATAATGATTGTTGCGGTAGTCTTCACAAAACAAAAGTGTAGCAATATATAAAACTTCTTTATCGGGATAACCGTGATAAAACTCTATGAATCCAATAATTTCAGATGAAGCCTTACGAGTCATCAATTGAATTTTATAAAACTCTTTTATTCCATTAGGCGGTAAATTACCCTTGTCAACACCATTAAGTATATAGTCATTAGTCAATTCGCTATCCCTAGTCCAGCCTTCCGTATTTTCAGACTGTCTATAAATCTCTTGTAATCTATCCACATCCAGTAAATTTGCATCTCTAATAATCAAGCGTTCTGTTTCCCATAAATCTGAAATCAAAGATTTATTAACCAATTTTCTTATTTCCACAAGCGTTTTCTCCCTATTTTTCTGCTTATAAATGCAAGTCAAGAACCGTCCCTAAACTTGTGCATCCAGCGCATTTGCGTCAAAAACGCAAACAGCCCCACCCACGCGTCGTCCTTCTCCCGTCGCCCTAATCCCCATCGTTCCAACTCCGACGTTCCAACCCCTTCGACCCAAGCCCAGAGGAAGTTTCTTAGCTTAGAGAGCACGATTAGTGGAATTGCGTCAATGAGCGCAGAGGATAT
>DAIEHY010000090.1 GCA_027353165.1 Desulfosporosinus sp.
CCAAAAACTGGGCATTGATTCCCCCCATAATTCGTGCTAAATTGAGATTGTACAAGTTATCTAAATAAAAACTAAAAGACATTAGCGCAAAAACTTAAACCTCCCGACGGGGAGGTTTCTTTCTATGTGGGGATTAACTTAACACTTCCCCATACAGCCAAGCGGTCATCTTTTATAACTAATACACCTGTAACTCCTTCGATCCCTGAGGCAAATTCGAGGGCTCTTTCCAAATCGCTGATTGTCTTAACAAGATTTCCAGTAGCTGTTGCCACTGCATCTGCTAAGGGGACAGAAGGAGAAATTACCACAACAGCATCGGCTTTACCAAAGCTTAAGGAATGCCCCACTTTACCCGATGAAGTACATATTCCAAGAGGGGTTTGTTCTGGTCGGATCTCGATTGCAACACGATTGGAAAGCGGTGAATCCCCTGCAAAAACCCCGACCTTTCGGATACGACTCGTTCGCAAGTAGATATCTCCACCATTCTCCACAATCACATCTCTTGAGCGTTTGGCAATCGACTTCCCAACCAGCTCTGAGATGACACCTGCGACCGCCGCCATTGGTCCCACGCCTGCAAGGCGACCAGCTTCTGCCATAGACTTAACAATTAGAGGGGCATTTGGCGAGACAGTGTAAGGCGTCAAGGCCTTGGCAAAATCAGGGTCCCTCTCGATATAGTCCTCGAGCGGTCTACGACAGTTCCTAATCGTCTCTTCTACCCATTCAACCAGTTGGTCGGAATATCGTTCTTTCCGCACCCCAATATCCAGGTCGGTTTCCCCCACAGCCAGTTGAAAATGGACCAGATCCTCCTGTCGATGACGCTGCCGATAACTGCGTTCGATATAATCCAATTATAAACGGACCTCCATTGCCTTCATAGGGCATACTTTTATACAAAGTTGGCAAAAGACACATTGGTCTCCATCAAAGAGGACCTCCATTGAAGGTCTCTCCATATATAAGGCTCCGGTCGGGCAAAGCCCTGTACACGCTCCGCACATGACACATTTTTCTTCATTACGGACAATTTCTTGATTAAGAGCCTGTACTGAAACCCCCAGATCACGCAGATAGCTGAGGCCCTTTTCACTTTGCTCCCCTGTAACCTCTAAAATCATGGTTCCTTCTTTTTGCGGGTTGACGTCGGCTTTTACTATATTAACCACTAAGTCATAATCTTTAACCAACCGATAGACAATCGGCTTTACCGAGATATCTGTCCCAAAACGTAAAACAATTCTTTTTGGCGACATTTTATCAAGCCTCCTTAATACTGTGAGCGATAAAGCCATCAGCGGGTGAGGGAAGAGCTTTAACCGGTTCTGTCAGGAGGAAATCGCCTTTTTGAATCCAGCTCTTTAAGGTTGCGGCGATTTCACGTGCCCGAGGCATACTCGACAACGGAGCGGTTATGACTTCTTTACCATTTACCTTGATCTTTCCACTCTTAAGTTCAGCATAACTGACATACCCGAGATTACCCGGGGTAAAGGATGGATAGGCTGCTCCATAGTCCACAATCGGTGCAAACAGCTCCTCATCTTTCTTAGCTGCATATCGGGCGATCTCTTCATTGAGAATCGGAATGGGAATCCCGATCCCAACACTGAGTGTCGCACCGTACCCAAGATAACTGGTCCCGACAAGCCATCTGGGGCTCATTTGTTTTAGATTCCCCGTGACGGCAAGTGTTCCCCCAGCGCTCCCCAGTTCCTGACCTTCTTCGTTAATCATGGACGGAAAATGTTGTGTACCGTTCCAAGCAACATACCCAACCCCGCCGCCAAGAAATATCTTCGTACCTACTCCAATTGTCTTAAAATGAGGATCCTTTAAGAGAGGGCTTAGTTGTCCCGCAGTTGAAAAATTGGCATTGCCCAACTGAGGTTTAATCATGCCCATATAGGTATAAATTGTCCGATCCGTCAGGTTCACTGCACAGTTATAATTTTGATAGGCATTGCGGGGATTAAAAAGAATTGCCTCATTGATATCATCGAGTGTGATAGTCGTTTCAAGGTTTCGGCGTGGATAGCAGTCTGTGCCATAAGCCAATGCTTTCAATTTGACTGGTTTACGTGCGACCAAGTCATGAATAACATGTCCCCCACCGTACCGAAATTCTCCAGGATAGTTGCTGTTTAGTGGATCATCATCTGGCATCTCCGTGGCGCCGATATAGGCATCAACAGCTGCTATGCCAGTATATGCGGATACTCCGTTTAGCCATACTTTCTGCATCTTCATACGGGGCGTTGTATGGCCAAAGCTTAAGAAAGCACCTGAAGAACACATGGGCGCAAAGGTTCCCGTCGTTACCACATCAACTTCTTGGGTCGCCTGAGAGAGACCTTTTTCCTCTACTAGGGCGATCAATTCCTCAGCTGTTACCACGATTGCTTTGCCAGCTTTAATTTTGGCATTAATCTCAGCATATGTCTTTTCTACACTCATGAATGTCCCCACCTCCAGATTTGTACACTATGTCACTCATATTCGTTTAGAAGATCCTTTAGTTCCTGATAATACTAAAAACCTCTTCCGTAAATAGAAGAGGCCAAATTTTAAATATCGACGCTCCTCTTATCTGCCAGAAGAATCTCCTGCAAGAATTAGCACCATGCTTGTGCCAGCTATGAATATCATAGCGAGTTTAGCTGGTTGCCGGGTTTCATCGGGCTAGTCCCTCCACCACTCCGGATAAGAGCATAGTTTATTCAATTCATTACGCTGAGTCTAACATTTGTCTCAAATCATGTCAATACAATTGTCTTTTTATTAATAACCTAATACTTTGTTTGGATAACTACCAAATATTACATGGTTACATTTATTTACATTTTGCGATGAATTACTTATAATAATTACAGGTTCATTTTTTGTCTTTTTCATGTAGTTTAGTCCTCTTTTGGACCTCCTTAAAGAAGGAGGTCCTTTTTTGTACCTGATATTCCTTAGATGAGCTCGAAACCTCAACATAATAATCCCTACATAGGGTTATCCTAAATGTATTCCAACATTAAGGGAGGAATACAATGGAGCAGTCTCAACAGAACAAGAGGAGATTCCCCAAACGTGAAGATCTCCCCTATAGCCACCAACCAGACCAGGATGGACGGACCGATTACGGAAAAGATCAAGAAACAACCCATAAAGGATAAGGACTGAAAACAGTTACTGGCCTTAATTTAGTCAAATTTTCGAGTGGAGGACAACCAATGTCAAATAAAGCGACCGATAAAGCTCAGACAGGGAAACCAGACCGAGGAAAAAATTCTCCTTTTAAAAAGAAGACTCCTCAAAGCCGGGCTTAAGCCCGGCTTTTGATTTTAAAAGCATATTATACTGAGAAAACATCTGATATAATATAGGGTACTGTAGCTTATAACTATCAGACAATTTTTAAAGATAAAGGATGAAACCATGAAAAAGATCGAAGCGATTATTCGACCAGAAAAACTAAATGATGTGAAAATCATGTTATCGAACATTGATGTTCAAGGGATGACCGTCTCTAATGTCATGGGCTTTGGTAAACAAAAAGGTTACACACAAATTTACCGAGGGCAAGAAATTGAAACAAAACTTTTACCAAAGATCAAACTTGAAGTGGTTGTCCCCACGGAAAAAGTGGATATAGTCGTTGCCGCCATCGCTGACACTTCAAAAACCGGAAAATTTGGAGACGGCAAAATTTTTGTCTATGACGTCTTGGATGCGATTCGTATCCGAACGGGCGAACACGGTGAAAATGCTCTCTAAATAAAGACATTCTCACTAAGTTCAAAATCGGGGTAGGCCTTCTCCCTATGCTGAGTTAAATCTAAGCCATTCGCTTGCTCATCCTCAGTTGCCTTAAGGGGGGTTAATTTTGCTATTCCCTTTAAGATAACAAATGTCATGATCCCAGTAAACAAATACGTTGCAGCTACTGCAATTAATTGAATTAAAACGGGCTCAATTCCTCCGCCATTTATTAAGCCATTTTTCCCCTGTGGATTAAGGCCTAGATCTGCAAAAATCCCAGTAGCTATCGTACCCCAAGTCCCTCCAATTCCATGTATTCCGAAGACATCCAAGGCATCGTCATAGCCTAATTTGGCCTTAAGGACACTAACTCCTAAATAACATACTCCTCCTGCAATAAATCCAATCAGAAGTGAACTACCCGTTGAGACATACCCTGCAGCAGGCGTAATTGCCACAAGAGCGGAAATTATGCCGCTCACAGCACCAAAAGCTGTAATCTGGCGACGATGAAGCCATTCTAACAGTGACCAGCCAATCATTCCGGTTGCTCCGGCTATTTGGGTCGTTGCAAGAGCTAACACTGCCACGCCGTTTGCCCCCATTGCCCCACCTGCATTGAATCCGAACCACCCAAACCATAACAATCCACCGCCAAAAAGAACGTTAGGCATATGATGAGGAATATTCCACTCATATCCTACAGTGATCCGTTTGCCAATGACAAAGGCTGCCACTAATCCCGACACTCCTGAAGCCATTTCGACGACAGTGCCACCGGCAAAATCCAAAACCCCAAGATTTCGCATCCACCCACCCACTCCCCATACCCAATGAGCCAGTGGGATATAAACAAAGGTACTCCAAAAAAGTACAAACAATATGAAAGCTGTAAAGCGCAATCGTTCAGCAGTTGCTCCGCTGATGACTGCAGGTGTAATAATTGCAAACATCAGTTGGAATAAGAAAAACAACAAATGGGGGATTGTCGGAGCATAGTCAAGATTAGGGGAAAGTCCAACACCTTTTAGACCTACCCAATCCAGATTTCCTATTAAATGGCCGTGATCTGGTCCGAAAGCCAAAGAGTATCCAAAGACGACCCAAATAACTGTAACTAATCCTATAGCCGTGAAACTTTGCATCATGATAGAAAGCACATTGCGTTTTCTAACCATTCCTCCGTAGAACAATGCCAGTCCAGGGGTCATCAGGAAAACTAAGAGCGTACAGATAACGACGAAAGCCACATCCCCAGTATTAATGGTCATCAATACTAACCTCCCAAATATAAAAATTTTCTGGCATAAACCTTTAGCTATGCTCCTTCTCGCTGGATGATCCGGTCATTGATGGCCAGAAGAACGCCATGTTATACTTTAAAACCAGCCATAATTTTGATTATTTAAAATAATAAAAAGAAGCTCTAAAAAGCGCCGTTAAAACGCCTCTTAGAGCTTCTTTGCTCTCAGATCTACAAGGATGTATTTATTATAACTGTCCTAAATATATGTGTCTATAATTTTTTGCTAAAATACAGTATACAAGAAATGATCATGAACGTTTCCTCTTACAAACTAAAGGGATGAGCACTTTTCATTTTAGAGGAACAAAAGCGAAATCCCTATCAGAGATATAAAGGCTCCTATAATTTCCTTGGGGAATACTCTTTCTTTTAAAAAGAGAATCGAAACTGGAATTATCAGAATCGGAGTAATAGACATGATCGTGGAAACAATGCCAGTTGGTGCATGTTGAACCGCCAATAAGGAAAGGGAGACCCCTATAAACGGCCCAAAAAGAGATCCTATGGTGATATTTTTCATCGCCTTAGAATCTTTCAAGGCTATATAGACATTTTTCCAATTTTTTGAAACCGTAATAACGACAGCAAAGCCAAAAATTGCAGCAATTATTCTGATCTGAGTTGCCGCAACAGGGTTATAGGACCCCATTCCAAATTTACTAAAAACTAGTCCGAAGGCTTGTCCCAGTGCACCAATAAAAGCAAAGATTAATCCCTTGATAGAATGAGTAAATTCGATCTTTTTATCCGTTGAACTTTTGGTAAGAATCACGAGGGCAATCCCTGAAATGGTAATCAGCATACCCGCTAATCCTAATAAAGTAATTCTTTCTCCCATTAGCACGAAGCCCGCTATTGCCGTGATCGGTGGTACAGTAGACATAATTAACATTGAAATACGTGAACCCACTTGCACATAAGCTTGGAATAAAAATAAGTCTCCAATCACAAAGCCTATTAGTCCAGAAATTGTTAACCAGATCCAAGTAGACCCTGAAGCATCAAAAGGTAAGATCATACCCCTTGAAAATAAATTAAACCCTGAGATTAACAATAAAGCTATGACAAGTCTAATAATATTTACGGATAGTGAACCGACCTTTTTCCCTGCTGATTCAAAAGCAACTGCAGTGATCGTCCAACAGGCAGCCGTTGCAAGTGCAGCTATTTCCCCAAGATGTGATTGAACCATACTCTCATTCCTCAATTCTAAACCCGTTTTTCTCACTTAGTCATTATAGCAGAAAACAAGGGGACAGGTGCACTGTTTCTTCTGAAACAGTGCACCTGTCCCCTTGTTTTCCCACCTGTCCCCTTGTTTTCCTCTCTATTCTTTTACCCCTTTAAAGTAATCCGCTATTTGTTGATATATCTTTTTTAACAAAGACGTTTCTCCCGTGTTGGAACTAATTTGCTCTTTAGCAATTTCATCATAGATCCTGACTATATCCTCGCCGTACTTCAGCCCCGGTACTGCCCAATTTCCGTTTAGATCTTCCCAGTTTGGGCAACTCCCTCTTTTTACCAAATCAAATCGAGGGTCTACCTTTGGAATCCCGTTGGGCAACGGCTCAGTTGAAGCGTACGCAAATAAATGCTCTAAATGGGCCAATACCCCTTCTCCTTGAGTAGAAAAGGACGCGCCTGGAACCCCACCCCCGATAGCCCCAATTCCAACAAAGTTGTTTTGATCAGCCTTTACATCTCCGCTGAATTTGAGGTAACCAGTTTCTAAGACCATTTGGGCCACAGCGTAACCCCATCTAATTCCTAATAGTTCACCCTTACTCTTGTATAAAGGAACGATATCAGGTGCGGAGGGATTATTCTTAATTAGAAACTGGCGGCACTGCTCGACTGTTATCGTTTCTACGCCCATAATTGGATTTTTCTGAGCTGCTAAAGAAGCTACATATTCAAAAACATTTACTCCATCCGATGTTCGCTGTACAATGCCCTTGGTCGATTGGCCACGATCGACCGCCTCTTTAACTGTTATAATCGCGCTTTCTTGAGAGCTCAAAGCCATAGTCTGCACGCCATCCAAAATAACACGGTACATAACATTAGGTGTTGACTGTTCTGTATTCGAAACGGGTTCCTTATATTGAACCCCGAAATAGTCGCAGATCCCTTTAGCATGAGCTACCGCAAGTGACTGACGGAAGTTCGGGTCCTTTAATTTTGCCGTATCTTTAACTTGGTCAATAAATCCATTTTCGGTTAGTATTGCAGGCATGCTCGTTTCCCTAAGCACAAATACATCTTGCGTTTTAACTCCACGGTTTGCCCAACCACCAGCTTGAACGAGATAAGGTAAAACCTTATTCGCTGCCGTTTCTGCGCGTCCACCTGTACCACTAATTAACACCTCTACCCCAGTTCCACCGCCAGCATTAATGTGCACTGAAAGGAAAAGGTCTACTTGAGCTGCCTCTGCTATCTGCACGCGAGCAGATAGATCCCTATTTAGATTATTTTGATATTCAGGCGCATAATCTCCTGCGCGAGTAAGAATAATATTTATACTATTGTACTCAAGTATAGATTTAAGTTTAAGGCAAATGTCTAGTGTCAAGTCTTTCTCTTGCAATCCGTCCCCTACGGCTCCCGAATCATAGCCCCCATGCCCCGGATCAATACACAGTTTCATCTTAACCACCCCCTTTCCCATACTATTCAAGAGGGTTGGACAAGGTTACTCATTTCTCGATCGTTTATATTATCTAATAATAGTTACAATACAAACCTTTTTATCAATACCCAACAGTAATCTATGAAAATATGAGGTTTAAGCAAATTGGACGATAAGTTAATTTTCCGTTTAAAGGAGTTCTATACCCTTGAAACATTTCAAGTCGCGTTTTACCAAGCTCAAATTTCAACATCAACGGATGAATACTATTGTAAAGCCTTCGAAAAAATGGCCCAAATCGAAGGTGGACATGCAAATTTCTTTGCTCAAGTATTAGAGAAAGCACAAATAGAGCTTCCAACGTTTACTGGTTCATTATTTGAATTAGCCGGAGGTTTTGTAGGCGAGATGGTTGAGTCAACGGGTCAGCATAATACATGCAAGCTAGGTATAGCATTAGAACATAAGGCTATGCAAGCTTATCGAACGTTTATTACGGAGAGCAAAAATAAACATTATTCTGAACTCCGCGATACTCTTATGGAATATCTTCTAGATGAAGAATTTCATACGCTATGGCTGAGAGACTATATGAATCATCACAGCTAAGAATTCGTGTTTATTCCGACGGTTGGGGAAATCGAACCAAAAAGGTTGTTCCATCCGAGCCCGTCTTAAATTCTATAATTGCATTATGCCTATCTGCAATACTGTAACACATTGGTAAGCCTAACCCGGTGCCATTTTCTTTGGTTGTGAAAAATGGGGTCCCGAGTTTTGGAATGTGCTCGTTATTGATACCC
>DAIEHY010000091.1 GCA_027353165.1 Desulfosporosinus sp.
GTTGTTCAAGGAGAAACTGAGAAACAGCTTTGCTTTTCGCGTCATGGACCTTATCAAGACGTTTATGGTCAATCATGGTCTTTTGAAGGAGATTTATCCGTGGTCGATGCTCAGGAAGCAGGTCAACAAATCATTGAATTTGGGAAGTATCCAGATGCATTTAATCGTCTGATATCAGCACTAGAAGCACGGAGCGGAAGTCGTGTTATTGTTTCAGCTGCCTCGGGATACGAATATTTTGCTGTCGGGGCACCTATTCACCCTGGCGGAGGGAGTCACGGGTCCCTTGAAGAAGAGGATTCGACAGTGCCGATGATTATTGCCGGAATGTCAGTCAGTTTGAAGCATCCACGAATTGTCGATTTACATTCAATCATTCTTAAGCATTTTGGCTTAGGCTGATAAGTATCAATGAGTCTTTTCATGACTTAAGGATGCAAGATAGTTATGCTCGTTCTTGTATATTCAATCACAATGTATTGAGTACTAAGAAGTCGAAGGTTCAAAATTGGATTATCCCTATGCCAGGACGTTAGAGGTTTGCTAACGTTCTGGCTTTTAGTTATTTATTGACCTAGTCATCGGTTATTTTGAAGGAATAAACTAGAAAAGTGTGGAATGTTATGTGGAATAAATGAGGGCAAATTAGAGTTAAAGGATATGGAAGGTTAGATTTAATGAATAAACGAGTGAATTCTAAATTATTGTTAAGTTTTTGCCTGGCAATTATTTTGATCATCAGTTTACCTCTAAGTATAGTAGTCGGACAAGGCGGTCCTTTTACAGAAATAAAAGAAAAAATGGCGAGTATTTCTGAAAGTGAACATGAGAACCTTCAAAATCTATTCGTTCTTAGTCAGCAGATTACAGAGCTAGGGAAAGAGGAAAAAAAGGTTACTCAGGATATAAAAACAAAAAAAACAGAAATAGAGGGCTTGAAAGAAACCATTGCAAGTGAAGAAATGGCCTATTCAAAAAGAATGGAGGACCTTAAGCAGGTATTTAGGAGTTATCAGAGGATGGGACCGGGGACTTACTTAGAAATAATTCTCAATTCAGATAATCTGGCTATGCTTCTCAGGAGAGTCAATACTCTGAGGGATCTTACTCGCAACACACAAAAACTTATGGATTTGTTGGAAGAGAGTAAAGCAAAGCAGTTAATTGGAAAAGAAAACCTTGCCCAAAAAAATGCTATTTTAGAAGACAATCAAAAACTACTCCAAGAATCCCTAACTAAGAAAAAGCAGTTAATACAAGATCAGGAAAAATATCTTACCTCCTTGAAGGAAAAAAGAGAGTCTTACCAAGAAAATCTTTCGAAACTGCAACTAAACTGGGACGAACTTAAAACGTCTGTTCCGGTGATTATAAAGGAGCTCTCCAGAATTATCGATGAGGGATACATTCCACCGGAAAAATTAAATATCTCGTTTAATTTCATGAGTTTTAAAGGAGCTATCGATGAAAAAACCATTAATGATCTAATTGCTGAGCATTCCTTACTCCCAACGATAGTCTTGAAATTTTATCCAAACACTGTTCAAATTAGCATGCCTGAAGCAAACCTCGTTTTATCAGGAAACTTTGTTATCCAAGAGGCACAGACCCTGAAATTTCAGGTTAAAGAAGGTAATTTCTATGGAATGCCCCTGGATACTGGCGCAATTGAAGAGTTGTTTATTAAAGGCGACCTAGTATTTAAGCTTAACCTTGAGCTACCAACGAGCAACTACAGCTTTAATTCTATCAAGACAACGGATGGATTTTTGGAACTGACGATTACCCTAGATACTGAGGAGGACAAGACCAAAGATGATTAAAGCAAAAGGAGTTAGTTTGAGGTTCCCTAACGGCACAGTTGCCATAAATAATATTGATCTGCAAGTCGAACCAGGGGATATGGTCTATGTCATTGGGCCTAGTGGCTCTGGGAAAACGAGTCTCTTAAAGCTATTCATGGGAATTGAGTATCCGACTATAGGCTCGCTAGAAGTTTTGGGTCAGCAAATGGATAAAGGTCAGACTTCAAGAATAAGGCAGTTGCGAACGAGCATAGGCCCTGTTTTTCAAGAATTCAAACTAATAAAAGGAAGAACCGTAGCTGAAAATGTCATGCTTGGCATGCGTTTTTTAGATCTTCCTCAAGGTCAATTAAAGGAAAATGCCCATGATGCCTTGGCTAAGGTCGGGTTAGAACACAAGGCTTCTTCATTGGTGGAAAACCTGTCGTGGGGGGAGAGCCAGAGAGTAGCCATTGCTCGGGCCGTGGCCAGGAAACCGTTATTAATCTTAGCAGATGAACCTACGGGCAATTTGGATAAGGACAATGCTATTAATATCTTAGAACTTTTCAAATCATTTATCGATCAAAAAACGTCAGTGATTATTACAACCCATGCTACGCATCTGATTGACACAGAAAAACATTGTAAGTTAATCCAGATGAACAAAGGAACTTTGAGTTGGGAAAGGTTAGGATGAACATAGCATGAAACTATTTTCTTCAAATGCAGGTTACTTTTTCAAAGAAGTAAAAACGATGATCCGGTTAAATTTATTTTCTAATAGTTTAACGATTTTTAGTACGGGCCTTATTTTCTTTATTCTAGCTATGATAATTTCCGGTTGGTGGGTAAGCAGTCGGGTTGTAGATGTCGTCCAAAA
The DNA here is from genome assembly GCA_027353165.1 of Desulfosporosinus sp. Taxonomy (GTDB): domain Bacteria; phylum Bacillota; class Desulfitobacteriia; order Desulfitobacteriales; family Desulfitobacteriaceae; genus Desulfosporosinus. Next base: position 2,668 of record DAIEHY010000091.1, read on the forward strand.
GGAGGCAGAAATAAATGTTTATCTTGATGATGAGATTTTAAAGAACAATACAGCTGTCATTCAGATGGTTGAAAGTATTAAAGGAATAGAGGGTGTACAAGCGGCAAGGGTAGTTGATCAGGATGAAGCTTACAACAGGATGGTCGAAATCCTCGGGAAAGAGGCAAGCGTTTTAAGTAAATTTGACGATAATCCCTTTAGCTCTTTCGTGGAGTTAAAGATTAATCTTCAAGAAATCGACCCAGTCTTAGAAAAATTAACTCACTTGGTGGGCGTTGAACATGTCAGGGACAACAGAGAAGTTTTAGAACGCCTCCGTAATATTGCCGAGGCATTAAGGGTGGTGGGGATTCTAGTGGTGGCAGCCGTGGGTATATCTACCACGGTGATCATATCTCACATTATTAGACTTGGAATTTCCAACAACAAGGAACAAATTAACACCCTGAGATTATTAGGTGCACCGGAACTATTTATTGCGTTTCCTTTTCTGCTTGAAGGCTTATTATTAACGATAGGGGGTGGCATACTGGCAGTGTCTCTGGCTACGTTCTCAATATCCTATCTTTATGTTCAGATGGCGGGGCCACTTCCCTTTATTCCTCTTCCGCCCGTAAAAGAACTTGTATTCGGTATGGGCATAGTGGTTATGTCGTTGAGTGCTGTCTTGGGATTCGTCGGTAGCCTACTCGGGTTGGTATCGGTAAATAATCATTAATTAACCGAAATAGATGGGCTCGTTTCCTCACTAGCCAGCAATTGTTCTAAGATTTCCGGTTTAGGTGTGAGGTACAAAGTCCAGTTTTGATCATAGATCACCATCCCTGGCTTAGCTGAGTTAGGTTTCTTTAACTGTTTAACATGCGTGTAATCCACAGCGACTTGAGAAGAACCGCGAGCTTGACTGTAGTAGATTGCTAAGGCAGCTGCTTCTTCAAGGGTGGTATCATCCGGGAATTCTTCTCCCTCATCCAGGGGGACTAGGACGTGTGAACCGGGAATTTGTTTGACATGCAGCCATAGATCATTGGGTTTTCCTTTACGCAAAGAGAGCCAATCATTTTGAGCATTATTTTTACCAACAAAAATGCTTTTGCCCTGACTGGAACGATAGATGCGGGGCTGAGGAACCTCCTTGGGGGATTTAAGTTTGGATTTCGCCTTCGCCTGGGGGCGACCCTTTTTGAGTTTAAGGGTATTCCTTTTCAGATGCTTGCCAGTTACATACCCTTGACCGACTAGTTCGATATGAATTTCAGTAAGCTCAGTCAGGGTGGATGCTTGATCCAAACTAACTCGCAAGGAAGCAAGGTATTGCACTTCCTCAAGTGTGGTTTCTTTGAGTGACTTTGTCTTAAGCAAGGTGGCTTTAGCTTTGTTATAGAGTTTGTAGTAGTGCTGGGCGTTATCAATGACACTGATATATGGATTGAGTGGAATAACTACAGAAGCAAGAGCGGGATCAAAATAATCTTCCACTGAGGCTTCGACCGATCCTTGGGGGATGCGGTAGAGATTAGCGGTCAAAAGTTCTCCCCACTTTTGGTAGTTTAGACTTGAATTGGCGTTGTGAAGGGCTTCTTCATAGATTTTAAGTTTCTTACTAAAATGGGCATGTTGTTCTTGGACAATTTTCCGAAGAGAGCCCCGTTTCGATTCAAGTGAGTTGTTGCTGGTTTTTGACTGATAAAAGATCCGTACTGCGTCATTCAAGGAGGGGACGTTTTCCCTGCTTAATTCTTGGTATTGTTGAAAAGGGGTAAAACTAAAGGCTATCAGTTGGGATTTCAGGGCTGGATTATAGTATAAGCAAGGTTGAATTTCGGTAGTCTCCTCAGGATCACATAACCTACGGTATGCTTGGAAAAGACGTGAACAATCAATGTCGCCGCACTGGTGGAGGAGAATCTCGGGCTTCAAGCCGGCTTGGATCACGATTTCACGAGCTAATTCGGGGCTGATCCCGGCAAAACGAGCAAGCAGGATACTCGTAATAGAACGTTCTAAATCCTCCTCGTATAGGGTCTGTCGCCATAGTTCCTCGTTTTCTTGAGGGGGGAGTTTCCCCTGAGAAGGAGGGGCGAGATAAATGCGTCCTGGTAACACTTCGCGGTATTGACTCAGCGCATGAGAGTATCGTTTGAGGCCGTCAAGGATTGTATGGGTGGTAGGGTCTACTAGAATAAGATTGCTGTGTTTCCCCATAATCTCTAAGTGCAGATGTAACGACACTAAATCCCCACGGTCGTTGTAATTTTGGATTTCAAAGGTCACGACGCGTTCGAGCGCTGTTTGATGGAGGCTGACGATTTTACCACCCTCTAGGTGTTTGCGGAGAATCATACAAAACATAGGGGGAGAGGGAGGATTTTTCTTAGTTTCTTCCGTGAAGTGGAAACGGGGGGAAGTAGCGCTGGTGCTAAGAAGAAGGCGTCTTGAACCCTGCTGACGCAGCTGGAGATGGATTTCATCTTTTTCAGGTTGATGGATTTTATCAATACGTGCTCCGATGAGTTGGGGAGCAAGTTCACTTACTAAGTAGGCTAGGGTAACACCGTCTAAGGCCATGTGATGACATCCTTTCAGAACAAGAATCATTTTTAGTATAACACACTTGTTTTGCTGAGGCATTTTTCCATACTTTTGGGAATAAGCATGTACTACAAAAGGGACAAAGCCTCTTATCGATGACTGTTTGAACGTTTAGTCATTTGGATAAATCGGCTGACCTTTAGAGGAAGCGAAAAACTTCGTCTAAAGAAGGTTTCTTTTAACCGTTGATTACAAAAGGAGGAAAAAGGGCATGCGGCAACAGGCGTGGCATGTGTTGCCTTGGCTTGACGTGGCCAAGGCATTGGATGTTCATCCAAGTAAAGGATTAAATCTTAAGGAGGTTCGTCGCCGGTTACAGGAAGTTGGGAACAATGTTTTAGCAGTAAAAAAAGGGACACATCCGGTGTTTTTATTCCTTGGACAGTTTAAGGATTTTATGGTATTGGTCTTATTGGCTGCTACGGTCGTCTCGGGACTATTAGGTGAAATCGCGGATGCTATTACGATCTTAGCAATTTTAATGATTAATGCCATTCTTGGTTTTGTTCAGGAGTTTCGCGCAGAGCGTTCTATGGAATCACTGCGCTCTCTTACCGCCCCTGAGGCACGAGTGCTGCGCGAAGGTATGGAGCAACGGATTCCAGCTGCCGATGTTGTACCCGGGGATATTGTCCTATTGGATACAGGAGACCGTATTCCGGCAGATTTACGTTGGATTCAAGCAGTCAACATACAAGTGGAAGAATCAGCCTTGACTGGGGAATCTCATTCTGTGGGCAAAAGTATTTCCCCCCTTCAGGATGAACTTACCCCTATGGCTGACCGACAAAACATGGGCTATATGGGGACTTCTATTGTGAATGGTCGTGGGGCTGGAGTAGTTGTGGCGACCGGGATGGAAACAGAAATGGGTGTCATTGCTGACATGATTCAAAGTGTGGAAGAGGAAGAAACCCCTTTGCAGAAGCGTTTAGCGGAGCTGGGCAAATGGTTGGTTCTGATTAGTTTTCTGGTCTGTGCGGCTGTCGTGGGTACGGGAATTTTAAGAGGGGAAGACTTTTATAAAATGTTCTTCACAGGAGTTTCATTGGCAGTAGCAGCTATCCCAGAAGGTTTACCGGCGATTGTCACTGTGGCTCTAGCAGTGGGGGTTCAACGTATGGTCAAGCGGCAAGCGATCATTCGCAAACTGCCGGCTGTTGAAACATTGGGGTGTGCAACGGTGATTTGTTCCGATAAGACAGGGACCTTAACCCAAAACGAAATGACAGTACGCCAAATCTACTCAGATGGACGAAAGATTACCGTTTCAGGAGAAGGCTATGATCCTAAAGGAGAGTTCCGGGGTGCAAATCCTGAGAAAGAACGGGATCCCCTCAACGCGGCGTTAAAGATTGCGGCACTTTGCAATAATTCTGTCTTAACCAAGAAAGGAGTCCAAGTTGCTGGCCTCTTTCGTTCTAAAGGCAAGGATGCCCCTTGGGGTATCGAGGGGGATCCGACTGAAGGCGCTATCTTGGTGGCTGCGGCTAAGGCGGGGATATGGCGAGAGGTTCTGGAACGCAAGCAAGAGCGGATTGGGGAATTGCCTTTTGATTCGGACCGAAAGAGGATGAGCGTTGTTTATCAGACAAAGCAGGGGCGTCGGGCCTATGTCAAAGGTGCCCCCGATATGGTGCTAAGACTTTGTCAGAAAGAGTTAACCGGGCAAGGCGTAGTAGACCTGTCCGTAGAACGCAAAAAAAGTATCATGCGAGCCAACGACGATATGGCACGACATGCGCTGCGTGTTTTAGCGGTTGCCGAAAAACCATTGTCAGAGTTAGAGCCCCTCGATGAAAACGTAGAACAAGGCTTGACCTTCGTCGGACTCTTGGGAATGATTGATCCACCGCGAATCAGTGCAGTAAAAGCGATTAAAGTCTGCCGACATGCAGGAATTAAACCGGTTATGATCACGGGAGATCACCGCCTAACCGCAGAAGCTGTCGCTTATGAATTAGGAATGATCCGCGGTTCGAGTGGAGGGATCATAACGGGTGCAGAATTGGAGCGGACGTCTGATCAAGAGTTAAGCGAACGTATTATGGATATTTCCGTGTTTGCCCGAGTAACTCCGAAAGATAAACTGAGAATTGTGCGAGCTTATAAAAAGCGGGGACAAGTGGTTGCTATGACTGGAGATGGGGTCAATGATGCCCCCGCAGTTAAAGAAGCGGATATCGGAGTTGCCATGGGTAAAACAGGGACCGATGTAACTAAGGAAGCTTCGGCAATGGTTTTAGGGGATGACAACTTTGCGACGATCGTGGCGGCAGTGGAAGAGGGTCGAGGGATTTACGACAACATACGCAAGTTTATTCGTTATTTACTTTCCTGTAATTTAGGCGAAGTTCTAACGATGTTTTTGGCAACGCTCGTTGGGCTCCCCCTTCCGTTACTTCCCATCCAAATATTATGGGTTAATCTCGTGACTGACGGATTGCCCGCGATGGCGTTAGGGGTGGATGGAGCGGAACCGGGTATTATGAATCGTCCACCTAGGGCCCCAGGAGAGAGTATTTTTGCTCGGGGCTTAGCAGCTAAAATTGGAATTAGGGGGACATTTATCGGACTTGGAACCCTCTTAGTATTTGTAGTAGCGCTTTTTATAGGGGTCAATATGCTTGGGGCTCGCACGATGGCTTTTACGACGCTAGTGTTTTCCCAGTTGCTCCATGTCTTTGATTGCCGGTCAGAGGAACGCAGTATTTTTGAAGTGGGCCTCTTCTCAAATCCCTATCTTGTCGGAGCGGTACTAATCTCCACGATCATGCAGCTCAGCGTCATTTATTTCCCTCCGTTACAAGCGATCTTTAAGACGGCTCCCTTAGTTAGTTGGCAATGGATTTTTATCCTGTGTGTAGCAGGTGGCCCATCCATCATAATTGGATTTGTACGGTTAATTAAGAGTAGCTGGCAAGGGAAAACAATGATAGCCAAGGGATAGGTGCCATAATTGAGGTATATCTCTTTCCCTCCTTGTGTATACTTGCTTCAAATGGCTTGACCCACTTCATATAGCGTAGTATTCTTTTAAAAAGATAATGCGTATAATGAAAAGTAAGAGAGGGGAAGTACGATGGAATTCCTAAAAATGCATGGTCTGGGAAATGATTTTGTTTTCTTGGACCATTTTTCCGTTACACCGGACGGAGGAGTAGATTACCCTGAGTTAG
>DAIEHY010000092.1 GCA_027353165.1 Desulfosporosinus sp.
AGGTTCCTTCTTCTCTTCTTTACTAATAATTAAAAACTGTATTTAAATCTATGGTAAGATCGGAAAAAAATGATACCTCGACATTATCTGCATCAGTATATAACTCAGGTCTTTCATATCTGTGGTTATCCTGTAAAATGAATACGTTTACGATTTTTATACCAAACATTCGAAGGAATTACATCTCAATACCGAGCTGGTTACCTGAACGATCGCATTTTGCAAGTGACACAATGTCTCATGGAATTACAGAAATAAGATTGAAGATGCAGGAAATGATAGAATAAAAACGAAATCCTATTCTAGTATAGAAATACTCAAAGGAGAGAAAGGTATGCGCTTTTGGAGAACTAAAGAACTGGGTCGGCAATTTGGTTTGATTTTAACCATCTTATTCATCGTGCTGGTGCTTGTGGGCTGCCAAAGTGCTGACCGCTTACCCATGGTTAGCGTTAAACCAACAGATCATTCGCTTACCAATCCAAAGCCTATGGAGAATCAGAATGTCTTGCGGGTGGGTATTTCTTCAGTATTATCTCCTCGTGAGACCTTAGATAATTATCAGGACTTGGCCGATTATCTCCAAAGGAAAATTGGTAGACCAGTAAAATTGATCCAGCGTCAAAGTTATCAGGAAATTAATGATCTCGTTCGTGACCAAGGGGTTGACGTGGCCTTTATTTGTTCTGGGGCCTATGTCACGGGGGAACAAGAAAACCTTGAGTTATTGGCCGTTCCAGAAGTGAATGGAAAATCAACCTATCAGTCCTATGTTATCGTGAGTTCGAATAGTAAGTTTCAGTCGTTTCAAGATCTTAAGGGCCAGGTGTTTGGCTTCACGGATCCTATTTCTTTTTCTGGCACGATTGCACCAACCTATATGGTTACGCTTTTGAACAGCCAACCCACTGAGTTTTTCAAACGAGTTGTTTATACGTACAGTCACGATAACTCGATTAAAGCCGTTTTGGACAATGTGGTATCGGCAGCAGGAGTGGATTCTTTAGTTTATCAATATTCAGTGGCTAAGGACCCTTCACTAGCAGCAAAAGTACGCATTATTGCACAGTCTCCGGAGGTTGGAAGCCCTCCGGTCGTGGTTAACAAAAGTATTGATTCTCATCTCAAAGCGGCTTTATTGGAAGCATTGTTACAAATGGATAATGATTCTGTCGGCAAGAAGGCCTTGCAGGCTCTTTTATATGATCGTTTTGTGTTACCTAATAATGCAGCCTATGAGCCTATTCAAACGATGGTGAAGGCGAATGCTAATTTTCCAATTGGCAGTTAGTCATCAAAGTTAGCTGGAAAGAGGATTCTTATGACATTGAAGTCAAGAATTAAACGTATAAGCGAAAAAAGCATGAGAAATCCCTTTGTCAATTATATTAAGGAGCAACTCAGACATGTCCGAGTGCAGTATAAAATCCTAGGCCTAGTCGTGGGGGTTGTGCTTCTTTTGAGTAGCATGATTGTTTGGCAGATGGGAAATATCTTAACGAACAATTTGCGAGATCAACTCGACAAGAGGGCAGTTTCGATCGGGAGTGATGTCGCGGCAAGAGCTACCAATGAGCTCTTAATCAATAATGCTTATTCTGTCTATGAATTACTGCAAAACACTCTCAAGAACAATGAGGATGTCTTGTATCTGTTTATTGTGGATCCGCAAGGGAATGTGTTGGCGCATACGTTTGGCGAGGCGTTTCCTAAAGAACTGCTGAAAGCGAATGCTGTGGCTGGAGCCGATAAGTATCATTTGACGGTTTTCCGTACAGAAGTAGGGGTTGTTCGTGATGTTGCTGTGCCTATCTTGAACGGGAAATTAGGGGTAGCGCGGATCGGAATGGATGAAAATGGGTTGCAAAAAGCGGTGCTTCTGATGACCTGGAACCTTCTGCTGATTGCGCTTTTTGTGTCCGCTCTGGGGATTATCGCTGCAGTCTTGCTAACTCGTGTTCTAACCCAGCCGATCCGCGAGTTAGTATCCTTAACCCAACGTGTTACGCAAGGGGAACTGGATGTTCAGGGGATGGTTCATTCTCAAGATGAAATTGGGGTTTTAACAGAAGCGTTCAATCAAATGACGGAATCCTTGAGTCAGAATCATCGTGAACGTGAGGATCTGATGGTTGAACTCAGGGAAAAAGAGGAGATGCGTCTTCAACTCTTGGAGAAAGTCATGACAGCCCAAGAAGAAGAACGAAAGCGCATTTCGCGAGAGCTTCATGACGAAACAAGTCAGGCGTTGACTTCCTTAATGGTAGGATTAAAGGTTCTGGAGTCCGAAGCCTCTTTTTGTGCTGTGGGGGATCGATTACAAGAAATGCGCCAGATTGTTGCGCAGACGTTGGAAGAGGTGCATCATTTAGCACGGGAACTTCGACCCAGTGTCCTTGATGACATGGGGTTGGTGGCAGCTTTAGAGCGTTATATTCGAGAATATGAAACTAAATTTGGAACGGAAGTCGATTTTAATGTCACGGGATTCCAATTGCACCGAGTTTCCGCGGCAATTGAGGTAGCGCTTTACCGTATAGTTCAAGAGGCCTTAACCAATGTCGCTAAATATGCCGAGGCTAGTATGGTTTCTGTCCTATTAGATTGGCGGGAAGATTGGGTTTCTGCTATTGTTGAAGACAATGGACAAGGGTTTGACCCTCTCCAAACAGTCGTGCAACCTGGACGGGGACTTGGACTTTTCGGGATGCAAGAGCGGGCCGCTTTGCTGGGGGGAACTTTTAAGATCGAGTCCCAAAAAGGAAGAGGAACAACCGTTTTTATTAAGATCCCTGGTAAAATGAATCAAGGGCAAGGAAAGAAGGAGTCTCATGTCTGAGAAGAAACTGAGAATTCTACTCGGGGACGATCATGCCGTGTTGAGAGCGGGGCTACGCGTTTTATTGAATCTTGAAGAGGATATTGAGGTTGTGGGTGAGGCAGCCGACGGGGAAGAAGTGGTTGAGATGGTGGAGAAGACCCTGCCTGATTTAGTGCTGCTCGATCTCACCATGCCCAAGCTCAGTGGCTTAGAGTGTCTAGAGCGTATCTTAGAGAGGCAGCCGACGATGAAGATTCTAGTTTTGACGATGCATGATGATGAAGAGTATATGAAAGCTGTCATCCGGGCTGGAGGGAAAGGGTATGTTTTAAAAAAGGCTGCTGACGTTGAGCTACTCTCAGCCATTCGAACGGTTTCACGGGGAGAACTTTATATTTATCCCCCTATGGCTGCGGCCTTGCTTTATCAGATGGTCGGTCCGCAAACATCAGGCAACAAAGATAAGAAGGAAAAAGGACTGAGCGAGAGAGAACGAGAAGTTCTTAAGTATTTGGCACTTGGGCATACGAACCAAGAAATTGCCGAATTCCTTCATATTAGTGTAAAGACAGTGGAAACGTATAAAACCCGAGTGATGGAGAAGCTTGATTTGCGAAAACGTGCTGAACTTGTGCGGTACGCCATGGAAAATGGGATCATTAACGGTTAAACCTGACATGTGTCAGGTTTTTCCCTTATTGGCAAAGAGGATAAGAAAGGGTATGTTTTAATCGAGAGAAAATTTGTTGGATAGACTTAGCTATAAATGGTAGTCTTGAAAGTGGATCAAAGGAGTTTAAGATATGGGAGGGGGTTCGAGATTGTCAAGTAATGTTACTCGAATAACGCGCGCGTTAAGTTTTGGTTTACTTATAGCAGTGTTTATCGCGGGATGCGGAACTCCTGGAACTACAAATTCGCTCACAGGCACCCCTTCGGCAGGAACTGCGGGAAAACAAGAAGTGTCTACAGGAAAGCCGGAGAACCTGACACCTAATACTTCTGAGAATTCGACTACTAGTTCGGAAGCCTCTCCTCCTAAGTCGTTAACAGCGGAATCTATGATTTCTGCCAGTCAGTTAGATGAAGGGATTAAAGCGAAAAAAAACTGGCAAATTATTGATGTGCGTGAACCGAGTGAATTCGCAATGGGGCATGTTCCTCAGGCTATCAATATTCGGTTGGGGTCGGTGGCAGATCAAACAACCAAAATAGCAAAAGATAGAGATGTTATTCTCATTTGTCTCACTGGAGTGCGAGCTTTTTCTGCTTGGCAAACTCTGGTTGGTAAAGGATATGACCCGCAACACTTGAAAGTTCTCGTGGGCGGAATGGAACAATGGAAGAGCTTAGGAAGTGGAGAGGTCACGGAGAGTATTGGAGGGTGCTAGGGAGGAAGTGTCCTTGCAGGACAAACAATGTACTGGTCCCCTTGTTTGCCTGTCATTTTGTCAAGATAGTGATATAATAATGATATATTATTAAGGGTGAGGTGAGCGATATGCCAGTAATTCGTCCTGTTTCAGATTTGAGGAACAAGACCCCTGAGATTGAAGAAATTTGTATTAATGAGCAAATACCTGTTTTTATCACCAAGAACGGCAACGGACATTTGGTCATCATGAGTCAGCAGCTTTTTGAGGAACAGCAAGCCCTATTAGACCTTTATGAAAAGCTGGACGAGGCCGAAGAACAAAGTCGTGCCGGAAAACGCCGCCCGTTCCGAGATGTTATGGTAGACATAAGGAGCCGCATCCATGCCAAAGCATCTAATTAGTATCACCGAGGCGGCAGAACAGGATCTGGCCGAAATTATTGATTATATAGCAAGCGACAATCCTGCTGCCGCACTTAAATTGGCTGAAAATATCGAACAGAGCATTTTAATGCTTGAGGATTTCCCACTGACCGGCACAACGACGAAAAATCGAAGACTAACACGGCAAGGATATCGTATTTTGATAGTCGATAGATACTTGGTGTTTTACGTTTTGCTGAATAATGAGATGGTAGAAATTCGGCGTATTATTAGCGGAAAAAGAGACTATAAGTTTTTACTTTAGTGGAAACGCTAGCTGCGGAGAAAACGAAAAACGGAGGGACAGTACATTGTTTTCAGATAATGCAAACAACGTACCTGTCCCCCCGTTTCGCTTCGTTTGAAATGTAGGGAGAATCCTGACAGGGACTTGATTTTCATATAGGGATAAAGAGAAGTAGGTTTAGGATTAATCCCGCTATATGCGGGATTAATTGCGCGATAAGATGGAGGCAGGTGAAGAATTCACCTGCCTCCGAGTCTTGAGAGCCCTAGCTGTAAGTTAGGTTGTTAAGACCGATAGGGTGCCGAAGAACAAATCAGGCGCCTGCCCGTATTTGGCGAAGGTGGCAAGCACTTATAACAATAAGGAGATGAGACCATGGGAAAACGGTATGCCATGGTGATCGACCTGCGCAAATGTGTAGGTTGTCACGCATGCACGGTGGCCTGCAAGAGTGAGAACAATGTGCCACTGGGTGTCAATAGGTCCTGGGTCGAGGAGTTAGAGACGGGGAGATTCCCAAATGTTTCCCGCCATCGCTTACCTCGCCTGTGTAATCACTGTGAGAATCCATCCTGCCTTAATGTGTGTCCCGTCAAAGCGACCTATCAACTTGAAGATGGAACAGTGCTTGTCGATTATGATCGTTGTATCGGGTGTGGGTATTGTATTGCGGCATGTCCGTATGATGCTCGGTTTATTAATCCAGAACGTAAAACGGCTGAAAAATGCACCTACTGTCATGAGCGAGTAGCTGTGGGCCTTCTGCCGGCTTGTGTCAACACGTGCATCGGGGGCGCTCGTTTCTTTGGGGATTTAAATGATCCTAATAGTGAAGTGTCTAAATTACTCGCCACAGAGGCTGTAACGGTAAGCAAGCCCGAAACGAACAATCGTCCGCAAACCTACTATATTGGAGCGGATGAAAAGGCCTTGCGTCCGAATCTGCTGAAAATCGTCGGAGGTGAAAAATGATGACGACTGTGCATTTCTTTGATAGTCCTCATGAGATTTACTGGGGATTACTGATTGCTGTGTATTTCTACTACACGGGGATGAGTGCAGGTTCTTTTATCCTAACGAGTTTGGGAACGGTTTTCGGAATCGAGAAGTACAAAAAGGTGTCTAAAGTTGGAGTTATCATGGCGATTGTCTTGTTGCTCTTTGCTCCCTTGCACCTTCTCCTTGACTTGGCTCAGCCGGGACGGGCTTTGAATCTTTTCACACATGTTCATCTCACGTCAGCAATGTCTTGGGGAGTTTATCTTTTGATTCTCTACCCTTTGTGTTTGATGTTTTATGCATGGTACCTTTTTCGTCAGGATTTAGTCAATGGCTTGAATAAAGGCGGCTTTAAAGCTTCCCTATACAGTTTCTTGCTTTTCGGTAAAAAGGACATGTCAGAAACAGCTAAAGCACATGATAAAAAACAAGCCAAATTTTTTGGAACGATAGGGGTTCCGCTAGCTTTAGCGGTTCATGGGTATACTGGTTTTATTTTAGGAAACGTGCAAGCGCGGGCTATATGGCATACTCCACTCATGCCTATCATCTTCTTGATGTCAGCCATGGTTTCAGGCACAGGCCTGTTCATTATTGTCTTGATGTTGGTGGAAAAATTCAAATTTGGCCGTTTGAATGATGATATCAAATCGTTGATTGCAGATATTGCCAACTTAATGAAATGGTTCATCGTTGTTGATGGCGCTTTGATGATTACGTACTTTATTGTTCTCTGGAATTCCACTGAAGCTGGGTATGCAGCTGGGTATTACCTCTTGCATGGTGAAGGCTGGAGTTTCTTAGGCTTAGAAAATGGCTTAGGAATGCTGGTTCCACTTCTAATTCTACTCTCTAAAAAAGCTCGCCAAAGTCTCCCAGCAGTGGTGACGGCATCAATTCTCACGATTATCGGAGTACTGGCCATGCGGATAAACCTCGTGATCGGCGGTCAAAAATTACCACTTACGGGAAGCAAAATTATTGAGTATGTTGCTTCTGGACGTGATATTGGCATCGTTCTCGGCATTGCAGTGGTGGCAGCGGTAGTATTGTCATTCTTATATGCAGTTCTACCTATGAACCGCCCTGGCGCACAGGAAATGAAATCCATACCAACCACGAAGGGGGTTGCACAATAAGATGGAAACAACACGTAGAAAGTTTCTCCAAGGTGCTACAATTCTGGGGGCTACTATGGCCCTTGCGCCTATGGTGTTTGCGGATACTGCGTCCAAAGGGATTCCAAGTTGGAAGAATGGTTCTCCGGCCGAAGATGCCTTGGATACAGACCCCAGTGTCAGTTTTGTTTATTCAACTTGCCTAGGGTGCCGCAGCGATTGCAGCTTAAGAGGTAAAATTAAAGACGGCGTCGTGATTAAGTTAGATGGCAACCCCTATAGCCAGATGTCCACGGACACTCCTCTTAAATATGATACTGATCCGAAAGAAGCCCGCAAGTCAGCGGGGCGACTTTGCCCTCGTGGGCAAGCCGGTTTACAACTTCTCTATGATCCACTAAGGGTTCAACAGCCTTTGAAACGGGCTGGCAAACGTGGGGAAAATAAATGGCAGGCGATTAGTTGGGATCAAGCGTATAAGGAAATTATTGAAGGTGGTAACCTATTTGGAGAAGGGAACGTCGAGGGACTTAAAGCCGTTCGCGATCTAGAGACCCCGATCGATCCGGAAGCTCCGGAGTTAGGCCCCAAAGCGAATCAATTCGTTTTCTTGGCTGGTCGGATAGAAAATAGTCGTTCAGCGCTGGTGCAACGTTTTGTAAATAACGCTTATGGCACGATTAATTGGTTCGAACACACGACGGTTTGTGAACAAAGCCATCATATTGCCACTTCCTTTACTTTTGCGGGTAAAGGGCATCTGAAGCCTGATTTTGAAAATGCGAAACTCATTCTTAATTTCGGAGCCAACTATGGAGAAGCAAATTTTCCAATGAATGGATTAAGCCGTAAATTAGCTAATTTCAAACTAAATAAGGGCAAGTTAATTACGGTAGATCCGCGTTTTTCCGTGAGTGCCTCTAAATCCGATGAATGGGTTCCGGTCCTACCAGGGACGGATGCTGCACTGGCCTTAGGGTTAATCCAATGGATTATCGACAATAAACGCTATGATAAATCGTTTTTAGAAGCGCCTTCTAAGGATGCTGCTGCCAAAAAAGGAGAATCGAGCTGGTCGGATGCCACCTATTTGGTTCGTAGTGATAACGGTAAGTTCCTGCGCGGTGATGAAGCAGGGCTGGGTGGGACTAAGGATGACTATGTCGTTCTGGTCGCTGGAGTTCCAACTTTAGCAGGCAAAGCTGATGCAGGAGATTTGTCAGGGGATATGACGGTTAACGGAATAGCCTGCAAGACTTCCTTTCAACTTTTAACGGAAGGCGCCAAAGAAAAAAGTCTTGACGACTATGCG
>DAIEHY010000093.1 GCA_027353165.1 Desulfosporosinus sp.
TTATAATATGTCTTGATTGGAGTCACTATGTGACTCCAATCAAAAATTCACTTCGTCTTAGGAGTATATTTCTTTCGGCCCAGACGAATATAATAGGTCATGCCATTCATCACCACAGGAATTATAGGTTGTTCGGGCAGTTGAGAATTAGGCACAGGTCTCGGAACCGGCTCAAAAACTAAACGCTCCGGTTGAGACATTTGCGCGGGCGCCATTTTCCCAAAGGGGAACCTTCAATTTTTTCTTGCTTTCGATTTTAACAATTCAACCCGCTCAATATGGGGTTCACCCGAAAATATACAGATCGATTTTTCTGTAAATTGACTAATCAAACACCATTTATCCATGACGTGTTTAATTCGTAATTCTCCTTCACTATAGTCTTCCCAGCTATATTCATCGATCATTTCTTTTAAATCCTCTTTACTTGAACAAGAGGTCGTCACCAAATAAGTCTTCGGTCGTCTATCGATTTGTTCTATCTGTTTTAGAACGAATTGCATTTGTTGCTCGAGTTTTTCAACCTGTGCCTTCAGGTCCGTCATTAGTTGATTTAAGAGTTAGGCGTTATTACATCAAATTAATCCGACCGGATTTTTTATTGCCGGAAGGAAGAGATGAGCACAATAAATCGAGTCTTTTGGTTTGATTCTCCCGATAAGGATATAACAGGTCCAGAGCGTGACCGACTTATTATTGTATATCTTCGAGCAGCCGCAATTGCGATTGAAGATACAGATATTGATATTGAGGCAATGGAGGAAGTGACGTTATGCGACCCAATTTCTCGGCAGGTTTTTGTAGTTTCTTTGAAGTAAGTGTTATTTTTCTGACCTAACAAGGTCAGAAAAATAAAATTTAGCTAGGCGTATAAGATAGACTCGCACTGAAGGAGAGCTGGGTTATATCTGCAGCTGATGGATCGGTGGACGCAAGAGTTCGAATCCGAATTCCGATTCGGTCGCCAGCCGAGACCACGAGTGACCCAGGATTTAGGTTCGTCGCTGCGCGGAAGGTTCCGGCCGTAATAACATTGTTCGGAAAACCGAAGCGAACGGAACTGGTCAGAGGCGTCGTGACATAAGGTGCAGCCGCATGGTCAATACCGTTATTAGGCACTGAAGGCGATAAGAAAACAGTAAAATCATACTGAAGACCCAGAGTGTTAATGGAAACAACAGATGCAACGAGTAAATCGGCACTAATTTGCAGATTTTGGACCGTGCCATTGAATGGAATTGGGAATGCAAAACCTGCTGCTTCTGGAGGCATTGTTGACTCCCCCGAACCATTAATTGTCTCAACAGTGCTACTTCCAAATCCCATCAGTCGTGGTGCTGCTGAGACAACCGTCGGTCCACTCAGAATAATGCCTGTAGAGAATGGAATTAAACCTGCACTTCCTGTTCCTGCAGGTCCGGTCGCTCCTGTTGCTCCTGCAATTCCCGTTGGTCCCGTAGCTCCAGTAACGCCTGTTGGACCCAGCAATCCTGTGGCTCCCGTTGCTCCAGTAAATCCTGTAGGACCCGTAAACCCTGTAGGACCCGTAAATCCTGTAGGACCCGTAAACCCAGTGGCTCCAGTAAACCCTGTAGCGCCCGTTGCACCTGTCATCGCCGCAGTTCCAGCAATACCCGCGGGACCCGTCGAGCCTGTGGCTCCGGTGAAACCCCGAGGACCTGATGGACCGGTGGGACCCGTCTTGCCACGACGACCTCGCGGGAGGATTAGCTCACATTTGCATTTACACTTCTGGCATTCCCCACACTGCGGGCACTTCTTGTACTCGCCACTACATTTCTTGCATGTGGCACAATTCTTGGAATGGTGATGTGACATTTATCCTAACCCCAGAAAATAAATTCTGCATTGCCCATGGGGCAGAAGTCCACATTTCTATCGGGAATCCGTAAGAAATGTGTAGATTTAATGATATATGGGTATAAGAACTCGGGCCATAAATATTAGGGCAAAGGCTTGACGATAGGAAATCCGTTTGAGACCCAAGAGTTCGGGAAGCGTATGATTCCAAGCCATCTGAAAGAGACCTGGTAGAGTCAAGAATAGGAGGATTAACCCGATTACTTCATCCTGTGGTGTCATTTATGCTTCGATGCAACCCATCTCGGATTTCAAATTCAAGGCTAAAATAAACTCTTTGCCAATAAAATGGGTAACGGATGCATTACGTGTGCCGCTAAAGTTGAAGCCGATGAATCCGCTCTGATGGAACGGTTTAAATCGGGTCAAATCGAGCGTAAATTTACGGAAACCTACACTCAAGCGCCCTCCATGCAGTTCAATGAAGATGCCCGTCTCATTATCTTCTCGGATATTCATCGTGGGACGGGGGATGCTAAAACCGACCTTTCTTTGAAGAGTGAATCAACCTATCGGCAAGCCTTACAATTTTATTATAAACAAGGTTATTACCTCGTCCATAACGGGGATATTGAGGATGCTTGGATGCATCCTAATGTAAGTTTGATTCTATCCGCTCATAAGGACATTTACCAAGAAGAGGGGAAGTTTCACTAGGTGGGTCGTTACATCCGTCTTATTGGCAACCATGATGATATCTGGGCGGATGTCAAGCAAGTCCAGAAACATTTAGAGCCACTTTTCCCTAAGTTACACGTCTACAATGGGTTACAAGTAAATTTTACCAGCGCGTCATCCTTCTTTATTTTGCATGGCCATCAGGGAAGTTATGACGTTGGGACGACTGATGAAAGTTGTGCTAGGTGTTGTGTTCGCTATGGGGTAACACCCTGTATGGAATGCTGTAACGTTGATAAGACGGGTTATCAAGTTCCGTCGAAGAACGACCGTCTCGCTAATCAGTTAGATTTCATTGCTAATACTTGGTCACAGGAACACAAAGTTCGTCTCATTATGTCGCACACTCATGCTCCTGTCCTGCATGATTTTAATAACAAAACGTATTGGAATACGGGGTGTTGTTGTTATTCTGACGCATCAATTACGGGACTAGAAGTTACGGCAACCTCGGTCAGCCTAATTCGTTTTAATATGGGACAAACGACACCTGAAATTATCGGAACGGTTCTTTTGCCCTAAAATTGACTTACTTAAGCTTAAGCGATGTCCGTCCGTAATGACGAACATTCCACCCTTTGATTTTGGCATTATTTGTCAGTCGGAGACTGAATTGATCGCTGTGTTAACCTGCCTAGAAGAAGGACCGAGATATAATTTTCGCCCACCGGCAGCCGATAACAACACCTATTGTTTCGGATGGATAGGTTCACATCATGTCGTGATTGCTCATCTAATCGAAGAATCAGCTATTGAGGCGGCTATTGTGGCAACAAATCTTCGCTATCTGGGGATTGAGCGATGTCTCTATATTGGCCAAGCTCAAAGTCTGTCTATACACCTACATCCAGGAGATGTTTTGATTGCAACGGAACATTATGAATACAAATTAGGAATCCGAACACCCCTCCCCCTCCGAATGAGGAAACACTTGACCGATTTTAAAGTGTCCACTAATCTCGAAGCGTCTACATCGGTCCTTCTGGACAAAATTCAAGATTTGGATACCAAAAAGAAGTATATCCGTCCAGAAAACGCTAAAATCAACGTCGTTATGGATTCGATTGGTTATAGTCCGATTGATAATCCCGACACGACTTTAATTGAAATGTGGAAGAAGAATAAACCTTTGGCTTTCAACAGTATCAGTGCTGGTATTGCTCGAGCCGGAATTAATTTCTTGATGGTTTTTGCCATTTCTGGCCTGAAACCTGAAGGTAATACTAGTTTACTTGCGGTTAAAATAGGGATGGACCTATTGAAATCCATCCCATAACAAATTTGATTAATTCTGTCGCTTCCACTAAGGCTTAATGGAGGTGATTGATTATGGCATCATTTGCCAGACACCGAAGGAACTTACGGCAGTTCTAGTTAATCTCGACGAAAGGTTAGACATCGACTACAGAAAATCATCCGTTGATTGGAATCACTATACGTTCGGTCGAATTGGACGGCATAAAGTCGTTATCTCGCCTCTACCCGTTGACTACACAACAGATGCGATATTAGCTAGTGTTGCAGTCTTAATGAACCGAGCCTTTCGAGTTAAGCAGATGATTTATATTGGGACAGCGGATAGCATGGGTCTTCCCAAATTGGGTGATGTTGTCGTGGCTACAAGTCTCGTCCGGTGTGAGACGGGTCACATAGAAGATATTCGACCGGATGTGTTGGCTCAATTTAAAGAATTCAAAATGAATGCCGACGTGACGGCGATGGTGGAAGGCATTCCAGGAAAACTAAAGAATGAGATGGCTCAAAAACAATATAAACGACCGGAAGAGGGAAAGATTCAGCTATTTTTTGGTCCCGTTGGTATTAGTTCAATGGAAGTTCCTGGGGCGGAATGTCGAAATGAATGGAAGAAATACGATTTGATGGCTATAGGGACTCTTGGGTTTGGGCTTGTTGAAACGCGTGTTTCGTGTTTAATTGTTCAAGGAATTTGTAGCCCTGCTAAAGCTGACGAATGGAAGGCGTATGCTGCGTCAAGCGCAGCTGTAGTAGCACTGAAATTTATAGCTGGGAATTGAATTATTTTCCTCTTCAAGTGAAGAGGAAAGTTAAATGACAAATAGGCGTGACTTAGTCAAATTGCTGGATGTATTTATCGATTTACCGTTCAATGAGAAACTGTCGGGGGCTCAAACTGATGAAACACATGTCTTCTTACAACGCTATCGTCTCATCAAGCCACTGGCCGATAGAGGTAAAAATATGCGTATCTTCTGGGCGGAAGATACACAAACCAAACAGGACCGACTGGTGATTAAATTAGCGTGGACTTTTGAAGCAGCCATTCAACCCGCGGAGGAATATTTTCTTTTGACTGGTCCTCTCAAGAATTGTCCCTATACACCCCAAATAGTCACTGTTGGGTATGATGCAACAGCTAAATGTATGGTTTTTGTACAAGAACCTAAAGGTAGAGATTTGGACATTATGCTTCAGGTCTTGGAGATCGGACTTGATACAGAAGCGGAAGTTTATAGGAAATGTTTCCTTCAAGTGATGGGTCCTAAAGCGGTTACGGCTTTAACCGAAATTCATAAACGAGGTATAATTCACCGTGATATTAAACCCTCCAATATTATCTACTATCAAGCGACGGATAGCATTCTATTTATAGACTTTGGTGCCGCCACAACTGACGCTAAATCTATGCAATTATTCAGATCCACCCTTTATGCCTCCGATCAAGTCAATGATGATCAACCAGGAACCATTGATGATGATTGGATTTCTCTAGCTTATACGTGGTATTCTTGTTGGGTTGGGGATGTCTATAGGGAACAAGTCAAAAATGGGACTCGACCCTCTTTACAGCAAATAGGCCGTCTTTTTCCCTTTCTGACAGATAAGCTGCCTAAATAAGGCTAGATTTTATGTTATCGAGCTCTGAAAAATAATTAAACTGATGAAAACTTAACTCATCCGTTTAGTATCAATGCAGTCCGGGATTTGGTGTCTCTTTGGATTAAGTTCTGTTTTAGCCTGTAATACAACGCTTATTTGTGGAACGGTTTATCAGCAGATGGCAACACTTCCAGTAGTACTCCCGGCTGTAATTCAAGACCGTTTGGATTATTTAAATTTGACCTGTATCCGAGCCTTAATTCAAAACCCTACCCAAGAATATTGTTCCGGCCATGAATTATGCGAAGAAATTGTTCAACATCTGTTAGATCTTCACTCCGTACCTAATTTACCTAAATCCGTGGAGATTTTTATATGGACTTTACGATACTTCTGCTATGAGTTTATTCCCCCATTTTCAAATGAAATGCTTATCGGAAGTTTCTTTCTTGCCTTTATCTTCGTCTTTATAATCCTACAATTCTAGACTTCATAGCATCTCCGTGATGCTATGAAATTTATTAGAGTTTCTCCTGAAGAGGCGGATGAATCCCATCAAGACTCGAAATCCAACGGAAGGGTTCGCTCACGTCAATTCTCCGACTACCTGTGGGAATATCAGGTATTTCTCCGGATTGATACACATCCAGGATATGCCTGAATTCAGATCTTAACTCGTCGAACGGCATTTGATTACCTAAACGCTCGCACATTCCCATATAGATCATTCGAACAGTCGAAGCTTCGTTCTTCAAATCTAGACTGGCATATTCTTCGGATGTCAAAATATTCGTCATCATCACTTTATTAGTAAGATGACTTCCTCCCTCTAGTTTGAGAACACTGCCATGGAAAACATACTGTTTAAGAATTCCTCCTGGGGCGATTTTAGCTTCACCACTCACTGTTAGTTCCTGATCTCCTTCTGTCCAAGTCTTCATATAGGGTTGCAGGTCAGTCGCTTCGAGGGCTGCTCTGGGGAGTCGTCGATATCGCACAACTGGCGTGCCGGGAATCGCTTCCATTGTCACCTTATACAGACCATCTTCACCTAACATCTTCACAAACGCCACCTCCGTTGTCGCTTTGTAGTCATGACGCCATAGACAATCTGACGTGTTGGTTACATAGGTAACGAGTGCGGCTTTAAGTTGAGGACCGAATTCTTGCCACATTGAAATATTTCTAATACCGACTCTTTAGATCTCAATTTCCTAGGGCGTTTCCTTGGCTTGGGCCGGATCGTATAGTAAAGAGAGGCAAAATCTATAATCATCGAGTTTGGGAAAAACCATCCGGCGGAAAACCCTAGCCTCGACCATTTTTCGAATATACTTACTTTGAACTTAATAAACTAAAGAGTTTAATTTGAGCGCTGTGTCTGAAGTGATGAAATTAAATGGATCACCATAGAGCCACTCTAACCCAAATATTGGTCGGTGCAAATCTGGCAGGATTCACAATGTGTGAACGGCACCTGGCAGAAAGCGGCTCTAATTATGTGGGTGTCTCAGAAGAATCTCAGTTCAGCTGGAGCCCGGGATTTACACAGCCGAATACATCCTGGAATTCCATTATAGTGAAGGGGTGTTCGCACACCTAAAATTGTTCTTGCGACCGCAAGAACAATTCCAATTTCAATGTCAGTGCAAATTATCCTCGAAGCGCATGACCGGGCAGAATTCACACTTCCTGTATATTTTATTCGAGAAGTCCTTTCGGACAGTCTTTTTGATCAGGCTCTTACTTTAGAACCTGACGTTAAGATTATACCCATTCCAAATGCCTGTGTTACTCCTCTGGCGATGAAAGTACTGGTCAATCTTTCGAAAGGATTTGAACCGATTAAACCTAATCCGGAATGGCGTCCTGCAGCTATATATCTTAATTGTGAGCGATTGCTCGTTTATTCAGAACCCTCCTATTCAGGAGTTTCTTGGCAGGATGTAGAATTATTCTTTAAATGGGTGGTTGAAGAAAAGGCTATCTGTGTAGTTCGATATGCTATTAGAAAAGGTCTTAATCCATCAAAAGAAACTGCCCTAGCTGCAATTGCAGCCGACTCGCCAGAGATAGTTCGGGAATTACTCAACTGTCAAACTGTCCACCAATCAATCTTGGTGAGTAATGACTGGGAAGATGCCTACCGATCAGTACTTAAGTGGGCCTGTGAGAAAGGGTATTTGGATATAGCGGAAATAGCGGCCAGCCATTTAACCCCTTGGGATTGGAGTCAAGGTTTAAACGTGGCTGCCCGCAGCGGTTACTTAGAGATAGTGAAATTTCTTCTAGATAATCCGAAGGTAAATCCTAACCAAGATGAGGGGGCTATCACAAGTGCAGCCCAATATGGGCACATAGAAATAGTGAAAGTGTTATTAGCAGACCCTAGAGTGGATCCTACAATTCAATCCAATGTGGCGATTCGACTGGCAGTTTTTAATAAAGATGCCGCCATGATAGAATTATTAGATTCCAACCCACGGGTGCGCCAGCTCGGTGGATATGAAATTTGAATAATGATTCGAGAAGATTATTATTTAAGCAATGTCTGTGCAAATTATTCTCGAACCTCATAACCGAGCTGAATTTATTCTACCCAAATTCTTCATTCAAACAGTGCTCAAAGAAAGCATTTTAGCTCAAGCTCTAGAGGGTGACCCTGACGTTGAGGTCATCCCGATTCCTAATCGATGCGTAACACCAGAAGTCATGCAAGTTCTGGTGAATCTAAGTTTATGTATCGAGCCGATTCGGAGTGATTGTGGTCTAGCAGAGGCAGCCAAATATCTTAACTGTGAGCGACTCAT
>DAIEHY010000094.1 GCA_027353165.1 Desulfosporosinus sp.
GAAAAGAATCTGCTTATTGAAGCAACCGATGTTCTGTCTGGGGCTACGATTACTACTGAAGGTGTAGATATGGTAGTTTTGGCTAATGGTATGGTTCCCACTACAGCTTTTGGAGATGACATAGCTGCCAAGGCAGATACTGAAGAAGACTGTAAAGAGGATGATGGTCCTAAGCCAGAATTTATTCGCAAATCGAATCTTCTTAATCTAGCCTATCGCCAAGGTCCAGAGATGCCTACGTTAAAATATGGTTATGCAGATTCCCATTTTATCTGCTTCCCTTATGAAACTCGCCGTACAGGTATTTATGCGGCTGGTAGTGTTAGAGCACCGATGGATGAGTTATCTTCGGTAGAAGATGCAACTGGAGCAGCGTTAAAAGCTATTCAATGTATGGAATCTAGCGCGCAAGGCGTGGCTGTACACCCTCGTGTAGGGGATATGTCTTTCCCGGATTTTGCGATGTCAAGATGTACCCAATGCAAACGCTGTACCGTAGAATGTCCTTTCGGCGCTATCAATGAAGATGATAAATTCAATCCATTGCCAAATCCTACCCGATGCCGTCGATGTGGAATCTGCATGGGCGCCTGTCCTGAACGGATTATTTCCTTCAAAAACTACTCTGTACCCATGATTGGGAACCTTATTAAGTCAATCGAAGTCCCTGATGAAGATGAAGAAAAACCAAGAATTCTCATCTTCGCTTGTGAAAATGATGCTTACCCAGCGTTGGATATGGCAGGTATTAATCGACTTAAATATAATGCTTGGGTTCGTGTTATCCCACTAAGATGCTTGGGCTCATTGAGCTTAGTTTGGATTGCCGATTCAATGTCACAAGGTATCGATGGAATTTTCCTTCTAGGATGCAAGCATGGCGATGATTATCAGTGCCACTTCATCAAAGGCAGTGAGTTGGCTGAAATCCGGTTATCGAAAGTGTCAGAAACCTTAGACAGACTGGATCTGGACTCTGATCGAGTGCGAATGGATCAAGTATCCATCACGGATTACGACAAGATACCTGGTATGTTAGATGACTTCGCCAAGAGACTTGATGAACTCGGCCCTAACCCCTATAAAGGGTTCTAAGTCGATACACCTCCTAATTAAGCCTTAAACTCCGGGTGGGAGGTATGTCCCATTAGATAGCAAAGGAGCATTATAATGGATGAAATAAAAGAAGTATCTCTGGAGATGAGAGAATATATTATTTCTTCAGGAGCAGAAACGCTCAACTGGTGTATGCAGTGCGGTCTCTGTACCAATCTATGTCCTTATCGACAGGTTACCGGCGAATTAAGCGAAGCATTTAACATCCGAAAAATGCAACGTCAAGGGCAACTTGGTCTAGAAGGCTTTGATGATGAAGAAGTACTATTTGCTTGTGTCACGTGCGGAATGTGTCAGTCAAACTGTCCAAGAAGTGTAGAAATTATTCAAAATGTACGTTCCATGCGTAATACTATAGTTGGAGCCGGCATCTTGCCAGGACATCTACGTCCCGTAGCAGGGAGTCTTCATGCTAATGGAAACCCTTGGACAGGACCTCAAGAGAAGAGAGCCGACTGGCTAGAAGGACTTAATGTTCCGGCTTATACAGAAGATATGGAGTATCTACTCTATGTCTGCTGCACTTCTTGCTATGATAAGCGTAGCCAAAAGATCGCTAAAAGCGTTGTAGAACTCTTACAAAAAGCTGGAGTAAGCTTTGGAGTTTTAACAGCTGAAGAGAACTGCTGTGGTGAGACCATTCGTAAGATCGGTGATGAGGAACTCTTTACAAAACTAGCCGAATCAAATATTAAGTTGTTCAACGGAAAAGGCGTCAAGAAGATTATTACGACTTCCCCTCACTGCTTATATGCTTTCAAAAAGGATTACCCTGAACTGGGCGGGGAATATGAAGTTATGCACTATTCCGAACTGCTAGGAGATCTTTTGAAAGACGGAAAGCTTTCTTTACCAGGGGAACAAGCTAAAAAAGTCACATTCCATGATCCTTGTTATCTAGGACGACACAATTTGGTTTATGATGCTCCAAGGGAACTTCTCCAAGCAGTTCCTGGGGTTGAATTCGTCGAATTGGATCGCGCTAAGAATAAAAGTCTTTGCTGCTCTGGCGGAGGCGGACGGATTTGGGCAGAAGTACCTTTTGGAGAGCGCTTCGGTGAATTGAGGATTAATGATGCTGTGAAGCAAAATGCAGATATTCTTGTTACTGCTTGCCCCTACTGCATTACGATGCTTGATGATGCTTGTGCGGGATTAGAAAAGGGCGATGTTTTAAAAGTCATGGAAATGTCAGAGTTCCTTTGTGAATCGATTAAGTAGTTTTCACGAACGTCATGGCGAAAAATAACCCAAGATTTAGTGAAAGGGGGGATGCTAGAAACATTGTTTATGTAGTCTCTCGTCCAACAAACGATTTGTTGATGGTGCACAAGATAAACAACCTGTTTCTATAGTAGACTCGCATTCATTATAAAATTAATTAAATTAAAGGAGGATAAGACGATGTCAAAACTAGTACCGCCGCATGGCGGAAAGTTAACACCGGTATTACTCCCGGAATCACAAAGAGCGGATGCTTTAGCAAAAGCTAAAACATTACCAGTGATTCGCATGACTTCAAGAGAAACTTCTGACCTATTAATGATTGGAATGGGTGCATTTAGCCCATTAACAGGGTTCATGGACAAAGCTAATTATGAGAGTGTTGTTGAAACAAAACACTTAACAAATGGTTTAGCATGGCCACTTCCAATCACCTTGTCCGTTACTCCTGCACAGGCAGAAACTCTTAAAATCGGTATGGAAGTCGCTTTAGTAGATGATGAAACCGATACCTATTGTGGTATCCTCACGGTTAGTGATAAATATGAGTATGACAAAGTCAAAGAATGTAAAGCTGTTTTCTTTACAGATGATGCTGCACATGATGGCGTTGTCAAAGTCATGGCTCAAGGAAGCATTAATGTCGGCGGTGAGCTGATAACCTTTAGTCAACTCGGCTATGCCTCTAAATACGGCGATTACTACGCTACCCCTGCTCAAACAAGAGCGATCTTCGATGAGAAGGGTTGGGCAACCGTTGCAGCGTTCCAAACCCGGAATCCTTTACATCGTTCCCATGAATTCCTTTGCAAAATGGGAAATGAAATTTGCGATGGACTGTTCATTCACCCAATCGTAGGAAAACTTAAAGAGGGCGATATTCCTGCTGAAACTCGTCTGGAATGCTATGAAGTTCTGTTGAAGAATTATTTTAACGAAAAAAATGCTGTGATGAAAGTATATCCAATGGAAATGCGCTATGCAGGACCTAGCGAAGCTATTCTTCACTCCATTTTCCGTCAAAACTTTGGTTGCAGCCACATTCTTGTTGGACGTGATCATGCAGGTGTAGGCGACTATTATTCTGCTTATCAGGCTCAAGAAATCTTTGACTTATTTAAACCAGGTGAACTTCTCTGTCAGCCGATCAAAGTAACTGCAGCTATGTACTGTACAAAATGTGATGGTATGACTACAGAAAAAACATGTCCGCACGGTAAAGAAGATCACCTCAAAATTAGTGGCACCAAGTTGAGAGCAATGTTAGCAGCTGGCGAACTCCCACCAGGCAATTTCAGTCGTCCAGAAGTCTTAAAAATTTTGCTCAAATACTACGCTTCTAAGAAGTAAGCTAACTCTGGTTGAAAATTAAACACGAGAATAAATTCTCTTGTTTAATTTCAAAAATATAAGAATGATGGAGGTTAAACGAATGCCAAGTTTTGTAATTGCAGAAAAGTGTGACGGATGTAAAGGGCAAGACAAAACAGCTTGCATGTATGCATGCCCAAATGACCTGATGATGTTAAACAAAGATGTAATGAAGGCTACAAACCTGGATCCTAGCCAATGCTGGGAGTGCCTATGCTGTGTTAAGGCTTGCCCTCAACAAGCCATGGACGTCCGAGGCTATGCTGACTTTGTTCCACTAGGTGCTTCAGTTACACCTCTTCGTAGCTCTGACAGCATTATGTGGACTGTAAAATTCCGTAATGGCATGACTAAACGCTTCAAATTCCCAATTCGTACTACAGAAGAAGGATCCGCAGTTCCCGATGCTGGTTATGCAATTACCACTGACATCAACAGCCACGAACTGTATACCGAACCTGCTTCAATGCATATGCCAGTATGGACTTATAAGAAGTAAGCTCTTTGAATAAGTAAATAGGGAGGTTAAAATCAAATGCCAATGAACTTTGAAACAGTAGAAGTAACAACAGACCTTCTCATCATCGGAGGAGGAATGGGAGCCTGTGGCGCAGCTGTAGAATCAGCTTACTGGGCTAAGAAACATGGACTTAAAGTAACCTTAGTTGATAAAGCGTCAATGCCACGTTCCGGTGCAGTTGGAATGGGATTATCAGCTATTAACTTGTATGTAGGACTTGCTGAAGGCAATAACACGGTTCAAGATTATGTTAGATACGTAAAAACTGACATGATGGGGGTAGCCCGTGATGACTTAGTCGCTAACATTGCCCGTCACGT
This sequence comes from Desulfosporosinus sp., assembly GCA_027353165.1. Lineage (GTDB taxonomy): Bacteria > Bacillota > Desulfitobacteriia > Desulfitobacteriales > Desulfitobacteriaceae > Desulfosporosinus. The sequence goes on from DAIEHY010000094.1 coordinate 4,552, forward strand.
TGATAGCTCCGTCCATATGTTTGAAAAATGGGGTCTTCCATTATGGAAGGATGAAAATGGCGGCTATGTTCATGAGGGTAAATGGCAACTTATGATCAGCGGAGAATCCTATAAAGTAATCGTTGCTGAAGCTGCTAAGAATGCTTTAGGTGAAGAAAATATTTATGAGCGAGTTTTCATCACTGAGCCACTGTTGAAAGATGGCAAATGCGTAGGAGCTGTTGGATTTAGTGTTCGTGAGAACAAAATCTATGTCTTCAAAGCAAAAGCTACTCTATGTGCTATGGGTGGAACGGTTGGAGTATTCAAACCTAAATCCACTGGTGAAGGCGCAGGCCGTTCTTGGTATCCTCCGTTCTCCACAGGTTCTTCCGCATACTTCACGATGAAGGCCGGAGCAGAAATGACCTGTCAAGAAGTTCGTTTCGTTCCAATCCGTTTTAAAGATGCTTATGGTCCAGTTGGAGCTTGGTTCTTACTCTTCAAATCCCGTGCAACCAATGCATTAGGCGAAAACTATATGGAAACCCGTGCAGATGAATTGAAAAATTGGGGCAAATACGGATCAGCTAAACCGATCCCTGCCAATCTGCGTAATCACCTTGGCTTGTTAGACATCAAAGAGGGCAAAGGACCTCTCTACATGCGTACTGAGGAAGCTATCGCAAACCTAGCTAAAAAATATGAAGATGATGCTAAAGCGTTCAAGAAAAAGATGAAAGAGCTAGAGAATGAAGCATGGGAAGATTTCCTCGATATGACGATTGCTCAAGCCTTACTCTGGGCTGCTACCAACGTGGAGCCAGAAGTTAGATCTTCTGAAATCGCAGCTACTGAGCCATACTTCATCAGTTCTCACTCTGGATCATCAGGAGCCTGGGTATCTGGACCAGAAGACCTTTCTGCTGGATCAGACTATTTCTGGGGTTATGCTCAAATGACCACAGTACCAGCACTCTTTGCTGCTGGAGACGCTACCGGTGCTTGCCCTCACAAGTTCTCCTCAGGAACCCATGCTGAAGGTCGTATCGCTGCAAAATCAGCTATCAAGTATATCATAGAAAACAATACGCTGACAGAAGCTGATCCTGCAGTTATTGAAGCCGTGAAAGCAGAGATCGTCAAGCCTCTCGAACTCTTCGAAGCCAATAAAAACTTCAGCACAGATCCTGAAGTTAACCCCAACTACATTATGCCTAAGCAGTTCATGTATCGCTTACAAAAACTCATGGACGAGTATGTTGGTGGAGCTAACGTATTTTTCAACATGAACGAAGCTTCCTTGACTCGTGCAGCAGAATTATTCGAGTTCATCAAAGAGGACTCTCAAAAATTAGCTGCTAGAGATCTCTATGAACTGTTAAGAGCTTGGGAAAATAAACACAGATTATGGCAAGCTGAATCTCACCTTCGCGCCGTAACCTTCCGTGAAGAAACACGTTGGCCTGGATACTACTTCAGAACAGATAAGCCAACCCTTGACGAAGAGAACTGGCACTGTTTTGTTAACATGAAGTGGGATCCTAACACCAATGAATGGTCAGTCTTTAAAAAGCCTGTCATTGATATGTTTGGCGTTGAGTAATACTCAGGCAAATTCAGCTGATGGGGTCTTGCCACATTAAGTGCTTTAAGCCATATAGCTGATTGAGTGAGGGGATGGATGCAAATTCTCTGGGTGTCTCAGAATTTGTATTCATCCCCCATTTATGTTATCGTAATCTTGTTATACATAATTACTCAAGCCTAAGTTTTGATAAAATCTGCTAGTACTCTTTTCCTTTCTGTCTGAGGTAACAAATCCACAAGGTTGATGACCTTAATTCTAAGAACGACTGAAATATTTAAGGAGGAAACATGGAATGGATAAGGATATTATGCAAAAGAGTATTGATCTTGGTAAGGCAATTGCACAAACAGACGTGTACAAAGAATTTAAGCAGGCAGAGTACGATCTTTTTAAAAATGAAGAAGCACGCAAGTTGGTAGAAGATCTGCAGAAACTTAAACAAGAACATCATGGTAAGAAAATGGCTGGTATAGAATTGACTAAAGAAGAACAGGAAAAACTTAAAGAATTAGAACAAACATGCATACGTAATCGTCAAGTGTTGTCTTCTAACAATGCTAACACAAGGTTTCAGGAGTTCATGGAGCAGATATCTGGAAATATTAAAACTGGGATTAAGAGCGTCGATAATTAAAGGTAAGATCACAAGATGGCCTCGAGGAGAATCAAAAGCCCCAGAGAATATAAGCACCGGATGAGCCACAATGTTGGAGACGGTACACTGAGAAAGAGTACTCATCACCCTGAGTTTGGAAGCGATGATGAGTTAGTGTGTACCAAGGATCCAATCGGTAAAATTGGTGAAGTATATATTATTCATAATTAGAATGCAATACATACACGCAGTGACATTAGTCTTATCGCGCGAATATGTGTTGCTATTTTTTATTTATCTGACAAATTCTAATTTAATATTATAGCCATAATGATTTTATATTATCAAATCAGCTTATGAAGATGTCCATTTCTGAAAAAGTATTTCTTTCGTTGTTAGAATTCGATCCGGAAATACTCTATTAAAGGGTTATTCTAACAAACTTTTAAAGGCATTAACCATAAAAATTCTGAATAATGGAGCCAAAGACTCTCACATTAGGCAAAATGTGAGGGTCTTTGGCTCTATATTCAAGATAAGTAACTTAGAAGTCATTAAACACTGATTAATAATAACTAAATCCCCTAAAATACTGGGCATTGGTGATATATCGCTCGCTTAAAACCTTTACGACAGCGGAGACTTACACTGTTTATAATGCATGAAAAGGGCAGTTAGATAATTATTAATTACAGAATTAGAGTAATTTCGACACAAAAATTTAAACCCTAAACGATATGTCCATAGGATATAATGATTACGACAATATTGACTTGATATTATGTCAGTGATAATCTTAGATTGTTGACAAGAAACTTGCTTGCGATTTGTTTTGCTACTTATTGTGATAACCTTGGAGTTAAAATGATAGAAAAGTTTGCAGGCTGGAGGGAGGTAAGTCGAAGCCAAAATCCGTTAAAGTCGTTGGATTGTTGTATAGAATACTTTTTTATAGACTCTTTAGTGAAAAAATTCTCTTTTACATGTTTATCCTGAAAGGTGGGAATTTCTTTGCACTTAACACGATTTAAATACATACCTTTAATTGGAACTATTAAGAATTACAAAAAAGGATATGCAAGTAAAGACTTGATTGCTGCACTGACAGGGGCAGTTGTGGCAATTCCACAGTGTATGGCTTATGCGCTAATAGCAGGTCTTAACCCAGTTTATGGTCTATATACCGCTATCGTATCAGCTATTTTCGGTTCGGCATTCGGGAGTTCGAAACACCTAGTCACAGGACCTACGAATTCCTCAGCTTTACTCGTGGCCAGCGTCATGACAAGTTATATGGGCCATGATAATGCCTATCAAATCCTCTTTCTACTTACTTTTTTGGTCGGCTCCTTGAAAATGCTCTTTGGTGTCCTTAAATTAGGTAAGCTGATCACGTACGTGTCGCATACTGTAATTCTCGGGTTTAC
>DAIEHY010000095.1 GCA_027353165.1 Desulfosporosinus sp.
CCGATTTACCTATCTAACAGCACGTGGAAAAGAAGGAGAAATGTTATCAATTCAACTTTTCTCTGACGAGGAAGCTAATATTCCTGGTCAAGACCTTCCCCTTGAAGTTCTCTACGAAGACGAATACATCTTAGCTGTCAATAAACCAATCGGGCAAGTCGTTCATCCAAACCATCGATACCCTACAAACACTTTAGGAAATGCAGTCATTGGCTATTGGGAGCGTAAAGGCGAAAATCGCCTGTATCGACCCATTCACCGAATTGATCGCAATACCTCAGGCGTTGTTGTCATCGCCAAAAATCAATTTGCTCATCAACAACTTGGTTGGCAACTAGAACACGGACATATTCACAAACGGTACGTGGGCTTTGTACAGGGAATAGTCCTAGAAGCAGAGGGAATAATGGACGCCCCCCTCGAATTTGCCCCTAATAGTTTTATCAAGAGACAAATCGGAACTCAGGGTATGATTGCTCGGACACTTTTCCGTGTTCTACATCGCTATCCGAGTGCTACCTTGCTTGAATTTATTTTAGAAACTGGACGCACCCATCAAATTCGTACTCATTGTGAGGGGTTTGGACATCCCTTGCTTGGTGATGATCTTTATGGAGGGGATACTACATTAATTTCACGCCAAGCCTTGCATTCTTCAGTCTATGCCTTTTTACACCCTGCGACAGGGCTCCCCATCGTTATACGAGCACCCTTTCCTGAGGACCTTAGAAATCTAGTGAAAAAGCTGCAATAAGTTTACAAATGGATTTTTTGAACCCTGCCAATTTGTCCATCAGTTAGTCGAACTTTAATCCCTCTTGGATGATTCTGTGAGTTTGTTAAAATATCTTTAACGACTCCGCGCGTCAGTTTCCCTGTTCTTTGATCTGCTTTTAAGACAATATCTACGATTACCCCAGCATGGAGATCGCTTCGTGTCTGACCATTCATCTAAAAAACTCCTTTAGCTAATTCCTCTCATAACATTCTGAGGTTATGGCTGTTTCTTCAGGAGATCCCGAATCTCTGTAAGAAGTAGCACTTCCTCACTAGGGCCTTTGGCAACAGATGCTTCTTCTTTCTTTTTCCTGTTAAGTGTATTCATTAGTTTAACAATTAAAAAAATAGCACCAGTGATGATAAGAAAGTCAAACGCAGCCTGAATAAAGTTACCTATGTTTAAGGTGACAGCCTGAATAGCTTTTCCTGAACTGTCTAACATGGCATCTTTTAAAGTGATTTTTAAATCAGTAAATTTGATCCCCCCTACAATTAAACCAATTGGGGGCATAATAATATCTGCGACCAGAGACGATACAATTTTTCCGAAAGCGCTTCCAATAATGATCCCAATTGCAAGATCCATTACATTGCCTCTGGTAGCAAACTCCTTAAATTCCTTTAGAAAACTCATAATACCACTCCTTTAATTTCTATAGATAGTTCCTAATTTCGTGTTAGTTTGAAACGGATACTCGTTTTTTCTTCGAACGCACTAAAAGGATAGCGACAGTTATAAACGTCAACACTATGCCGAATGCGGCAGCAATCCCTCGAGCTAGTCCTATAGCGGGAAGATAAAAAGGCAAAATACCGTTCGAAGTAATGATTCCTCCCCCTAGCAAAAAAGAGCGTATTCCCGGAATATAAGTTACTTGATACATAATATGTCCGGCAAGGACTAACGGAGTTAAAGCAAATACCAATTTAACCCTCAGGGAAGCCGCCTTTGTTTTAAACGGTTTCGCGATCAGCCAAGCAAGTATACCCCCAGCTATTCCCGCTCCCCAATAAAGCAGGCTAAACCACACAATCCAGAGAGTAGGAGACCATACTTTTTGGAGGGGTTCAAAATAGTTGAGAGGAATTAAGATGGCCAACATTACCCCGATAAAGAAAACATATCCCTGGTTAACGCGGACTAAATGCCATACCTCCCGACCTGCCAGCCTTAAATTGACATGCACGGAACCATTCGGACAATTTCGCACACAGTTGAAGCATAATTTACAGTCTAAATTATTGTCTAGGTACGGAAGATGCTGGGACATTGGACAGCCTGAAACCTTTCCTTTACCGACATAACACTCAAACGTAGTGCACTTATTTAGGCAGACTGCGGCATCTGCTCGAACTTCCAGCATTGAGCCTATGGATGCAGTCCCGATAAATCCTCCCAAAGGACAAAAATGCCGACACCAAGTATGTCGTGGAAAAAAGATTGCAATGAGAATCGCCGTGACTTGGATAGAAATTAGTAAAATGGCCGTATAACTTGGGTTATAACGCATTCCAGTCACCACTTCAACCCAGAAGATAAAGAGAAACAAAAAACTAACTAGAAGATAATCATATTTTATAATAAACTCAGGTATCGCCCGGTTCATGTGCCACCTTTTTTGCACAAAATCCATTATCGAAGAAAACGGGCAGACGGTACACCAAAGTCTGCCTAAAAAAGGGGAAATAACGGCGAGCGCTGGCCACCATAGACCCCAAACTAAAGCAAAGATTTTTGTGTTAATCGCAATATCTGGAGAAACAAGCAACAATAGCACAAGCGCACAAAACCCTGCTACCCCTACGCGGCGTAGCCATCCAATGAGTGATCCACTTACCAGTATCTTTTCCAGTCTGGGCCAAGCTAAAAGGTTAAGCGTAAAACCGTTTTGTTGAGAGGTTGGACCAATAAAGATCTGTTCTAACCCTATAACGTCCTGATCCGCAATATGAAAGGCTCTTTCGATGACTTGAATTAATTCTGATACATTTCCTTGAAGGAAATCATGAGAAAGTAGCAACCTGGTCGCTTCCTGATTTATAGTAGGGACATTTCGCTGGTTCTTCTGAGCTAGCTTCTCGAGAAACCCTTGGGCTAGAATTGGAATATCTCGTTTACGCTCTCGTAAAGGAGTTATTTCATAAGTATGGGCAAAGCATGCCCGAAGTTCAGGAATAATAATTCGTCCCAAATCGTCAGGTTCTTTATTTAAGCATCCAATAACATAACATTTAGTTTTGTAGACGGCTAAGGCTTCGGCTAACTTAAGCTGGGTATGCGGAGAAATAAAATTAATTTCCCGTATAAACAACGTTCCACCCTCAACAATATCGAAAAGATTGGAGCTGGGAAAAGCCGCAGAATCTTGATTGCCATCAGCCCCGATGATCAACTCACTCCATTGCTGATCAAAACGCCGTCCTTCCACAACCACAAAGGGTGCTGAATTGCCAGATTGCCGTTGATGGACATACCAAGCCATCATTTGGCGACCAGTCCCTCGTTCCCCTATTAAAAGCAGATGTCCCTTGGGGTGAGCAAGTTCCTCCAGCTTCCGTTCAACCTCACTTGTCGTGCGGGCACCTCCCCAAAGCCCGTAAAATTTATCCTTATATTGGGTAAGTTGCAATGAGGAACGTAAAATCTCCTTATATTTGGCTTCTGATAATGTGAGGTTTGCTTCATTCAGTTCCTCTGCTAATTGTCCGATAAAAACTTGATAAAGTTTTGGCCAATGCAGGAGCATGCGTGCAAAGCTTTCCGCATCCATAGTTAAAACCTGACATTTCTCTTGACAAAGAACAGTTTTTTCAGCGCTTTTACCAGTAAGCAACGAGAATTCACCGAAGGTATCTCCTGCTACTAACGTATTAATACGCCAAGTCCGATTTCCTTCTTTTTGAACGATTACATCTGCTTTTCCCTTAATCAGAATATAAAAGGAATGCTTTTCCTGACCCTGACTCATCATTTCGGCACCCGGCTCATAGTTCTCCCATTGAAAATCACTGGCGATTTCCATTAATTCCGGGGATGATAATTCAGCCAGGAATTTAATCTTAGACAGATAATAAACCTTATCGTTATTCATAAATGCCCTCCATGATGTCAACCTTAACTTCATACTCGGGTTTCAACTATTATATCACAATTCTATAAGAGCCTTTACAGTAATTCAGTTACCATTTTCCCAAGAAGTATTCCTGGACGAAAATGCGCTGTATGGAATCTTTTTAATCCATACAGCGCACCAAAACATCATGACAGAATTACAAATAAACTAAGCTCTAGCCCTATCCTTTTCAAGGATAATGTTAATCCTTTTGGGGATTAGGCAGCATCCCCCGAAAGCCTCTCGTCAACAGTTTCAAAAATTCGCCAAAGATAACGACACTAAAGGTGTAGCCAATGATCTTCACCCACAGCAAAATGTCCAATGGCACTGTTTTAAAGACTTGTCCACCAAACTGTGTGACAAGAATCTGGATTAGGAATGTCAGAAAGACGACCCCTACCATCAATTTATTTTTATAGATATTGGGGAAAATACTCGCTACGCCAAATTCTCGACTATTAAAGGCATTCCAAAGTTGGAACAAGACAAATGCAGTAAACACGATCGTTGATTGTTGGGCTTCTGTCCCGCCAAGAATTTGTGTTTTCATAAGCATGAGTAAGGCGGTCACAATAAACATACCATTGGTAACAATTTTAAACAGCATATCTTTGGTAACAATCGATGCATTTCTCCTGATCGGCTGTTTTTCCAGCAAATGTTCTCTTGGCGGTTCTAAGCCTAGCGTTAAAGCTGGTGGGCCGTCCATAATAATATTAACCCATAACAACTGCAACGTCGTAAAGGGCATCTTATACCCCATCAGTTCTGCTAAGATTACTGTGAGAAAGGCTACCACATTTACGGTAAGTTGAAACTGAATAAAGCGTTGGAAGTTTTCATAAATTCCGCGTCCCCATTTGATCGCACTGACGATCGTAGAGAAAGAGTCATCTAACAAAACGATATCTGCAGCTTCCTTAGATACTTCCGTTCCCGCGATCCCCATGGCAACTCCGACATCCGCAGCTTTTAAGGCTGGTGCGTCATTAATACCATCCCCAGTCACAACCACTGAATCGTTGTTTTCCTTCAAGAGTTTAACCACTCTCATTTTCGCGGTAGGATTTGAACGGGCGATAACCACGATCTTAGGGAGCTTGCTCTTTAACTCCTGATCACTCATGTTTTCAATATCTGTCACTTCAAGCACTAGTGAATCCTGCTTAATAATTCCAAGCTGCTTTGCTATGGCTCTAGCCGTATTGATATTATCTCCGGTTAAAATTTTAACCGTGATTCCTGCACGACGACATTGATCAATCGCTTGTTTGACATCCGAACGCAAAGGATCTTCAATCCCGATAAAGCCTGTAAACACGAGGTCTTTCTCAATGTTGTAGATATCCTCCCATTGTGGTTCCTGAGCGAAGTCATTAAACGCAAAAGCTAACACACGTCGAGCATTATTCTGGAGGGAAAGTATACTCGCTTCGATCTCCTCAATATGCTCTTGGGTCATCGGGACAATCGAACCATTATAAAGAATTCTGTTACAAATTGTTAGAACCTTTTCAGGTGAACCTTTTGTATAAAGTCTAAAGCCTTTTTCCGTCTGATAAGCAGTTGACATCATTTTTCGAGCTGACGTAAAGTTGAATTCAGAAATTGGCTCACCAAACTCTTTGCGATAATGCAGATAGTTGATATTATTCTTATCCGCGCAGACCAGTAAAGAACACTCCGTCGGGTTACCCAAAAATTCGAATTTATCATCTTTTTTAGTAATATCTGCTGTCGAGTTAACACAGAAGTTCTGAAGCATTTCATCACAGTGTAGTTTATCGACAGGAACATTTTTTCCATCGCACCAAACATCAACTACGGTCATCCTATTTTCTGTCAAAGTTCCTGTTTTATCGGAACATATGACATTGACCGAACCAATTGTTTCACAGGCAATCAATTTGCGAACCAAGGCATTGTTCTTAGCCATTTTCTGCATATTGAAGGCCAAGGTAATGGCCACCATGGTTGGCAATCCTTCCGGCACGGCCGCCACAATGAGCGCTACAGAAGTGACAAAGGCGTCTTTAATTCCTGGAAGAGCGGCCCCAATATTATCAAACACGAGGATACCTTGTCTATACATAGTAAATAACTCAAAAAGGAATATACCAGCAGCAGCAATGGATCCGATAATAGAAATTCTCTTACCAAGGTCCGCTAGTTTTTGTTGAAGAGGAGTCTCCGACGTGATTTCTTCTTTGAGTTCATTGGCGATTTTGCCCATCTCGGTTTGATCCCCAATAGCCGTGACAATCGCTATTACCCGTCCTTCGGTCACCATAGTCCCAGAATATAGCATGTTTTTTCGTTCTGCTAAAGGACAATTTTCTCGGTCGATTTTACCAGATTGTTTAGATACTCCTTCAGCTTCGCCAGTGAGCATCGATTCGTCAATCCCAAGATTCGAAGAATGTATGACCCTGGCATCGGCAGGAACTTTATCCCCTGTTTCCAAGTGAATGATATCCCCCATGGTAAGATCACTTTGTGAAAGATAGGCGATTTTACTCTCTCGTATCACTTTCACTTGAACATCTTCACTGAGCTTTGATAAGGCTTCAAAGGCTTTATCCGATTTACCCTCTTGGATCACGGCAATCGACGTGGCGATTAAGACGGCGACAAAAATACCGATTCCGTCCGGGATATGACCCATCGCCAGAGATATCAACCCAGAGATTAACAAAATGATAATTAAGGGTTCTTTGAGACTATCGAATATCTTAGCAAAAATGCTTCCCTTCTCTTTGGGGGTAAAAACATTTTTACCATAGCGTAAGGTCCTCGCTTCAGCTTCAGAAGTGGTTAGACCCATCTCTTCATTACTTTTTAATTCTAAGATGACGTCTTCAACTTCCTTTTGGAAATAATCCACGTTTATATCCTCCTTTTACTTAATAAAGTTACAGCCCTTTACAATAATAGTATTATAAGCGAAATAACCACTCCTTACTTTTTGTTTCTAACCATTAAGTCACCGCGGTGATAAACAAAAAGACTTTTGACACAGCCTTAAATAGGCCATGTCAAAAGTCTCGTTACCACTACGGTTTACAAAGTCAGGTGAGTTTCCCCACCGGGTATGTTGCCTTTGTAATTAAACTACTCCCTCTCAACAAGGTTAGTTTACATGAATTATACTAGCTTGTCAAATAAATAATCTATTCCAATCGTACGGCTGTACCCGAAGCACTTACCATTAACATACTACCACTTTGACCGATTACTTCATAATCCAGATCAATGCCTACCACAGCATCCGCGCCTAATCGTGCAGCACGTTCTTCCAATTCTTGCAAAGCAATACGACGAGCATCTTGTAACTTTTCTTCATAAGCCCCAGAACGTCCCCCGATGACATCCGTTATGCTAGCAAAAATATCTCGCATAATATTTGCTCCCATGATTGCTTCCCCAGTAATAATACCTAAATAAGATATAATTTTACGGCCCTCTATTGACGGTGTTGTTGTTATAAGCATGCCCCAACCTCCTATAATTTGTCTTATTCTAATTATAGCCGATCCTCTTTGAATTTACATTAAAAACCCTCGATCACTGACCTTAATCCTATCATCGTTATCTTTTCCCTAGCGCGTTAATTCTGTAATAACTTGAACAAATGCCCCTATAATCCGATGAAACCCTTGGGAGTTTTGAGCTGGCACTCTATATTTCTTATTAATTTCCACTTGCACGGCGGGAATTTTAAGTTCACGAGCCACAAAATTGGCTACCGTGTTCGGGCCTGAAGCGGCAAAGTAATCATGAGAGATCTTGTTGAAGCCAAACATTTGAAAGTTCCTCTCAAGCGTTTGAAGCATTACTTCCTTCTCTAACAACAGAGTTCTTCCACTATCTGTGCCAAAGTCGACATCAAAATCCCTTTCCCCAGCTGCTCCGTGGATATCAAGGACGAATTTAACTTTTTCTCGACGTATGATCTCTGAGATTTTTTCCTTATATAGGCAAGGTGCGTCCATATTGGGATCTCCGCCATATAGTTTTGTCGTTGCGATTGCATGACAGCCTGTTAATTGACTCAACAGGTACACGATCGAACCGGTATATTGATCGGACATTTTGATTTTCTTTTGTCTAAAATGCCTTACTGCATGAGGAGCAGATACCAAAACAGGTAACTTACCGATTGAAAACCAAAACGGTTCCTCTTGCTTGGGATTAACTCGTTTGTCTGTTTTGTAAAAGTGAACTCTCTCCGC
>DAIEHY010000096.1 GCA_027353165.1 Desulfosporosinus sp.
TGATCGTTTTAGCGGCCATGACGATGATTTTGGGGAACTTAATTGCCATTCCGCAAACCAATATTAAACGGATGTTGGCCTATTCGAGCATTGCTCAAGCCGGTTATTTAATGGTGGGTATTATTGCAGAATCGGTAGCCGGTATAAAAGGGGTCCTGTTTTACGCCATGATCTACGTTTTCGCGAATATGGGAGCGTTTGCAGTGGCGACACACGTGGCTGAACGACAAGACAGTGATGAAATCAAGGACTTTGCCGGCTTATGGCGCCGATCTCCATTAGCAGCGGTGGTCATGACGGCCTCCTTATTATCCTTAGCGGGGATTCCACCGCTGGCCGGATTCGTCGGTAAGTTTTATCTCTTCTCCGCAGTGATGGATCAAGGGTATACCGCGATCGCCTATATAGGGTTCGTGATGAGCATGGTGTCCGTCTACTATTATCTTTCGGTCGTCAAAGTCATGTTCCTCAACGAGGGTGAAGGGTTACCGGATGTACCCGTCCATGGAGCCTTGAAGTTTACGCTGGTATTTACGATGTTAATAACACTAGTGATCGGTCTTTATCCAACCCCGTTGGCTCAGATGGCGATCGCTGCTGCTCAAAGTTTATTTAGGTAAGCAGCGCATTAAAATAATGAATTTTGATCGATAGTAATTTTTTCAATTAGCATCGACAAGTTATCAAAATGGACAGCTTTTGCTGTCCATTTTGTACTACGAAAGTTATAAAGGAGCTGTGAACTTCTGTGGAGAATAAACAGTCCTTAGGAAAATCCGGCGAAGAATTTGCCGCTCGTTTTTTAAAAGATTCAGGGTTATGGATAGTTACCCGGAATTATCGCTGTCCAAAAGGAGAAATGGACATTATCGCCCGGGATGGTGAAACCTTGGTGTTTATCGAGGTACGCACTCGCCGTTCATCTTACAGAGGGTGGGGTGAGGAGAGTATAACCCCTGCTAAGGCACATAGATTACGCAGTATTGGGTCTTATTACATAATCCAACAGGGGTATAGAAACTGGCCTAACCTAAGATTTGATGTGGTTGCAATTCGCCAGATTGGGGAAAACTCAGAAGTAAACTGGATTAAGGCAGCTTTATAAAGGGACCATAATTTGATCACACAATTTTCACAAATGGCTGTTAAACTAGTAATAATTATTAAGTTTTTTACAGGAATAATCGTTAATACCAAAGGAGAGTTTTGCAGTTGGATCCGATTTTAATTGTGGATGATGAAGAAAAAATTCGAAGCTTAGTACGGTTATATCTTGAACGAGAGGGGTATACCGTTGAGGAAGCCCAAGATGGGCGAGTAGCTTTGGAAAAGTTTCGGGCTCATCAATTTTCCCTTCTAATTGTAGATCTTATGATGCCGGACGTTGATGGCTGGCGCGTCTGTCGGGAAGTACGTGAGAGTTCTTCGATTCCAATTATTATGTTGACTGCACGAGGGGAAGAATTTGACCGTGTGCTGGGACTCGAACTAGGTGCAGATGATTATCTCGTCAAACCGTTTAGTACAAAAGAGCTAGTTGCACGCGTTAAAGCCCTCTTGCGTCGCTCGACAGGAAAACTCCATCCGGTTACTACGGAGATATGCGCTGGTCTACTGTGTATAGATAAAGAACGACACCGAGTAAGTATAGGGGATGATGTGATTAGTTTGACTCCTCTAGAATTCGACTTGCTCTACTTTTTAGCTAAGAACCGTGGACGAGTATTCTCACGCGAACAGTTAATGGAGACAGTTTGGGGATATGATTTTTATGGAGATGCACGTACAGTGGACACGCATGTTAAAAAGTTAAGGGAGAAATTGGCCCATCCTAATGTTAAGCGGATGTTGGTGACTGTATGGGGTGTGGGTTATAAATTTGATTCGGACCAGGTTAACTGACAACGTTTGAGCAATGTAAGTAGAAAAGATAGGTGTTAAACCGTTGAAAAGGCGCTATACATGGAATATTTCTATCAAGCTTTGGTTAGCAATGGCCGTCCTTATTCTCACAGTTCTTGGTGGATTAGGGCTTACAATTACTTGGCTTTTTGGAGATTTCTACTTGAAACAAAAATTAGAGGCACTAAGTTTTGAAGCTACAGAAATTTCAACGCAACTTGCCAAAGTACCAAGTTGGAGCGGAAGGCTAAACTTGCTAGAGCAACTTAGAATTACTTCGGGAACCCAATTGGTACTACTCGATCCGGATGGAAATATAATTCTAATGTCTGGTTCTATCACGACTCAAGAGCAACAAAATGTTATAGAATGGCATCTTGGAGGTTTGGGTGGGAGTCCGATCAGTGGCTGGTCTCGTAACCTACGTCCCTCGGATTTCTTTACCAAGACGTACTTAGAAGAAGTTTTAATGGGGAAAACCATTTCGATTCAGGCTTTACCAGTTAATGGTGGAGCCCAAACTATGTTACTTGCTGCTGCTCCAGTTGGGTTAAAGCCCGTACAAGGGGTTGTTTTATTAGGGAGTTCCCCGATTCCTATTCAAGAAAGTATCGCGACATTTCGTCGACTTATTCTCTATGCTTCTTTGATTGCAGTTTTCTTAGCTACAGTCGTCAGCCTTTTTTTTGCACGACAAGTCACACGTCCGCTAGCCTTAATGCAAAGGGGCGCAACCCGAATGGCACAAGGAGATTTTATGCCTATCATGGGAGTGGCCAGTAACGACGAGATTGGAGAGTTGGCTGAAGCATTAAATTCCATGGGGGAAAGCCTTAAAAACCACATGGAATGGCTTTCGCGAGAGAAAAACTTACTGCAAGGAATCATTGAAGGGATTAGTGATGGGGTCGTGATGCTAAGTTGTGGCGGAACGATTCTATATGCTAATGATTCTGCCAAAGGATTATGGCAAGAAAACGACGTTGAAATTCAAGAACGAAAGGACCAAATTGTTAAATTCCTTCAGACAATGGTCCTAAGCAACAATCCTTTGGAGAACTTTGCAACAATTTCGCTTGGAATTCAAGTATTACAGGTAGTAATGGCCCCAATGGCAGATAAAGAAGGGTTGGGCGGGCATGTCGCAGTTTTACGTGATGTCACAGCTTCTTTACGAGCGGAAAAATCCCGCCGGGAGTTCTTGGCCAGTGTGACACATGAATTAAGAACCCCCTTACATTTGATTCAAGGTTACTTGGAAGCTATTCAGGACGGTGTAATCCCTAAAGATCAACAAGAGGAATATCTTGATTTGGTCTTTGAAGAGGCCAAGCGCCTAGCTCGCTTAGTTCATGACTTACAAGACATTAATCGACTTGAACAAGGCCAGATTTCACAACCGATTGCTATAGATTTAGAAAGTTTTATGGCCGATATTGAACAACGTTTTCAGGGGAGGGCACAGGAGTTAAGCGTTAATCTTGATATTTCTAAAACTTCAGGTGAACTTTATGCAGATCCGGATCGACTTCTGCAAGTTTTTATTAATCTTTTGGATAATGCTTTAAGCCACACCCCAAGTGGAAAGACAGTAAGAGTGTATATAGTCCTAGAACAAAATCAAGTGCGGATAGCTGTCCAAGATGAGGGAGAGGGAATTCCCAAAGAAGCCTTGCCCTACATTTTTGATCGTTTTTTCAGAGTTAATAAGGCACGTTCCCGCAAAGATGGGGGGATGGGCTTAGGACTGGCCATTGTGCGTCAAATTGTTGAAGCTCATGGAGGAAATATTAAGGTTGAAAGCGATATGGGAGAGGGAACAACTTTTTGGATTGAACTTCCACGAATGTCCTCTCTGCCGTCCTCTTGTTAATTTGGAATGGATTTGAGCCATTTCTTAAGTCGACATGGGTAATAGTTGTGTAAATTCTAAAATAACGCATTAAGCATATCTTTAATAATAAGAATGCTTAATGCGTTATTTCTATTGTGCATAGGAACGGTCTTTTCCTTTTAGAGAATTTGTCCAAATGTGCGTTTAAAATCTGCCATTGTCGATAATATAAAAAAATATAAAGAAAAACAGGGAAAATAAGGAAAAAATTATCTAATAATGGAAAGGAATTAATAAAATACTGTAGAATACAATTATTGTGAAAAAATTCATAAGGAGGAGGTGAATCAATGAATAAAAGAATCGGCCTAGGCCTGATTGTGAAGTTCCACAGTGAATTGTGGTACACAAAGACTGACTGGGGGTAAGTTTGCAGTAGATATGAAACATTTTATAAACTTTACTAAAAGAAAGGAAGAAAGATATGATCGCACAAGGTAATGAGCTTTTTGAGAAAAAGTCGATGCTCAAAAGTGAAGACTGGTGGGCTGTTTGGCTTGGGTTATTTATCTTTTTACTGAGTATGGGCCCGGTTTTTGGAGTAGAATTGTTAGGATGGGTGGTTAAATTCAATGTTTGGGTAGATTCATCCAAAGCAATGGTACCGGTGTCTAACACCTTTAAAAATTTACCAGGGATTTATTCAGCGTTTTTAACGTATTTGTTTTTGATGGTGATTACGACTATTGGCGCAGTAGCAATGGGCGCAAAGGTTAAAAAATTCATTGTTGGTTTTACCGTTATTTTCTGGATTACCTTTCTCTGCCTGTTTTTAGGCAACAATGGCTACATTGCCGCCACCCCAGATAAACAGGCTAGCCTTAAAATTCCCTGGTCTATGAGTCTGGGGGAAATGGGTTTTGTTATTGCCATGATTACCGGTCTTATTATTGGGAATTTTTTCGAAGGCTTTGCCAAATTTTTAGGGGAGGCAGCCAAGCCCGAATGGTTTATTAAAACAGGAATTGTGATTCTAGGTGCAGCAATCGGCATTAAGACAGTTAGTGCTCTAGGGTTGGCCAATACGGTTATCATCCGGGGATTATGCGCCGTGATTGAAGCCTATTTAATTTATTGGCCGGTTACCTATTTTATTGCCCGCAAATTCTTTAAGTTTACGCCAGAATGGGCGGCACCTTTAGCTTCCGGCGTCTCGATCTGTGGGGTTTCAGCAGCCATTGCCACAGCCGCAGCTATTCGAGCACGTCCCTTAGTACCCGTAATTTTGTCGGCTGTTATTATTGTTTTTGTAGCCGTCGAAATGCTGATTTTGCCCTTAATGGCTCAGACATGGCTCTTTCACGAACCAATGGTAGCCGGCTCCTGGATGGGCTTGGCCGTGAAGAGCGACGGAGGAGCGGTGTCCAGTGGGGCAATTGCTGATTCGATGATTCGTGCCAAAGCCCTGACAGATCTGGGGATTCGATGGGAAGAAGGCTGGATACTGATGGTTGCCACCACCACCAAAGTATTTATTGATGTATTTATTGGCGTGTGGGCCTTTATTCTTGCAGTAGTATGGTGTGTTTTCGGGATCGATAGAAGTAAGACTCGGTGCGATAAGGTTTCAGCGGGAGAAATCTGGGACCGTTTCCCCAAATTTATTATCGGTTTTGCTCTAACTTTTTTGCTCCTGCTTGTGATGGGTTTAAATAGCCCAGGCATCGTTAAGGCGGCGTCAGTAGGGGCAGATCAAGCTAACGCATTGAGGACATTCTTCTTTGCTTTATGTTTCTTCTCGATTGGTATGATTACTAACGTACGCAAGCTCTGGGCCGCCGGGATGGGACGTATTGTAGGGGTATATGTCATCTGTCTGTTTGGATTTATTATCTGGGTCGGACTACTAGTCTCTTGGCTTTTCTACCACGGCATCACTCCGCCGGTAATCGGTGGCTAGTCTAAAAGATAACAAAGGAGGTTCTCGATATGCCAAAAGTTCAAACCAATACCTCTCAACAGTCATCCGTAAATGTTCAAGAAGTACTCGCCGAAGATGAGTGGTACGATTTACTTCCTGTGGAGAAAAAACTTATCTCCATTACGTTTGGGCTAGGTGTAGTACTAATGGTTATCTTCGTTTTAGCCTTTAAGGTATTCAAGTAATCAGTTGGCATACTGACTAAGACATATTTAGGTTATTATGGAAGGAATATGGAGTAATGAAGCGAACATTCTATCTTATAAGGAGGAGATAGGATGTTCGCTGCTGTTTATGGGATGACAGTCTTAGGGTTACGAGCTCATTTAATTCGTGTGGAAGTTGACGTGGCGAACGGATTACCAAGTTTTGACATAGTTGGTCTTCCGAATATAGCCGTAAGAGAGGCTCGGGATCGAGTTCGCTCTGCGATAAGAAACTCCGGTTACCAGTTCCCCTTACAGCGGGTAACGGTTAATTTGGCTCCTGCAGATTTGCGCAAAGAAGGATCAGGTCTTGATCTGCCAATTGCGATAGGAATACTTGCTGCAACAGGTCAGTGCCAGTCATTATCATTGGGACAGTATGTTTTTTCTGGCGAGCTTTCTTTGGAAGGGAGTCTCCGACCAGTTCCAGGAGTACTCACTATGGCCATAACTCTTGATCGTGAAAATACTGAATCTAGCTTAGACAGGGGTCAGATTGGCGAAACTCTATGCCTGATTGTTCCTCCAGACAATCTGGCGGAAGCTCGTTTAGTGACTGAGTTAGAAACACATAGTACAGGCACTCTGGCACAAGTTGTTATGGGGGTAGAAACCATGGAAGGCTTTGAGGATGATATACTATCTAGCACTCCTCAACCAGAGTTATATAAAGGACTCAACGTGGATTGGGCAGATGTTCACGGACAACAACATGCGAAGAGGGCTTTAGAAATAGCAGCTGCGGGTGGGCATAATGTGATTTTAGTGGGACCACCGGGGTCAGGGAAGACGTTATTGGCTAAGGCATATTCAGGGATACTTCCTCAATTAAGCGAAAAGGAAAGCATTGAGGTCACCCAGCTCTACAGTGTTTGTGGAATGCTAAATTGTAACGGTTCTTTAGTTCAATATCGTCCTTTTAGAAGTCCTCACCATACGGTTACTAAGGTAGGAATAATTGGAGGGGGAAGGAACCTGCGCCCAGGAGAGTTAAGTTTAGCAAATCACGGTGTCCTGTTTTTAGATGAGCTCCCAGAATTTGCACGTGAAGTATTAGAATGCTTACGGCAACCACTAGAAGATCGAGAATTGACAATTACTAGGCAATCAGGAAGTATCACATATCCTGCCCACGTCAGTGTCATCGCTAGTATGAACCCATGTCCGTGTGGTTTTTTCGGGGATCAAGGAAAGGTGTGCCACTGTACCCCTTTGCAAATCCAAAATTATCGTGGAAGAATCTCGGGACCACTTTTAGACCGCTTTGACCTGCATGTTGAAGTGCCAAGGCTGAATTATTCTGAGTTAAAGAATAATCTAGATAAAGAGTCGTCAAGTGTTGTTAGGGAGCGAGTAATGACGGCCCGTCAGAGACAATGGGCCCGTCTAGGGTCTGTAAAAACCAATGCGGAGATGACGGCAAAAGAAACCAAAGAATTTGGCAAGTTGAATCCGAGTGGGGAGTCTCTTTTGCAAAAGATTTTTGATAGCCAACATCTTAGTGCCCGTGCTCACGATAGGATTTTAAGGGTTGCCCGTACGATCGCTGACCTAGGGGGTTCTGTAGATATTTTTCCAGAGCATTTAGCTGAAGCAATCCAGTTTCGTGCTTTAGATAAACGGTTGTAAGAATTCTTTTCCACTAAATCGTTGAAACCTTATCCGAAGACAGCTGGATAATAAGTGACCCAGCCTCCACTTAAATTCTTGACTTGTGTAAATCCGTGTTGAGTTAAAATTCTATAAGCTAAATAGCCACGTAACCCAATCTCGCAGTAAACGACGATATCCTTATTTTGGGGGAGTTCCGATAAGCGGCTTCGAAGGTCATCAATCGGTATATGCAACGAACCAGGAATGAATTTAGCTTTTCGTTCTTCTTCGGTCCGTACATCGACGATACATACATTTTCTTTATTAGTTTTTCTTAGTTCATGCCAATGAATCGTACGGAAATCTCCATTGATAATGTTTTCAGCCACGTAGCCAGCCATGTTAACCGGATCTTTAGCTGATGAAAAGGGTGGAGCATAGGCCAGCTCAAGTTCCTGGAGATCATACACAGTGCCTTGGCGACGGATTACTCCAGCGATGTCATCGATTCGTTTATCGACACCCTGGGAACCAACTATTTGGGCGCCCAGGATTCGACCTCCACGTTCAAAGATTAGTTTA
>DAIEHY010000097.1 GCA_027353165.1 Desulfosporosinus sp.
TGTCAAGTAAGTTTCCAAACCAAGGGCGAACCAAAACAGCCGAAAGAGTAAACAAGCCAACAATTGTGCCGGCAACAGTTTCATTACCTCCTAGGGTTTGGGCATATAAGGGAAGTGTTGGCAGGAGCATGTACATTGATAAAAACATTAAAAAAGATACTGTCAAAATTAAGAAGAAAGTCTTATTCCATATCTGGCCTTCAAGTGCGGGACTAGCTTTATGCATTTTACCCCTCCTCAAGAAATACATATGACTTGCGTCGTTTTATCAGTCCCAAATATTCGATGTTCAACTTAGTTGAATGAACTCGCTGGCATTTTACTATATTATAGTCTCTTTCTTCATAATACTGAAGTTTATCATTTTTTGAAGTGTTTGAAGGACACGTCTTTATTATTTGATTTTACTATTATAATAAATTCCTATAGGAACTATAAGTATGACTAATGTGTGCGATTCGTTAAATAAATACAAGAGACTCCAAACTTCGACATAATCACATAATATCCCCCGAAATCGCCATATCGTATATTAATGATACTATATACGGGAGCTATAGACAGAACGTTTGCCTTTGTGCTAATCTTCAAATAACAAGGTATTACGTTAGTTTTTGTGTTTCTTGGCGACCTAAAAGGCGATGAGGAGGTTAAGACATGTCTAAACTAGTAGAAATAAATGGGGCAGAAAGACAACGGTGGTACTGCCATAAGAACCAAAATGGTTTACTTGTTCTCCTAGTTTCGATGGGTATGATGCTCGTCTTATTAGGGGGTTACGCTCTAGTAGCTAAAACGAAGCAGACTTTAACAATAAATCAACATGAGACTTACGTTGTGGGAGAAGCGTTTAAGATGGGAAATCTTCAATACACGATAAACAGCATAAGGACTTCCGACGGGGATACAGATAGAATCAAACCACCAAGAGATGGTAGAACATTTCTTCTTGTGGGTCTTACTGTTGAAAATCAAGGAAGTTCTGATGCTGAGATTAGAAGTATGATCGGCTTTAACCTGAAAGATCAGGAGGGCAGAAGGCAAGACTTTAGTATGGGAGCTTTTCTTTCAGTTAAAGATGCGATAGACGGGACAATTCCAGCAGGAGGAAAGATGACGGGCGAATTAGGGTATGAGGTGATGAAAGGTGCTCAGACATATAAATTAGCGATAATTCCTGATCCTTTAAGTTTAAGAACTGCAATTGCAACCGTTGAAATTCCCATACAATGATTGAGTCAGTGATAAGAGAAACTATTTTTAGTGGACTTGTTAACTAAGATAAAAAAATTAAGAATGAGTGGAGCTAGCGAAAGCGATCAGGTTAATCTTGATTGCTTTTTTTATTTGTCGAATCAATAGAAATAACGTCAGCATGTATTCACTGATAAAGGAATATTTAGGAGATATGTAGAAGTATGATTTAACTATTCATCGCTAGCATCATGAGTGGTGAATGAACACTAGGAAATGAGATAGTTTCTCCAGGGGAGTGTAGGGTGTGGATAAGTTTGAGATAAATGAGGTAAAAATACAGGCGCTAGCGTATGATCTAGCGGAAGGTCTGTTGCTTTTTGACCGAAATGGGGTAGTGCAATATCTGAATCCAGAGGCAGAGAAGCTTTTAGGGTGGAATAAGTCAGAAACTCTAGGGAAACGAACTCATAATGATTTACATGATCCCTTTAAGATACAAGATGATGATGTGTGTTTTTTTGATCGAGCACAGGCAACCCAAACGGTAGTTCGTGTGGAAGGGAAAAAAATTTATCGACCGGATGGAAGTGCATTTTTTGCTTTGGTTGTTGCTTATCCTTTTGCTGAAAATGGAGTCTTTGACGGGTGTGCCGTGGCGCTTTCGGATATCAGTGAATCGGTTCAACTGCAGGAGCAATTGGAGGAAAGCTTAGCCAGAATTCGTCAACTAAAATACACGGAACTTCGGGAAAGTATTCTCTACGGAATTACGCAACGTGTCCTGACTGAACAACCTCTTTCGGACATCTTCAAATACCTCTGCAACGAATTGGTTCAAACCTTGGGTTATCCAGTCGCATATGTGGCGATGAAAGAGGATGACGGCTCCTCGCGGATTGTCGCTCAATGCGGTTTGACGAGTGGAGAGGTCACATCTTTCCAAATGCGTTGGGATGAAACCCTGCAAGGAAAGGGAGGTTTCGGTAAGGCGGTTCGTAGCGACCAACCCCAAATATACAACTTGAAAGATAATCCCTATAATGAAGCTTGGAATTGGATCTATAAAAATCGCTCATTGCGGTCAGTGGCCATTTTTCCGATTTCCTCCAATAGTTGGGTTTTAGGAGCTCTCATTATATATTCGCGGAATGAAGAGTACTTTGATAGCCCAAGGATAGAGCGAATGCAAGCCTTTGCGGATCAACTTGATTTGGCTCTCTGGACGGATGAAGTACGACGAAAACTCCACCTTCAGAACACGGCTCTCACAGCTGTTACCCATGCTATTATCATTATGGATGGTACAGGAAAAATACTTTGGGCCAATCCTGCCTTTACTAATCTGACGGGCTATGAACTGAAGAACGTGTTGGGAAAAACTCTCCATTTTCTTTATTCAGGATATCAAGATCAAGTCTTCTACGAACGGATGTGGGAAACCATTTTGGCCGGTCAAATCTGGCAGGGAGAGCTGGTTAACCGCCGTGCAGACGGAACACATTACAGTGAAGAAATGACGATCACCCCAGTAAAATCAGAGGGTCAAGAGATTACGAATTTTATTGCTGTGAAGCAGGATATCAGCGAACGTATGACAAACCAAAGGGCCTTGCGTATCAGTGAAGAACAATTTCGAGATATGTTTGAAACTATGAACAGTGCTGTCGTAGTGTTTAAATTAACGGATGATGGGCAGGACTTTATTTGTACAGATATTAACGGGGCAGCTGAACGCGTTGAAAAGATATCCCGTAAAGAAGCGATTGGCTCTTTAGTTTCTAGGGTTTTCCCGCTAGTCAAAGAATTAGGGATTTTTAAGCTCATGCATCAAGTTTTCCGTACAGGAGAGAGGGCTGAATTTCCTGCCATTTATTATGATAATCAACGTGCTTCTGGTTGGAGCGAAGGGGTTATCTATAAGGTGGCTACTGGCAATGTAGTCGTTCTATATGATGATGTTAGTCAACGAATTTTACACGAAAAGACACTCTGGCAGGAGAAAGAACGTGCTCAGGTGACCTTAGCCTCGATTGCAGATGCTGTACTTACGACTGATGTCCAAGGCAAGGTTACATATCTTAATCCCGTGGCTGAAATGATGACGGGGTGGACGAATGATGAAGCACAGGGTTTAACGGTTGAGAGAGTATTTGACATTTTTCATGAAAGCACTGCACAACCAATGGCTCCACCAGTTTGGCAATGTCTCCAGGAAAGCCGCGTGGTTGAATTGTCCAATCATGCGGTACTTCGGCATCGGGCCGGACGACAGTTATTTTACATTGATGACTCAGCAGCGCCTATCCGCGATCGGGATGGGCAGGTGATTGGTGCGGTTCTTGTCTTTCGTGATGTTACTGAAAAACGGGAACTCCTTCGTCGTTTGTCACATCAGGCTCATCACGATACACTAACTGACTTACCAAATCGCCAATTATTAAAAGAGCGTATTATGCAAGCCATCCTTCAGGCACGCCGCCAACAGGGGCAAGTGGCAGTCTTCTTTGTTGACCTAGATGGTTTTAAACTGGTAAATGATACACTCGGGCATGCTGCAGGGGATAGTTTGCTTTGTCAGGTCGGAGAACGTTTTAAAGTAGCTTTGCGTCAGGAAGACACGGTCGCCAGACAAGGGGGGGACGAGTTTCTTATCCTGCTACCTAAATTGCCTTCTGAACAACATGCAGCCCGCGTTGCTCAAAAACTTTTAGATGTTCTGGCACCCCCTTTTACGCTTTTTAAGCAGGTGGTTTACCTCACTGCAAGCATAGGGATAGCTCTCTACCCGGTAGATGGAGAAGATTCTGAGATTCTAATTCAACATGCTGATATGGCTATGTATCAGGTTAAAGCTGATGGGCGCAATCACTATAACTTCTACACACGCGCCTTGAATGAACGTATGGCGAAGCAACTTGCCTTTCAAAATGAGATGCGTCAAGCTCTGGAACGGAAAGAGTTTATCCTTTATTACCAGCCACAGTATTGTTTGGGCGACGGTCAGTTATGTGGGATGGAAGCACTTCTGCGCTGGAAACATCCAGATCGTGGCTTTCTTCCTCCTGGGAAGTTCATTTCGATTGCCGAAGATAGCGGTTTAACCCTGCCCTTAGGAGAATGGGTCTTGAGAACTGCATGTGCCCAAAATAAACTCTGGCAGGAATTGGGTTACCCTCCTGTGCGAATATCAGTTAACCTTTCGGCGCGCCAATTTCGGCAAAAAGATCTTGTTCAGCAGATTGCAAGGATTCTCCAAGAAACAAATTTGGATCCCCAGTGGTTGGAACTAGAGATCACCGAGAGCCTCAGCATGGAAAATGTAAGGGCAAGTGTGGACATTCTCAAGAAACTTAAGACTATGGGGATTCATCTTGCTATAGACGATTTCGGTACTGGTTTTTCGTCTCTTAGCTATTTAAGCTGTTTTTCATTGAATACGTTAAAGATCGATCGCTCATTTATCTCTGAGATAAATGAGAGTTTAAATAGACAGGCTATAGTTCTGACCATTATTCAGCTGGCTCAAAATCTTGGTCTGAAGGTCATAGCAGAAGGAGTAGAAACTAAGTCTCAGTTGGATTTTCTTCGGACCAAAGGGTGTGATAAAGTACAAGGTTTCTTTTTGGCTAAACCAGCTCCCGAAGAAGAAATTCCCTTATTCTTTTCGAAGAATTGTAGGGTAATTAGTGATATCCATCTTTAGTAAAGAGGTTGCTCTGGAAATGCATTGAATTAAAGAGGTTGGGTAAACCTAGAATTAAAATATTTTTTTCATTGGAGCAAATTACATGCAAACATATCAAGAATTTGATGCTCATCTGATGAGCCACCATAAACCGTCAAGCTACTTTAATGAATTAGCAAAAACGGGAATATTTAACGAAAAATATCCTTACACGCTACTGGGTGATTTAATGAAAATACCCCAATCTCCAAAATATCACCCGGAAGGTAGTGTATGGAACCACACAATGTTAGTGCTAGATAATGCAGGGGAAAGGAGACATCTTAGTAAGAATCCTAAAGTGTTTATGTGGTCTGCTTTGCTTCATGATTTAGGTAAAGCATCCACAACCAAGTTAACCAAGGGGAAAATAACCTCATATGACCATGATAAATGGGGAGAGCGGCTTGCCTCTGAATTTCTTAAGGAATTAACCAGCGAAGATGAATTTATTAATCAAGTTTCCAAAATGGTTAGGTGGCATATGCAGATACTTTTTGTTACAAAGGGTTTGCCTTTTGCGGATATACGAAAAATGGTCTCAGAGGTTTCCATAGATGAGATAGCCTTACTCGGCTTATGTGACAGATTGGGAAGAGGAGACATGACGCTTGATAAAAAACGGGAGGAGGAGAAAAGTATCAGGATTTTTTTGGAAAAATGTAATTCACTACTTTCTTGTTCTCGTTAGGAATAGGGAAAATCATGATGACCAAAAGACAATGCTTACTGTAAAAAGTAAGCTTTTTCTTTTTTGTGCTAGTCAGAAAGTATAACTTCGTTATATACTTCTGGAAGTATAAGGGCAACTAAGGCGGCCGCCTTCGCAAGGCTGCATGCTGGTTTACACGTGCGAAGACAGTGTCTGCGAGAAGGTTAACTTCGCGCGAAGACAGTGTCTTCGTGGGCGCCAGCCAAATTTTCTTTAGGAAGTTAGCGTTGAAGACAGAAGCTCGTTGAAATAAATGACTATTTGAAATACAATAATATGTAACTGCAGTAGCTTAGGGTGGGAAAGAAGATGTAGTCATTGCTGCTTCGTTAATAAGAAAGTGAGGAACATTATCTTGAATATAACTGGAGCAGAGGCAATTATAGAGTCTCTGAACAATGAAAAAGTCGACGTGGTGTTTGGCTATCCTGGTGGGGCAGTCTTAACACTTTATGATGCCTTGTACCAAGCAAACTTTAATCATATTCTAACGAAGCATGAGCAAGGGGCAGTTCATGCTGCCGATGGTTATGCCCGGGCGACTGGAAAGGTTGGGGTGGTCATTGCTACTTCCGGCCCTGGAGCCACCAACCTAGTGACAGGAATTGCGACCGCTTACATGGATTCGATTCCTTTGGTGGCAATTACGGGTCAAGTTTCTGTGCCACTAATCGGTAGGGATTCGTTTCAGGAGGCAGATATTCGTGGTATCACGACCCCGATTACGAAACACAACTATTTGGTCAAGAATGTTGAGGATTTACCTGGGGTTTTAAAAGAAGCTTTTTATATTGCGCGTACCGGAAGGCCTGGTCCTGTGGTCGTTGATGTCGCTAAAGATGTCTTTGCTGCTTCGTTTGATTATCAATATCCCCAAGAGGTAAAGCTACGTGGCTATCGTCCTGTCTATGAAGGGAATTTGGAAACGATCGCTAAGGTCCTTCAGGAATTAAGATTCGCTAAGCAACCTCTTATCTTCATAGGGGGCGGTGTTAATCTCTCTGATTCCTCAGAGGAATTAAAGACTATGATTGAACAGACTGGGTTCCCAGTAATTTCTTCGTTGATGGGTTTAGGTTGTATTCCTTTTGATCATCCTCAGTTCCTTGGCATGGTTGGAATGCATGGAACTTATGCCGCGAATATGGCGACAACAGAATGTGATGTGCTATTAGGAATCGGGGTACGTTTTGATGATAGAGTCACAGGCTTGCTGGACGAGTTTGCCGCTAAGGCCAAAATTATTCACTTTGATATTGATCCCGCTGAAATTAATAAAAATGTTTTAGCACATTTACGCGTTGTCGGAGATATGAAATGGTCTATACCTGCCCTATCCCAACGGATTAAGCTTGTTTCTGTTGAGTTGAAAGAGCACGCTGAAGCTTGGATGAAGAAATGTAGCTTATGGCAAGAGGAGAAGCCTTTAAGCTATGAGCAGGGTGATTTAGTCATGCCCCAAGCCGTGGTCGAGAAAATCAGTCAGTTGACACAGGGGGATGCAGTGATTGTGACCGATGTCGGACAACATCAGATGTGGGTTGCCCAATACTATGGTTTTAAAAATCCGCGCTCTTTGCTCACGTCAGGTGGGTTGGGGACAATGGGCTATGGTCTTCCTGCTGCCCTAGGAGCGCAATGCGGTCTACCAGATAGACCGGTGATACTTTTTATCGGTGACGGTGGAATGATGATGAATTGTCAGGAGTTGGCAGTGGCTGCGGAGTATAATTTTCCGGTTAAAGTCCTGGTCTTTAATAATTCATGTTTAGGCATGGTCGCACAGTGGCAGAGGATGTTTTACGGCGGGCGTTATTCCCATACCAGTCTCAAGAGGTCGACGACTGATTTTGTTAAATTAGCTGAGGCTATGGGTGTCAGGGGTTTAAGGATCGATAAACCGGACGAACTGGACAGGGTAATGAAAGAAGCATTGGCTATTTCTGGTCCGGTAGTTGTTGATATTCGGATTCCAGAAGTGTTAGACGTACTGCCCATGGTTCCATCCGGTGCTCGCTTAGATCAGATGATTATTGGGGGTAAAGAGGGATGAAGCATACACTTGCCGTTTTAGTAGAAAATAAACCGGGAGTCTTAACCCATATTTCCGGACTGATTAGCCGACGGGCCTTTAATATTGAAAGTATTGCCGCAGGGTATACTGAGGAACCCGATACCACCAGAATCACGATAGTGGTAGAGGGGGACGAAATCGAACAGGAACAGGTTGTCAATCAGTTATCAAAATTGGTAGATGTCATTAAAATTAGTGACCTTACGGCGGTAGAATCAATTCAGCGGGAATTAGCTTTGATTAAGGTCAAAGCAAGTGCTGCGACACGTTCAGACATTATCAATATTGTGGAAATCTTTCGGGCAAGCATTGTCGATGTTAACA
>DAIEHY010000098.1 GCA_027353165.1 Desulfosporosinus sp.
TTTGCGTGAAGGAAAATTGGGTGTAATGGACTATTACAATATGCAAAACATCCTGGCAGATACTCAGATGAGAGGCAACATTGCCCAGACGGGTAAAACGGAATCAGGCAATGATAGCCTAACGAAGAAGTAGGTGGGATCATGTCGATCTTCACGGTTGTAATAATCATTTGGGCTATTTACCAGTTGATTACCTCGGTTATAAAAAAGAACGGCACTTCACAAATGCCGGGAAAACTCTCTGACTCCTTTAAACTGCCGAATGGTCGCTCAATCGGAGACATAATCCAGGGAGCATCCAGCGGAACATGGAGAGAGCAGTTAAAACAAGCCTTAGAAAATAGTCCTTACCAAGCTGGAGCTTCGAACTCGACTAAACCTTTGTATTTCGAAGAAACCAAGGATGATTATGTTGAAACAGAAGGAACCCAAGGAATCGAGGGAACCCAAGGAACAGAGGGAACTCAAGGAACCGAAGGAACTAGTGACTATGTCGGAATACTTGGGTTAGAGGCCTATAAGGGCACCGAAGATAAGCCCAGTGAGCAAATGGATAGTGATCCTTTAAGTGTAAGTGGCATTCGGCTTACACTGACGGAGAGAGAGCTCGTTCAAGGGATCATGTGGGCTGAAATTTTAGGAAAGCCGAGAGCTATGCGACCTTTCAGGGGGCCTCGAACTTTTTAAAAGGGACTTAAAAGAATAATCCGAATTTGCTATGGATAACATTCTATAGATACCACAGAGGTAACCTTGTGGTATCTATTTATTTTTGTAAATCGAGGATAATGCTGGATAATTTCTTAAAACTTTTGCCACACTAAGTACGCATAAAATAAAGTGAGGTGAGGGTATGAAAGTTCACGTTAGACCCTGGGCGCTAGTAATCGCCTTTGTGCTAATTGTCAGCATTGCTCTGTCTGGGTTTGCCTATGCGGCTTTAGGGGATCGATTGCTTGGAAGGGGAAGCAAAGGTTCAGAGGTAATTGAGTTACAAAAGAAGTTAGCACAATTGGGTTACACCATTGGAACGGCTGATGGTAAGTTTGGTTCGAAAACAGAGGCGGCAGTTCGGCGCTTTCAAAAGGAACATGGGCTAAGAGTGGATGGCTTAGCGGGAACACAAACCATTAAAGAGTTAAAGCGCCTTACAGGGCAAAGTACAAATGCTTCAGGAAAGGCTGTAGGTTATAAAAATATTGACACAAACCTTTTGGCTCGTACAGTCAATGCAGAGGCTCGGGGAGAACCTTATGTGGGTCAAGTTGCAGTCGCCGCTGTAATTCTCAATCGAATTTCAGATCCAGCATTCCCTAAAACGGTAGCAGACATTGTCTATCAGCCAAGGGCTTTCTCAAGCGTAGATGATGGTCAAATTAACTTACCACCCTCGTCATCCGCAATCCGTGCTGCCCAAGAGGCCATCAGTGGATCAGATCCTTCAAAAGGGGCAATTTTCTTTTTTAACCCTGCTAAGACAACCAATAAATATATCTGGTCTCGGCCTCAAATAATAAAAATCGGAAATCATATATTTACGAAATAGGGGGGCAAGTATGCACAAAAAACTTTGGGTCAGTGCTTTAGCACTTGCTTTTGTAATCTCATTAGGCTGGGGTGCAAATGAATATCGTGTGGCAGATAAATATCGTCTTGCTGGCGAAAATAATAATCGACGAGCATTGACCGATTTTGCTAGTCATCTTGATCAGCTGGAGACAGATATGGCCAAAGGAACTGTCGCTAGTAACCCAGCTCAAAAAATCCTCTACTTAAGCCAAGTCTCAAGCAAAAGCGATGTAGCACTTAAAGACTTCGCGCAAATTCCTGCCGACCAAACTGGGCTAAGTTATGTTGGTCAGTTTTTAACACAATCTGGTGATTTTGCTAAGACCCTAACCCAGAAAGTTGCTGGTGGTGGAACGATTTCCGTAGAGGAAGAAAAGACTTTAAGAGACATACATGAACGGATAATGCCAGTCAATCAAAAAGTTCAAGATTTAATCACTAGAATGGATACCGAAAATTTAGTATGGACAGATCCAGCTCCAACAATGAAGCAGAGACTTGGTTTTGGAACAAAAATTGCTGAAGCAGCTGCAGATGGCTCCGAGGCTCCATCAAAGTCAGTACGGTCAGGGTTGGATCAGTTAGATGCAAGTTTGCAAAAACTTCCACCATTTTCGTATACTGGAGAATACGCGACGCGAGTTGTATCGAAGCCCTTAGGTCTACCGGCAGGGGAAGTGACACAAGGCCAAGCCCTAGTAAAGGCCAGAGATTTTTTGGATAAGATTGGCTATACGAATAAAACGCTAGAATTTGATGGAGAGTCGCAGGGTGAGCTTGGAGGATATAAGTGGAAGGTCAATGATATTTATATGGAAGTATGCCGCCAAGGTGGAGTTATAACCCTATTCCGCGACCAGCGTGCAATTGAACCCAAAACCTTAAGTATTGAAGAGGCTGTCACAAAGGCCAATTTGGCCCTGAAAAGCTTAGGTTGGCAACTGGTGATAACTTCTAGTGAAGATTTCGGCTCTTACGTTCAATTTGATGCAGTCGTAGAAGAAAATGGGGTAAGAATTTATCCTGATAAAGTACGTCTCATGATTGCTCTGGACAACGGCCAGCTCATTGGATTGGATTCTGTACCCTTTTACGCATTCCATCATGCACGAACCTTCCCAACGAAATTGCCCTTGGACCAAGTTTTACGCAAGTTGCGGCCGAATTTTCAGGTTCTTGAAAGTCGCTTAGCGGTCATTGTTAAAGCTGGAAATCAAGAGGTCTACTGTTATGAGTTTCGTGGCCGATACCAAGGAGAGGAATATCTCTTATACCTTAATGCCGTAACGGGTGTTGAAGAGAATATCCAAAGGATCATAAAGACACCACGAGGAGAATATCTTAAGTAAAAGTAAAAAAATACTGTGTAGCCCTGTATTACACACAGACTGGCAAAGAATTAGCGAGAGGGAAGTATCCCTCTCGCTCTTGACTATGAATTAAGAAATAATTAAGAGTAAAAAAGGAGTTTGTCCGAGTTAACGAGAATAGGCACTCTAAGTATTATATTCATTGACGAGATGGGGGTTGTCGGATTCCGGATTTGCACAATGTCTTCGTGACTATTGGGGCGATTGAAGCCAATTATCTCTTACTGAGTACGTTACTGAAACCAGGCGATCGATTCATTGTACAAAGAGTTTAAGGAGTAAACCCATGAAAAAAAATGTCACTATTCATGTCCTCGGAAAGCAAAAGTATCCAGAAGGGCACCATGACCAACAAGAATTGATCACAGAAGGTATGTTTTATGAACGAAATGGTGCATTCTATGTAATATATAAAGAGTTAGGTAATACCATGGGCCTCGAAAAAGTGACCACCTATTTAAGTATTAAAGAAGGGCTGGTTACTTTAAATCGCAAAGGTGCGGTTGATTTATCACAAGAGTTTAGACAGGGTGTTCTTAATCGTAGTATTTATACCACTTGTTACGGGAAAATTTGGTTGAGCGTTTTGCCTCACTGCGTAGAGTATGACTTGACAGTCCATGGGGGACGTATTAGTCTAGACTATGACCTTTTTATTGATGATAATCAGGTAAGTCATAATGAACTGTTGCTAAACATAAAGGAGGAAATTCCCTCATGAGTCTCTATGAGAACATAAAAGAGAAGATAATGGATAACTTGGTTCAGGCTGCCAACACTGCCAAAGGGGCAGGAGAATTTAGTTTTGAAGAATTACCAGCGTTTGTTTTAGAAGAACCCAGAGAAAGGCAACACGGTGATTTGGCGACAAATCTAGCAATGGTGTTAGCCAAACAAGCCAAACGTTCCCCGCGCGATATAGCCGCCATTCTCATAAAACATATAGACACAACTGGAACTTGGATAGAAGCCTCTGAAATTGCTGGGGCAGGCTTTATTAATTTTCGCTTAAGCCCGTTGTGGCTGACCGGTGTTATTGAAGAGGTGTTAAAAGCCGGTGAAAACTATGGTCAAGTGGATATTGGCAAGGGTCAAAAAATTCAGGTAGAGTTTGTGAGCGCGAACCCTACAGGATTGCTCCACATGGGTAATGCCCGTGGGGCAGCATTAGGCGACAGCCTCGCTTCTTTACTGACAATGGCTGGGTATGAAGTTTCCCGTGAATTCTATATTAACGATGCGGGAAATCAAATTCATAATTTTGCTTTATCACTAGAGGCCAGATATTTACAACAACTAGGTCAAGATGCGGCTTTCCCGGAAGGTGGATATCATGGGGAGGACTTGATCGAGACGGTGAAAGGTTTGATAACCAAAATAGGGGATAAGTATGTTTCGGTCGAACCGGGGCTAAGGCGCGAGTTTTTGGTAAGATATGCCCTAGATGAAAAGATGCGGAATATCCGAGAAACATTGCAGGATTTTGGGGTAAACTATGATGTTTGGTTTAATGAACAATCCCTCCATGATTCAGGGGCGGTTCGTTCAACCATGGAGGAACTTGAGAAAAAAGGGTATATTTATGAAAAGGAAGGTGCACACTGGCTTAAATCCACCTTATTTGGGGATGAAAAAGATGAAGTGGTTATTAGGAGTAATGGAGCGCCCACCTATTTTGCTGCAGATATTGCCTACCACCGCAATAAGTTTGAGCGAGGGTTTAATCGAGTGATTAATATTTGGGGAGCGGATCATCATGGCCATGTCGCTCGGATGAAAGGGGCGATGTCCGCCTTAGGTTACGACCCGGATAACCTGCAAGTCATCTTAATGCAACTGGTGCGCCTGATCCAAAATGGTGAAGTTGTCAAAATGTCCAAACGTTCTGGCCAGTACATTACATTACGGGAGTTGATGGATGAAGTCGGAAAGGATGCCGCTCGTTTTTTCTTTAATTTAAGAGATCCAGACTCTACCGTAGATTTTGATATGGATTTGGCTAGGGCACAATCCTCGGATAACCCAGTTTATTATGTGCAATATGCGCATGCTAGGTTATGCAGCATTCTAAGGCAAGCTGAGGAAATGGGTGATACGACGGCCCCAGCCTCGGAGCTGGAATTACAACGCTTAGAGAGTTCGGAAGAACGGGATCTTCTCAAAAAGATGGCTGACTTACCGAGCGAGATCACCATTGCGGCACGTTTGATGGAACCCCATCGTTTAGCAAGATATGTGCTTGATTTAGCGGGCCTCTTTCATACGTTCTATAACAGCCAGCGAGTCCTTGTGGAAGATGAGGGACTGCGAAGGGCCCGATTGAGCTTAGTGCGGGCAGTAAGACAAATTGTTAGTAATGTTTTAGGTATTTTAGGGGTATCTGCACCTGAAAGAATGTAAATTAATGTTTAAACAATTGATAAGCAGGAAATATTTAGGGGTGGGCCGAATATAGTGATATTCAAAACGACGAAGGGCGGTGGAGTTTTGACCCACTCTTTGAGCAAAAAAGATAAACCAACTGAAGCGGATATGGCATATGAGGTGCTGAAAGCCCAAGGTAACCCCATGCATTATCAAAATTTAATTGAAGAGGTTCTGCAGCGTTTAGGAATTTCACAAGAGGCTATACGGATCGCCGCTGCACTTACTCAGATTAACCTTGACGCACGGTTTACGTTTCTTGGACGGGGTGAATGGGGACTAAAAGTATGGGAACCTTCGAAGGTTAACCGTCGTTCGCCTTCAGTAACCATGGTGAATAAGAATTCAATGGATGAGGAAGATAAGTCAGATTTAGAAGAATTGGATGAGGATTCCCTAGATGAAGATGCATCTGAATCAGACGAAGTTTTTGAAGAAGTGGACGATACGAGGCGCGGAGAAAAATGGTAGCGTTCTCTTATTGACAGTTTTCGGATGAGGGAGCTAATTATAGATACTTGTAAAGGGTTTCATTGTCTTGACATCCTTTACAAGTCTAGATAAAATAAAGCAATGAAGTGAACCCATTCAGCCAAAGCTGAATATCGAGACTTTAGATGGGACACTATCCTTCCTGAAGTTGGCGAAGAACCCCCATTATTAAGTGGGGGTCTTGAAAATTGGATAAAAAGTCTTCAAAACATAGTCTTTCTGACTGGGTATCATAAAGCTAGTGCGGTTCTCGGACTAGCTTTATTTATGTGTTTTGTTAGAGAAGTCCAAGAGATGATGGTTGGCAACTGAATAATAGATAAAATCGGCATACTTAAGGTCTGAAAGGAAATGGTAAAGCACATGACGAAATTTATTTTTGTAACGGGCGGCGTTGTATCTTCCCTTGGAAAAGGAATTACAGCGGCATCTCTGGGTTGTCTTCTTAAGAATAGGGGCCTCAAAGTGGCAATTCAAAAATTTGATCCTTATATCAATATTGACCCTGGAACAATGAGCCCTTATCAACATGGTGAAGTGTTTGTCACGGATGATGGTGCGGAAACGGATCTGGATTTGGGGCATTATGAGCGTTTTATTGATGTGCCAGTTTCAAAAAACAGCAATGTTACAACTGGCAAAGTCTACTGGTCAGTCATCCGCAAGGAACGTAAAGGGGATTACTTGGGTGGGACAGTTCAAGTTATTCCTCATATTACCAATGAAATTAAAGAGCGGATCTATCGTGTTGCTCGAGAAAGTCATCCAGACTTTGTGATCACTGAAATCGGCGGAACGGTAGGAGACATTGAATCTCTACCTTTTCTTGAGGCAATCCGTCAGATGAAAAATGATATTGGGCGAGAAAATGTTATCTACATTCATGTGACGCTGGTCCCATATTTAGCAATGTCTGGTGAATTAAAAACAAAGCCCACCCAACACTCTGTTAAAGAATTGCGCGGAATTGGCATTCAACCCTCGATTATCGTATGTCGTACGGAAAAAGCCCTCTCCAAGGATATGAAAGAAAAATTAGCGTTATTATGTGACGTTGATCTAGAAGCAGTTGTTCAGTGTTTGGATGCATCGACTATTTATGAAGTTCCTTTGAAGCTCCAAGGAGAGGGGTTTGACGATATTGTCCTGCGCTGCGCAGGGATAGAAGCTCCTCCTGCGGATATGACTGAGTGGAAGGTTATGGTGGAGAAAATTAAATCCCCGAAGCGGGAGGTCGAGATTGCGATCGTTGGCAAATACGTTGAACTCCCAGATGCCTACTTGAGTGTAGCAGAAGCTTTACGCTCAGCGGGGACCGAGCACGGGGCTAAAATTAAAGTTCGGTGGATTAATTCTGAAAACATAGAAGAAGAATCGGCTGAAAAACACTTAGAAGGCGTTGACGGAATCCTAGTTCCTGGAGGATTTGGGAACCGGGGTATTGAGGGGAAAATCGAGGCTATTCGTTATGCCAGAGAACAAAAGATTCCATTTTTGGGGATTTGCCTTGGAATGCAAACCGCCATTATTGAAATTGCACGTAATGTTTGTGGTATGGAACGAGCCAATAGTACGGAATTTGATGCTGACACACCCTATCCGGTCATCGATATTCTTCCCGAGCAAAAAGACATCGAAGAAAAGGGAGGCACTATGCGTTTAGGTATTTCCCCGGCGAAATTAGTTGAGGGAAGTATAGCGTACCAAGCCTATCAGGACCAGGTTATTTATGAGCGTCATCGACATCGCTATGAGGTCAATAATCAATTCCGAACTCAACTTGAAGAAGCAGGGTTGAGGTTCTCGGGGACGTCACTGGATGGTCGTCTGGTGGAAATTTCCGAGTACCCAGATCATCCGTGGTTTGTAGCCTCTCAGTTCCATCCTGAATTCAAGTCTCGACCGAACCGAGCACATCCTCTTTTTAGAGAGTTTATACGGGCTACGTTGAAGTAGGGGACTAGTGGGGGACTTGTGTGTACATCACTCGGTCTTACGACGCAGAGCAAACTAACCGTTCAAGCTCCTACTATGGGGAGCGGGGTCCCCGCCAAAAGCGCCGTCCATGGCGCATTGGCGGCAGTGTACATCCTTGTACACTGCCCCGTGTATGGGGTCGGTCGCTTTAACGGA
>DAIEHY010000099.1 GCA_027353165.1 Desulfosporosinus sp.
GTATCATTGCCTCGGAAATATGTCAACTATTCTAGAAAAACTCAAGAGTAGCTTTATCTTTATAATTTATGCTTCTCTAAAACCGCCCGTATTGTAAACCATTCTACTTCGTCGGACAGAAGATCCTTAATCGGTCTTAATTTTCCGCTTCCAACTTTCTCTACAGCCTCCAGAATAAGCGATTCATGTTCAAAAGGAATAAAGTCATCCCAAGGCACTTCATGACCCTCCCGAAAACATCTTACCAAATGGTCCTGAACTGTGAGTATCGTCATATTCCTAACTTTAGCAATATCCTTTAAGGAGTATCCTTGCTGATAGAGTTGAAAAGTTTGAATATGGCTGGAAATTTTACCATTAGAACGTTTTTCAAAATTAGAAGTTCCCAGTGAACGGTCGCAGTCTGCTTGAATATCTAAAGGCTCCGAAGGTTGGGATTGGGATTTAGCAATTGAATTACCCTGCTCATCTCCGAGAAAATTCAAAATCTCTTCTAAAAACTGATCTCCGTATTTTTCTAACTTACGTTCCCCAATCCCACTAATCCGAATCAGCGTGCGCTTATCTTTAGGACATACCTGAGCCATTTCTCTTAAGGTGGTGTCAGCAAAAATCATATATGGGGGCAAGTTTTCCCGGAGAGCCAGTTTTCTGCGAAGCGCACGCAAAGAATCAAATAGACTAATCTCTTCCACTTTTTCCTTAGAAGGCTTAAGGGATATTCTTTGAGTAACCTTCGCCTCCCCTTTTAAAACGGATAGTGCTATCGGTAGTAAGCCGACAACTGGGTATTCACTACTCGATAATTGCAAAAAGTTTTCCGCAACTAAATAGTTAATTCGATCTTTAATTTCTTGGAGTGGGACTTGGCTCATAATTCCGTGTGTGGAAAGTTCATCAAAGCGGAGTTCAAGGATCTTTGCTTTGCGTGATCCCTTTAACACCTCTGCCACCATTCCTATTCCGAAACGTTCCCGCATCCGATATATACAGGAAAAAATCTTTTGAGCCTCCACTGTAATATCTACTATTTCACGATTATCATTACAATTACTACAGTTGCCGCATTTTTCTTGAACGTTTTCTTCATTAAAATATTCTAAAATTGTCTTACGCAAACAACGAGGGGTATGACAGTATTCGACCATCCCTTGAAGTTTCTTGAACTCATTCATTTTTCGTTCAGGTTGAAAAACGCTCTGTTCAATTAGATATCGTTGTAACACTACATCCTGAGGGGAAAACAGCAATAAACATTCTCCAGGATCTCCATCCCTGCCAGCACGTCCAGCCTCTTGATAGTACGCTTCCATATTTCTCGGCATATTGTAATGGATTACGTATCGAACATTTGATTTGTCAATTCCCATCCCAAATGCATTGGTAGCTACCATAACCGTTCTTTCATCAAAGAGAAACTCTTCTTGGCTCTTTTGACGATCCTCGTCATTCATCCCCGCATGGTATTTACCGGCTTTGAGACCATTTTTAACGAGAAACTCTTGCAGGTTATCTACCTCTTTACGTGTCCCAGCATAAATAATACCTGACTGGTTCGCATTCTTTTGTACATACTCTAAAACGAAAACCTTCTTATTCTCCCCACGTAATGTAAAAAAGGTAAGGTTCGGACGATCAAAGCCTGTGACAAAGATGTTTGGTTGTTCTAATTCTAATAGACGAACAATATCTGATTGCACCCCTTCAGTTGCCGTCGCCGTGAAAGCCCCGATCAACGGCTTCTTAGGTAATGATTTAATAAAAGGACCAAGCTGAAGGTAACTCGGTCTAAAATCATGTCCCCACTGAGAGACACAGTGGGCTTCGTCGATCGCCAAAAAGGAAATGTTTAGAGACTCTAGCAGAAAACGAAAACTCTCCGATTCTAATCGTTCTGGCGCAACATACAATAGCTTAAATTCCCCATCAGCTGCCCGTTTAATCCGTGCTCGAACTTCATTAGGAGAAAGCGAACTGTTAATAAAAGTAGCTGGAACTCCATATTCTAGCAGAGCATCCACTTGATCTTTCATGAGAGAGATTAGCGGGGAAATGACAAGAGTCGTTCCTCTAAATAACAGCGAAGGAATCTGATAGGCCAAGGACTTCCCAGCACCAGTTGGCATGATCGCTAAAGTATCCGTACCTTGGAGTAAACTTTCAATCACCTTTTCTTGACCATCCCGGAATTGAGTATATCCAAAATACCTTTTCAAGATCTCCAAGGCCTTTTCCATCATAATAAGAACAACTCCTCAAGTTAACTAACTAATTGCTGTCCTTATTATAACAAAAAAGAACCCATTAAGGGTTTTTTAAAGCCAAACCCAGTTAAGATTCTTACTGCCGAAGGCTAACTCCAACCCTTAGTACCAATAAGGGGAACAAAACGCACCGACCCCAAATCTTCTTCCACCAATTCTTGATTTGATGTTTTCTTAATACGCAGTAAATGTTGATCTTCCATATTACCTACTGGTATAACTAAGCGCCCCTCCGGAGCTAATTGTTTGATTAAGGAAT
Organism: Desulfosporosinus sp.; assembly: GCA_027353165.1. Lineage (GTDB taxonomy): Bacteria > Bacillota > Desulfitobacteriia > Desulfitobacteriales > Desulfitobacteriaceae > Desulfosporosinus. The sequence continues at coordinate 2,524 of DAIEHY010000099.1, forward strand.
CAGGTATCTCAGGGCCTCCTGCCGTTACCAAAATAGCATCATAGGGTGCTTTTTCTGCCCACCCAAGCGTGCCGTCCCCGACTCGAACTTCAATATTATCATAGCCCTGACTATTAAATCGTTCCTTTGCAAGTCGCGCGAGTATACTATGACGTTCCATGGTATAGATTCTAAAAGCTATTCGTGAAAGAATCGCAGCCGAATAACCAGAACCCGTTCCAATTTCCAAGACTTTGTCGCTCGCATTTAACTCTAAAGCTTGAGCCATAAGGGCTACAATATATGGCTGACTAATTGTTTGCTCAGCCTCTATTTCTAGTGCACTGTCATAATAGGCGAACGCTTGTTTATCTTGCTTTACATACCTATGTCGCGGAACCGTGAGCATACTATTGATCACAGCCTCATTAATAATGTCTCGACTCCTGAGTTGCGTTTGAACCATCCATTCACATTCCGCTTGTCGACCATCAAAACAATCTTTAGTACTGTAATTTTGGGTCAATTTTATTAACCTCACTTAAGTTTTTTATATCACAAAGTCTTTATCTTCAAGCTATCTTTCAACGAGTTAACTTTATCAGTTTCCCCGAAATATATAAAATTAACAATATGCTTAAAGAATATGTCAGAACGATTGATGCCTTATAATAAATGTAAATATTGAGATTATCGACCATGTAATCTTATAGAAGAGACCTAGATATAATCAAAAAAGCAGGTGAATTACTACTAATTCACCTGCTTTTTGTAATGGTTGTCATCAGCAAGGATAAATACCATGTGTTAAAAGTGTGTTAAAAGGACCGTCGGCCGTCCCCGTTACACAGCCCTCGCTACATCCTTAATGATTTCCACGATTAATTCTGCCGTACGATAAAGATCTCTTTCTTCGATACTTTCTTCAGTTGTATGAGGCTTTTGCATACCTGTTCCCAACACGACACACGGTACGCCAAATCGATTATAATGATTGGCATCACTTCCCCCACCAGTTGTCCCAAACTTTGTTTTCAACCTGGCATTTTTGGAAGCTCTGCTAGCAATGAGGGAGACTGGAGAATCCTCAGCCAATGTGAATGGAGTATATAACCTTATAACTTCAATTTCTGCTACAGCACCCATTTCCTCCGCACAACCCTTAAACGCTTCACACATCTGATTGGTTTGATTTACCAATTTCCCAATATCTCGACTTCTTGATTCACACGTGATCTCAACTCTGTCAGCTACAATATTTGTAGCTCTACCTCCTTGAATTATGCCGATATTTGCGGTTGTCTCCTCATCAATGCGACCTGTCGGCATGATGGCAATTGCTTTAGCTGCTGCAACAATTGCGTTGATTCCATCTTCTGGCGACATACCTGCATGAGATGCTCGGCCCTTAATGACCACATTGAGACGATCTTGCCCAGGAGCAGCAAGAACAATTTCTCCAGGTCCGCCGGCACAGTCAAATACAAATCCAAAATCTGCTTTCAAAAGTGTTCTATCCAAATTTTTAGCGCCGTTAAGACCCCCTTCTTCGGCCACACTAAAAATCACCTGAATGTCGCCATGCGGAATACGGTTCTCTTGGATAGTTCTGATCGCTTCTAAGATGGGAGCTATTCCAGATTTATCATCTGCTCCCAAAATCGTCGAGCCAGCAGAAATGACCATCCCTTCAACTAATACCGGCTCGATATTAAGACAAGGATCTACCGTGTCCATGTGTGCTGATAGTAACACTCTGGGAGCCTGCGGAAGGTCCCCTTTCAAGTAGGCAAGAACATTGCCACAATTGCCACCGATTAATTCACCTACATTATCCTCTGTTACAGTTAAACCCAAGCCTTCAAGACGTTCTTTAAGGACATCTGCAATCTGACGTTCTTTTTTAGTTGGTGAATCAATTCTGATTAACTCAAAAAACTCAGCCAATAACCTTTTTTGATTGATCATTTAAGCACACCCTTTATGTTCAGTCTCCCGAACGACTACAGAATTAGCAAGGCATTATGTATGCCACCGCACAGTTCCAGCATCCCCTTGATAACGAGGAATGACATGAACATGCAAATGGAAAATTGTCTGTCCGGAAGTACTGCCCGTATTAGCCCCTACATTGTAACCGTCGGGATGATATGTTTTGTCCAACTCTTCCTTAACTCTCTTAAGGAGATCTCCTATACTGGCCATTTCCTCAGAAGTTGCCTCGAAAATATTTGAGATGTGTCTCTTAGTGACAATTAAGACATGTCCTTTGCTGACAGGAAACTTGTCAAAAAAAGCCAAGGACAGCTCATTTTCTAAAAAGATTTTAATCCCTGGCAAAGTGCAAAAAATGCATTCACTCATCATGTTTCCTCCCCCATTTTTTTACTGTACCCTCAAGGATTAACATAACACATTTCAAGCAATAATTCTTCTACTTTTTATTACGTCCATACACAACCCACCCAAACAGCATCGAGGCCACAATAATAAAGGCCGGATGAATATTGGCTAAGTAAAGTAAGGCTACGGTTGCAACCGCAATCCCCCATGAACTGCCGGTAGGAAACGATTTTTTTCCCATATCGTACGCTGTTTCTGCGACAAGAACAACCACTACAGGGCGAACTGCCTGGAGCATTGCTTTAAGTTCCGGGGAATTAGAGTACTTCGCAATCAGACTACCTAATAATACAACAACGATCACCGTTGGAGCGACTGTTCCAACGATGGCAATGAATGCTCCCAGCCACCCCGCAATTTTATAGCCTATATAGGCAGCCATTTTAGTGGCAATAGGTCCAGGTAAAGCATTGCAGATGGCTAAGGAATCAGCAAATTCTTCATTATCCATCCACTGATATCGATCCACCGCTTCTGCTTTAACAAGTGGAATCAGTGCTGGCCCTCCCCCAAATCCTAGGTTTGAGGCCCGGGTAAAGGCTATAAATAAGTTCCAAAGCTTTTTAAACATGAAGACCGCCCCCTCATAACACCTGTTTAAATAAGTCTTAACTATCGAAATACTAACAGTCCAAAAGCCATAGATATGACGATAATTAGCGCCGGATGCAACTTCAACCAATATAAAGAAACCACCGTTGCCAGAGCTATACCCCAGGTTGTTAGATTCGGGAAAGATCCCTTTCCCATGTCAAATGCAGTCTGAGCAATTAAGACGACAACCACCGGTCTTACTCCCTTAAGCATACCTTTTAAGACTGGAGAATTGGAATACTTCATTAAAAAACCAGCTAATAAAATTACCGCCAGAACTGTAGGTAGAATAACCCCAATATTAGCCACCAAAGCCCCTAACCATCCGGCTTCTTGATATCCAACATACCCCGCTAATTTTGTCGCAATTGGGCCAGGCAAAGCATTTCCAACGGCAAGTGCATCTGTGAATTCAGCGTTAGTTAACCAATGATACCTCTCTACGACTTCAATTTTGATGAGAGGAATAACTGCCGGTCCACCGCCAAAGCCCAGGTTACTAGCCCTAGCAAAAGCGACTAACAGATCCCATAGTTGTGTAAACATCTTAGATTCGTCTCCCTCCTTATATAGTTTATAATGAATCAACAACTGCCTTAAATAGCTTGTGCTATTTGATAGAATAATAAAGATTAAATACTAAAACAAGAAAATAATAATTTTTAGGTATACGGTATACCAAATATATTTCTTAAAATCTCCCTAATTAACTACCCAATCCAATATATTTAGTTTTCTTTGCTTAGTATAAAACCTAGAACTTCATAATTCAATACATTTGGTATACCATATTTTAATTTTTGTATACCAAATTTACTTTTTTGCCTATTAATTAAATTACCACTATCTCTCCCAATAAGCCATTTCTAAAAATGCTTTGCTCGAATTTTCAGTATGAATTTTCGCAGCTGCCTCTGCCCCAGAGCTGTCATGTGCGCGCAGGGCCTTAAGGAGTGCCTTGTGTTCCACCCATACTTCTTCAGACCTACCAGGTTTAGAATAAGCTACTTGAGTGAACTTAGTTATATACTCAAGCAATGTATTGAGAAGATCGTATAATCGTGGGCTCTCAGCAGCTCTATATATGATTTCATGAAACTTATCGTTCAGTTGATTAGATTTCTTAAAGTTTCCTTTGCCATGTTCTTCAGACAACAGCTTCGCAAGCTTTTCCAAACGTTCTAAATCACGGGGTCTAATTTTAGTAGCTGCTATACTGCAAATAAGCGCTTCTAAAGATGTCCGAATGGCCAAAATCTCAACAATATCTCCCTTAGTAAATCCCGATACCACTACCCCTTTGCGAGGAATATGAGTTACTAACCTTTCCAATTCAAGCTTATGAATTGCCTCACGTACCGGAGTCCTGCTGATCCCCAATTGTTCCGCAATATTACGTTCCACCAGTCTCTGTCCTGGCTCTAACTTTTTGTCCAGAATAGCATTTCTAAGAATAGAAAACACTGAATCTCGGATATGACCCTTGTCATCGAACTTAATGGGTGAAAAATGGTATGCCACTTTCAATGCCCCCTTTAGAATTTTGACAAATATCTATTTTTAAAAGCAATTATAATTCCTTTCATAGTCGAAAAGCAAGAGAAATATGGTATACCATATTCCAAAAACCAGGGTCTATCTAATCAGTGCTCAAATATGGAAATAAAAGGATATTAGCCAATAGTTTCCATAACCAAATGTTCCCCTTGATCATATAATGAAGTCAGGAAGATTCGTATCGAGGGGGCTAGAACATGTTTAGTTATAGCAAACCTTTGTTTTATCCGGTTCAGGTTCAACTCCGTGACCCGGTATTCGGTCAAGTATTACTAGAGCATTATGGCGGAAAGGACAGTGAATATTCGGCAGCGTCTCAATACCTAAATCACCGTTCAAACATGCAAAACCGTTGTCTTCGTGATCTTTTAGGCTTAATTGCTGCCGAGGAAATGGGTCACATGGAAATGATCGCCGTCGCTATCAACAAATTAGGTGGGCCACCCCTTAGTTATGTTAATTCTCAAGGCATCCCTTGGAATATCAGTTACGTCGATCAAAGTTTAGACCCTATCGCAATGCTACAAGCTGACGTAGAAGCAGAGGTTCGGGCCCGAATATTATACAATAAGCATTTTACGATGACCAATGACCCCGGTCTCAAAAAAATGATCAGTTTCTTAGGTAGCAGGGAAGATGTTCATAAACACCTTTTCCAAAAGGCTCAGATGATGATTCAACAAGGAGCACCTCCGGAACAATTTAATGAATTACTCGCCGAGTATAAAATGAGTCTACAGACGTTTGAGCATTAGTTAACGAATTAAATACACAAAAATAAAGACAAAGACAAACTGTATCTAGTCATGATACAGTTTGCTTTTTTCCTCAGCCATATTAATACAATATCTTCTAAAT
>DAIEHY010000009.1 GCA_027353165.1 Desulfosporosinus sp.
GGGGCAGGGGAATTATCACTGCTGCAGTTCAGAAAGGACTAGGAACTGCCGAAGAGAGTGGGCTTTCTCTTTGCTTGAACTGTCAAGCTTGTGTTGAAGCTTGTCCGTCTCATATCAATACTCCGGGTATGATCAATCTCCTGCGCTCTAAACAAGTGAGTCAGGAAGGACTTTCACCGCTCTGGGGTACAGCGTTTAAGGCCTTAAGCCAGGAGAAAACACTTCATACAGTGACTAGTGTGGGCAGTAAATTGCAGTCTCTATTTTTTAACTCAGAAGAATATGGGCAAAAGCAGAGACTTCCCCTTGGCCTGACATATCGGCGCGTTTTGCCCCAATTAGCCAAGCAATCTTTCCAAGCTTCTTGGCCAGTGGTGGTGCGACCTGAAGACACGGCAAGACTCTTTTCCCAAGGAGATCAGGCTGGGGTGCTTATCAAAGCTAAGTCACGCGAGTCGGTCCCTCAAAGAAGGGTAGGCTTTTTCACAGGGTGTTTGATTAATTACGCACAGACCTCCATAGGCGAAGCAGTTCTGGCAGTCCTTGGTCAACATGGGATCGAAGTAGAAATACCAAAGGATCAGGTTTGCTGTGGTCTGCCAATGTATCTGAACGGAGATTTATTGCATGCTAGGGAAGCGGCTGAGAAGAATATCGATAGTTTTAACCCAGATAAGGTGGATGCAGTGATCGTGGCCTGTGCAACGTGTGGAAGCCATCTTAGGGAGATAATGCCAGGACTATTCCCGTCTGGAGAGATTCGAGGTCAGAAGGCTGTGCGGCTAGCGGCTAAAGTCAAAGATATTTCAGTTTATCTTGCTGAGGCTGGTTTGAATCTTAAACTTGAGAATCAACACCCACTTCCTGTGCACTCCGTTACTTATCACGAAGCGTGTCATTTAGGTCGGATCCAAGGGGTAAAAACGGAACCCCGCCGTCTATTGCAGGCCATTGAGGGTCTTGAACTGCGTGAAATGGCTGATGCGGATGGCTGCTGTGGTTTCGGGGGTACTTGTAGTTTCAAACAATATGAACTAAGTGAAAAGGTCCGTGTGCGCAAGCTTAAGTCCATTAAGGCAACGGAGGCTGAGGCAGTCGCGGCAGCTTGCCCCGGATGCTTGACGCATTTATATGATGGAATTCTTCAGGAGGGTTTGTCACAAAAGACCTTTCATCCGATAGAATTATTAGCCTTAGCTTATGGTTGGAAAGGAAGGAAATAAAAATGGCTTTGGCGGATATTTTAAAAAAAGTTGCCCTCAGAAGTGATGATTTATGGCGGAAAAATCCCGAGCTTAAGAGCCAAGTTGAAGAAATGTTGGCTGCTCGGAAGGAAACCTTTCCAATTTTGCTTGAACAGGCTAAGGCAAATTTAACAGCCAAAGGGTGCTCTGTGTTTAGCGCTAACACTTCGGATGAGGCCTTAAAGCATATTCTGTCTTTAACTGGTCATGGTCCGGTTGTTCAGGCTTATAGCCCCTTGTTGAGGGAGTTGGGCTTATCTGTAAAGCTACGTCAAGCCGGCGTGCAGGTTACGGAAACGCATTTTGCGGCGCTGGCCATCGACTTGTTGAATAAAGTGTCCGCTCATCCGGATTTTCCAGCGGGGAACCTATCCGAGCAAGAAATTTTAACATCACTGGCTACTTATGCGGGGGTTAGTGACAAAATGGAAAAAGCAGATATTCTTAAGGCGGTTCGAATGCGGTTACGCCCGGAAATTGAGTCAGCCCCAGTTGGGATAAGTGGGGTTTCAGCAGTTATTGCTGAGCATGGAACCCTTGTCTTGGGGGAGGATCAAGGGCATATCCGAGCTGTATCAAATTTGCCGCCTGTTCATATAGCACTCGTCAGCCCTCGTCAAATTGTCGCTTCTTTAGATGATGCAGTCCGCTATTTGAGATATCAGGCAATTGAATGCTTCGGGCGAGATATCCAAACCTATCTTTCCATGATTAGCGGGCCCAGTCGGACGGCGGATATTGAATTTAAAATGGTTAATGGGGTCCACGGCCCTGGGGAGTTGCATGTAGTATTTATATCGGCATAGTTAATTGATTCGTGAGATAAATTTAAAGAGTTTTATTTTATTTAAAGGATTTTATAAAAAAATGTAGAATTTGTTGTATCTATTGTATAATACATTTCGTTTTAGTCTCTTATTATTTATTAGAAAGGGTGTAATCAAACATGAAATTATTTTCCGAGGGACATTTTCTAAAGGGGGTAGCGGTAATTGCCTTGAGCGGAATGCTTCTGTCGGTAGCAGGCTGCGGTAAGACTAGTTCACCGACTGCTACAGCGCCTGTAGCGAATCAGGAAGCAAAGATCGGAGTCATTTCTTTCTTGAGCGGCGGGGGCGCTGCTTATGGGGAGGCTATCAAACAAGGATTAGATATGGCTAAGGAAGAACTTAACGCTAAGAATAAGATCAAGATTAATCTCTTGTACGAGGATTCGCGCGGGGAGAAAACGGACGCGATTAATGCAGCTAACAAATTAGTCAATAAGGATAGTGTTGTAGGAATTATTGGACCTACTTTAAGCGGCGAGATGTTTGCGGTTGGCCCGATTGTTAACGGAGCCGGTGTTCCAATTATGGGTACCTCAACAACCGCTGAAGGAATTACTGATATTGGTGAATTTGTGTTCCGCAATGCTTTGCCGGAGTCTGTGGCCATACCGTCAGCAGTAAAAAAAGCGGTTGATAAATATAAGCTAAAAACGGTCGCCCTTATGTATTCAAACAACAATGACTTTGCTGTCTCTGGATATAAAACCTTTGAAAAGGCGGTTAAAGACAGCGGTTTGCAAATTGTTGCCACTGAGACGTTCGCGGACAAGGATACAGACTTCTCAGCTCAGTTGACAAAAATTGCCTCTCTGAAACCGGATGCTGTCATGGTTTCTAGCCTCTACCAAGAAGCCGCGCTGGTCCTAAAGAAAGCACGGGAACTGGGGATTAAGGTTCCCTTTGTCGGCGGGAATGGATTTAATTCCCCTCAATTAATGAAGATCGCCGGGACTGCTGCAGAAGGTGCTCTTGTAGCTAGCCCTTGGTTTCCAGCTAAGGATGATGCGAATGTAAAGAAATTTGTCGAGGCTTATAAAGCAAAATATAATAAGGTTCCAGATCAATTTGCAGCACAGGCTTATGATGCTTTATACATCATGAGTGCAGCTTTAGATAAGTCAGGTTCTGCGACCGACCGAAAAAAATTAAGGGATAGTCTTGCTGGAATTAAAGACTTCCAAGGGGTAACTGGAAAATTTGCCTTTGACGCTCAACGTAATCCAGTCATGGAGGCTACCGTGCTACTGGTTAAGGATGGCCAGTTCACAGAGTTCAAATAAGCATTCGATTAGGAGTGAACAATATTGTTTTGGCAGCAGCTGGTCAACGGCCTGACGTTGGGAAGCACGTATTCCCTTATAGCTCTGGGCTATACCCTAATCATGGGAGTCTTAAATATTGTCAACATGGCGCATGGTGAAATCTTCATGTTTGGGGCTTTCGTGGGTTTGTTATTAGTGACTCATCTAAAAGTTAATATCTTTGTAGCAATGCTTGGAGCTGCGTTGACCGGCGCTATCCTGGGGATCATCTTGGAAAGAGTGGCCTTGCGACCTTTACGGCGCAAGGCCGTTTCCCATTTAGCACCCTTGATAAGCACGATCGGAGTTTCAATTTTTCTTGAAAGTGTCGCTTTGAAATTATTTGGTCCGCAAAGTAGGGATTTCCCTTCTTCTTTTACAGCTGCTTTTGAGTTTGGACCGATGCGAATATCTCTAGTACAAATCTTTATTTTGGCAGTTTCATTTTCCTTAATGCTGGTGTTGCGCTTTTGGCTCGCCAAGACAAAGATCGGCAAGGCACTTCGAGCGACTGCTGAAAACATTGAGACGGCCAATTTGCTTGGAGTCAACACGAATAAGATCATTGTTCTTACTGTTTCACTTGCTTCAGCTTTAGGGTCCGTAGCTGGGGTTTTGGTGGGTTTATCGTTTAATGCCGTGGAACCGACGATGGGAATTACGATGGGGCTAAAAGGCCTTGCGGTTCTTATCCTAGGTGGTATGGGTAATATAACTGGGGCAATGTTAGGTGGGCTGATCTTGGGCATTGCCGAAGTTTTCAGTGTAGCTTATGGAAATTCTTCCTATAGAGATGCGGTTGCTTTTGGGATGATTATCGTGATCCTTTTTATTCGTCCCCAAGGACTTTTCGGCAGCCGCGATCAGCAAGGGGGTAAATAAATGCTAAATTCCTTGCTGAATCCTTATTATCTCCAAATCGGGATGTTTGTTTTGATTAATGCCATTCTCGGGATTAGCATTTACCTTACCTTAGCTACTGGGCAACTTTCGCTGGGTAACGCTGGCTTTATGAGTATTGGAGCCTACTCGTCTGCCTTGTTAACCATAAAGTTAGGTTTGCCCGTGTATCTAGCTATCCCTACAGGGGGGATGGCTTCAGTGCTGATTGCTCTCATTATCGGCTTTCCCGCTCTTAGACTCAATGGCTTGTACTTGGCAATTGCCACGCTGGGATTTGGCGAAGTGGTTAGGGTTATCTTTCTGAATTTAAAGATTACAAACGGAGCATTGGGAATATCTGGGATACCATCCTTAAATGTCCTAACTGGAAACGTTTTAAGCGCTTTGGGTTTAGGCGACGGTTTCGGGGGCTTAAGCCTACAACAAATAAGCAATTGTGCAGTCTTGCTAATACTTTTTGTGATCCTTGTGTTGTTGCTCTTTTTCACCCGTCGTTTAGGGTTTTCCCGAGTAGGGAGGGCATTTGCAGCGATCAAGGCAGACGAGACGGCGGCGCAAGCAATGGGAATCAATACTACTTACTTTAAGATCTTAGCATTTATTTTAGGAGCTTTTATTGCTGGGGTTGCAGGTGGACTATCCGCTCATTTGACGTTCTACATCGGTCCCAAGGATTTTGATTATCATCGAACGGTTGAAATTTTTATTTTTGCAGTGTTTGGCGGGAGTAACTTAGTGTGGGGGCCAATTTTGGGTGCCTTGCTGCTTACGCTACTGCCCGAATTTTTACGTGCAGCATCTGATTATCGGATGATGATCTATGGGGCTATTCTAGTTGCAATGATGGCCTTTAGGCCGCTTGGACTGATTTCTGAAGAGACGGTCCGCTTTTGGCGTACCAAGTTAGGAAGGAGGTCCTCAAAGTGATCTTAACTCTTGAGCACGTAAGCAAAGAATTTGGGGGGCTCGCGGCCTTGAATGATATAAGTTTTCAATTGAAAAAGGGAGAGATTCTGGGTATTATCGGGCCCAACGGCGCCGGCAAGACCACTCTTTTCAACTTGATTACTGGCATTTTTGCGCCAACTAAGGGGGAAATCCGTTTCAATAATCGTAGTCTATTAGCAATGAAGCCCTACCAGGTGACTAAACTCGGTTTAGCTAGAACGTTTCAGAATATTAAGCTCTTTGATCAGATGACGGCCTTGGAAAATGTGATGGTCGGGGCTCATTCCCAGACTAAGTCAGGCTTTTGGGCTGGTATTTTTCAGCCCACTGCCCAACGTCAGGAGGAAGCAAGGACTAGGAAACGAGCTCAAGAATTACTGGAATTGGTTGGAATTGAAGACAGTGCTAAAACCCCTGCCGGGGCTTTGGCTTATGGCAGACAGCGACGTTTAGAAATTGCTAGGGCCTTGGCCGCTGAGCCGGAAATTCTGCTTCTCGATGAACCGGCAGCCGGTATGAATGAAAACGAGACTGAGGATCTTGAAAGGCTGATTAAAACTATCAACCAAATGGGCAAGACTATCCTCCTTATTGAACATGACATGAATTTGGTGATGAATATTTGTCATCGTTTAGTCGTCATTAATTTTGGGGTTAAAATTGCAGAAGGAACACCCACTGAAGTTCAGGTGGATCCAGCTGTCATTGAAGCCTATTTGGGGAAGGAGGATGCCTAGTGCTCAAAATTGAAGGACTCGTTACCGGTTATGGTAGTATTAAAGCACTAAAAGGCATTGATCTCGAGGTTCCTGCTGGCTCAATTGTCTCTCTAATTGGAGCAAACGGGGCAGGTAAAACAACGGCAATGAAATCTTTGTCTGGGTTACTTAAGCCAGAATCCGGGCGGATTATTTATAAAGGAAAGCAGATCCAGGGATTAGCTCCGCATAAGATTGTCTCCCTGGGTATCTCCTTAGTACCTGAAGGACGAAATATCCTCAGTAAAATGACAATTTTAGAAAACCTGGAGATGGGTGCTTATCAAAGGAAGGATGGTCAGGTTACAGCTGACCTGCGCTCGGTTTTTAATCGCTTTCCGGTGCTTGAGGAACGCAAAAACCAGCTTGGGGGGACCCTCTCTGGTGGACAACAGCAAATGTTAGCGATTGGCAGGGCTATGATGGCTAAACCGGAGCTCCTATTGTTAGATGAACCTTCAATGGGGTTAGCTCCGATGGTCGTGGCTGATATTTTTAAAGTCATTCAAGAAATCAATCAGGAGGGTGCTACGGTTCTGCTTGTAGAACAAAACGTACGCCAGGCTTTGAAAATTGCCCATTACGCCTATGTTTTGGAAACAGGTAAGATTGTTTATAATGGTACAGCAGAGGAAGTGGCGGCTAATCCCAGAGTTAAAGAAGCTTATTTAGGGGGAAGTAAGACAACAGTTTAAATAGTTTTTAATACAAAGGGAACAAAGGCAAAGCCCTAGAAATCAGAAAAGAGAATAGAGGAACTCCAGGCTAGAAGCGTTAAGCTTCCAGCCTGGAGTTCTTTGAAAGTAGGAATTTGCTTTTTTGAGGTGAAAAGAAAGATTCAAACAAAAAGAAAGGCTAAGGCCATAATGAAATAAGCTGCTAAAAGCTGGGCGCCTTCTAACCAATTGGAGCGACCATCCATACTAATAATCGCGGTGATGACGGTTGCCATGATAATGACAATCAGTTCATAGCTGGTAAATAAGAAGTCAAGCGGTCGGCCCATAGAGTATCCGATAAAGACCAGTAAGGGTGCGACAAAAAGTGCAATTTGAGTGCTTGAGCCAATGGCGATTTCTAAGCTAATGTCCATTTTGTTCTTCAGGGCCATCATAACGCTGGTGGAATGCTCAGCGGCATTACCGATGATCGGAATAACGATGACTCCGATAAACAGTTCGCTGATACCTAGGGTTTTAACGACAGGTTCGATGCCTGCTACCAGAAATTCGCTTTCGATAACGACAAAGAATGTAGCTATTAGTAAAATGGTAAAAGACTTAAGTTTTGACCATTTGGGTTTGTCTGAACTTTCCTGGCTTGGACGAAAGACATCCTTATGGGTATGTAGAGAAAAGATTAAACTGAGCAAGTATACGAGCATCAGGATTGCGGCTACTCCCAGACTGAGGGGTTCAGCTGCAGGATTAGAGTGGGTGCTAAGAAAGACGGCAGGTATGATTAACCCTGTTACAGCCATAAGGAGCATGGAAGTATGCATTACAGCCACTGCCCGGTTGAATTTCTGAGTTTTATACTTAAACCCACCAAGGAGCATGCTAAGCCCTAGCACTAAAAGGAGATTACCAATAATCGAACCTGTTATGGATGCTTTAACTACCTCAAGAAGGCCTGCCTTAAGCGCAAAGATTGTAATGATCAGTTCTGCCGCATTACCAAAGGTGGCATTGAGCAAGCCCCCAATTCTTGGGCCAACGTAGATCGCGATTTCTTCTGTCGCTTTCCCCATATAGCCTGAAAGAGGGATAATGCTCAAGCAGGCAGTAATAAAAATTAAAACGGGCGAGTTATCAGAAAGATGTAGGAAAATACTAAGAGGAATTGCCAATAGTAACGAATTAAGATATTTCACAAAAAATTGACCTCCTTGTTCTCTGCGCTATTATATCATTAAAATGGATTTAAAGAGATGTATCAATTCAATTTGCATTAATCCTAGGGGCTATGCAATTATTCTTGCAGTTCATATCTGAAGAGATTATGATTACCTATTGGAAAGGAGAAAGAGATGGAAAAATTATGGGATACAGGTTTGGCTGATTTTAAATTGAGGTTTGCTGAAGTAACAGATGTTTCCCTGATCTTGAACTTTATTAGGGAATTGGCTGAGTATGAAAACATGTTGCCTAACGTAGTAGCAACCGAAGAGGCTCTTCGAGAGTCATTATTTGAACAAAAAGTTGCGGAAGTCATTATTGGGGAATATAAAAATGCCCCGATAGGATTTGCCTTGTTCTTTCATAACTTTTCTACGTTTTTAGGGCGACCAGGTCTCTATTTAGAGGATTTATATGTTAAACCTGAAATGAGAGAAAAAGGGATAGGCAAGATATTTCTGGCATTTCTAGCACAGTTAGCGATTGAAAGAAAGTGTGGTAGATTGGAATGGTGGTGTTTAGACTGGAATGAACCCTCAATTAAGTTCTATAAGCAAATGGGGGCTATGCCAATGGATGATTGGACAGTATATAGGGTTTCTGATGAGGCTCTTTATAATTTGGCAAGTAAGCTTCCAATCAAGAAGCGGTAAAAGGAAAATAGGCTTAAAATTTATCCCGGAAAGTGAGGTAGGGGAAAAGGCTGGAAGCTTTTAGCTTCCAGCCTTTTGTTATCGTGAATTAAGAAAATAGTATAAAGGTATGGAGTGTTGTTATTTCACAATAAGTACTGGAATTTGGGAATGGGCCAGTACGCGCTGAGTAACACTTCCTACAATTGCTCCGGAAATAACTCCATGGCCAACAGTCCCCATGATAACTAAGTCAAATTCCCTTCTAATCTCTTCTAAGATGCTGTTTGCAGCGTTGCCAGATACATGTTTCTTTGATAAAGATACGTCTCCAACCTCCATGCCCTTAAGAGTAAATTCTAACGCTAATTCGCCGTTTTTATCCATTTGATCTTGGTCAATGAGAATACTATACCCCCCATCGAATCCATAGTAGGCTTCCTGGGTTGGGGTAACGTGAAAAAGCTCTATTTCTGAATTGAATTTCTTAGCAAGGTCCAAGGCAACTTTGAGGGCGTGACGTGATGATTCAGAGCCATCCGTGGGTACCAAAATCCTTTTAAACATAAGCTTCCTCCTTCTTATTTAAGAAAACCACTAAGGATGGTATCCTCGGCCTCTTTTTCTGAGAATCCCATCGACATTAATTTGATTAATTGTTCTGATTCGATCCGTCCGATGGCAGCCTCATGCACTAGCTGCGCTTCACTATGATAGGCGGAAATTTTCGGAGTGGAATGAACCTGAGCATGATGCATGATAATCGCATCACATTGGATATGACCGCGGCCTTTATTCTTCCCTGCGAGATCGAAGAAAAATTCTTGGCGTGAATCATCTTGAGCAACAGAGCGGGATATAATCTGGGCGGAAGAATCAACTCCTAATAACTCGACGCTAATATTGGATTCCGCTACTTGATCCTTGTGGGTAAGAAGTCTTTCGGTGACTATGAGTTTTGCATTATCCATAAGTCTAATTTCTGTATCCCGTTTTGTTTGGTCAATCCCCTTAATTTGAATCAGTTCGAGTTCGACAACGGCACCTTCTTCTACTTCAATAATTGTCTGCGGATTTAGGACCCGCTGCCCCTTTCCGTCACCTTGTCCATAGTGTTTCTCAACATACTTAAGTTTAGCCCCTTTTCGAACATAAAAAGTATGAATTCCGTCATGTTGTGATTTGAGATCTCCAGAATTATGAACTCCACAGCCCGCAACAATCAACACATCTGAGTATTCGCCCACTTCAAAGGTATTATAAACAACATCATTAATATTTTCTTCAGTCACAATAACTGGAATATGGACGCTTTCCCCCTTAGTATAGGGTTTAATGATCACATCAATTCCCGGTTTATCCAGCTTCGTGATGATATCGATATTCGCTGTTGTATTGCGCTGAACTCCTTGTCCGTTTTTACGGATATTGTAAGCCCCTTGGGGTATTTCATGGAGATCGGCCACTTTTTCAAGCATCAGTTTATCTAACGCATTCAGCATTTTGACCAACCCCTTTCACACATTTAGTGCTGCAAGCACAAGCCTCGTTACTTAAAATTCCAGCAAGAATGATGTCTCTTTCGGATTGGGCACTGATTGTTCCATTGGACATGATAATAATTTCATCCGCTAACTCCATTATGCGCTCTTGGTGAGAGATAATAATAATCGTTGTATCATATTTCTCGTGGATATTTCTAAACGTTTCGGCAAGCTTCTGAAAGCTCCATAAATCGATGCCTGCTTCTGGTTCGTCAAATACCGCAATCTTTAGATTGCGTGCCAGCACAGTGGCAATTTCGATCCTTTTCATTTCTCCACCTGAGAGACTGCTATCAACATCTCTATTAAGATAATCTTGGGCGCATAATCCCACGTCATAAAGCAGATCGCAAATATTCACTTTTTCAGGATTATGTGAGGTAGCCATATTTAAAAGTTCTTTAACCTTTATGCCCTTAAAACGAGGCGGACTCTGAAAAGCATAGCCAATACCCATCCGGGCCCTGTCGGTAATAGTTGTTGTAGTGATTTCTAGTCCATCGAGTAGGATATTGCCTTGGGTAGGTTGGTACACTCCCATAATAACTTTGGCTAGAGAGGATTTTCCCCCGCCATTGGGTCCTGTAATGACATATATTTTCTTTTCGTGAAATTGAAGATTTATGTTCTTTAGAATCTCAAATCCTTTAGATCCTTCAATTTCTAAAGATAAACCTTGTAATTCTAGCATGATTTAGCCTCCTTCGAGCTTATATGTTCAAGAATAACATAACTTTAGCGATTATTGTAGTATGCACAGGGTCCTACGGCACACTTACCACAAATATCGCATAGTCCTAAGTCAGGGAACTGTTTGTCCACTTCTAGTAAATGAGCATAACAGGTTTGTTTATCCAGACCTTGAAGAGTTAAAGCACCGGTTGGGCAGTTCTTTACGCAGAATTGACATTTTGCATCTCTAAGATAGAGACAATTTTCCACAGTGGGACGAGAGGATGGTGTAATTTTGGCTGAGATTACCATGCTGCCAAAACGCCCTCCACATCCTGCCGGGGTAATTAAAAGGTGGTTGATGCCAAAGGTCCCTAATCCAGCAACATAGGCCATGCTTTTATTAGACCAACTTGCTGTTAGATCCTGTTCGTTAAAATTGTGAGTAGCAGGTTGAGTAGCCACATTTATTCCATGGGCAGCTAACTCTTTCTCTAATTCAGAGCTAATAGTTGAGATTAGTTCGTTAGTCTCGATATAGGCTATAGCCCACTCTCTAGCAATCTGTGAATCTTTTCGATTAGCTTCTATGACTGTCTCGGCAAAGGGTAAGAAAAAGGCGATAACTGTTTGTGCATCAGGGAGGAGCTCAGTTGGATGTAAATGATGGGGACCGATGATTTCCTTCATTTGATTAAATAAAGGGTCATTGACTGAAGCAAACCCAATAAGCGGTTTTCGGTACTGGGTTTGAGTTTTAGCATGGTCGACTTGGAAGTTGATCAAGTTAATGACTATTTTAGCTAAATCAAGCAATAGAGGCATCTCCAATCTCGTTATTTTAATCTTTACGTAGAAGATCTTACAATCCTTAATCCCCTTAATTCAACATCACAAGCCGAAAACCTTCTTAGTGTGTTATGGGGATGGTCCCCATTACATTAATGAAACTGTAAAAGTCCAAAAAGGGAACGTGGCTTTCTGCAAATTACATATTTACGTGACTTTATAAACATACTAAATAATAGGGTCAACAAATCCTTAAGTAAAACCTGAGCCATAATCAATTTACATTCCAAGGTCTGAAAGGAGGTAGCAAAACTTTGCCCCCTAAATGGAATAAAACTACTAGACCGGTCGCAAACCAGACGTCTACTCATACCGACAACAACTCTCCCACCTCCAATACAACAGCGAAAGAAAAAGATACCATTATCCCAAGCAAGGATAAAAGTCCAGATGATTTGGAAATTCTGGATTGGTGACCTCTTTAAGTTATGATGAATGAAAAACACAGTATAATCGGCTATAAGTTACGAAACAACAAGGTTAGATGCGCTTTAATCGCATCTAGCCTTGTTGTTTCGTAAAGATTGTAATCCTCATTAGAAGGTTTATAAGCATTCCTTAAGTATTTTTAGATAAGTTATAATAAATACAAGCTACTTATCCGCCTCTGGTTTAGAAGATAGGGAAGAAGAGGAAAAGGAAAACAAGGTGGTATAGAAAATATATGAAAATAGTTGCGATAGGGAATTCGATTACCGAGAGGTATCCTTTTAGCAATCAGGAGTCTTGGGTAGAACATTTAGCCCAAGGACTGAAATGCCATGTTTTAAACCAAGGGATATGCGGGGATTTCACGAGCGGTATGTGTAAGCGGTTCCAACGGGATGTACAAGGCTTAATATCCTTTAGAGGCTCGCCAAGATGCGGCGTATTCTTCGAACGTCTTCTGGACGGTCTCCCCGATTTTTCGATAAGCTTCATCATTTAAGTTAGCTAGAGAGGTGCGAATCGACCACTTTGGGCCTCCGAACCCGCTGCCATTGAGTAGCACAATCGAAGATTCCTCTGCTAAACGAAAAAGAAAGTCAGTGGGCTCATAGTTCGCTTGTAAATAGTCACAGAATTCATCCCCGTACTTCATTTTTGCCCACACTAACAAGTCAATTTGACTGTAATAGGCAGCGTCGAATGAATCAGGGCGTAGTTCTAATCCAAAGCCCTCGTATAATAATTCTTGGCGATGGTGACAAATATGTTGGGTCAACTTCTTGTATCGATTATCTCGGTCAAGCAACGCGAAGAGAGCAAATAATCCCATTTGTACTTGCTGAGGGGTAGATAAACCTGCTGTATGATTTAGGGCGACTTGGCGACTATCTGCCACCATTCGATCAATAAAACGGAGCTGTTCAGGGTGCATCGAAATTGTTCCATAGCGCTCTGTCAACGCGTCCGCTTTATCGCGAGGAAGGTCCTTCAACAATTGATCAAAAACATTGTCTTGGTGAACAGCGATGACTCCCAAACGCCAACCTGTAGCCCCAAAATACTTGGAGAACGAGTAAACTCCAAGTGTATTAAACGGTAATTCGGCCATCAGGGAACGGAAATTATCAACAAAGGTGCCGTATACATCATCTGTGATAATCATTAAGTTGGGATTATGCTTTTTAACTATTTCCATGATATGGTTTTTCGACTCGGTTCGTATCGCCACTGAGGGTGGGTTGCTGGGGTTAACGACATATAAAGCTTTGATCCTGGGATTGGCTAGTTTGTCGATCTCAGTATTTGTATATTGCCAAGTGTGAACCCCTCGTTCATCCATTTCCAAAGCATTGATTCGAATAATTTCAAAGTTATAGCGTGCTAAATGCGGAATCTCGAGGTAAGGGGTAAAAGTAGGGACCATGAGAGCGATTTTGTCCCCAATGGCTAGTAACTTATTGGCGATCAGAGAGTCAAAAATATAACACATGGCTGCAGTTCCGCCTTCAACTGCGAACAGATCATATTTGCCGGATGGAGATTCGTTATTACACATTTCCTGAATTAGATACGCGTGAACAATCTGTTCTAGGTGCACGAGCATGCGATCTGGTACAGGATAGTTATCGCCGATAATCCCATCCACAAGTTCATGGACCCAGGCATCGGAGTTAAAACCCAGATTAGTTCCATAATCAATACACATCTTGAGAAAATCGTCTCCAGGTTGGGGATGTTTTCCTAGGAAGGTATCAAGGCGCGCTGCAATGCCTTTGGTATTAGGCATGCCAGCTAGGTCTTTATCTTTCCATACGTTGCGGGTTTCCTCTATAGCAAATTGACCTAAGGTGAAGAAGGCTTCTCGCGGCGTAGCAGCAATCCAGTTTGGGTTGCCTCTTCCTGCATTTAGCATCGACCAAATACTTGTATCTCCATGTTTTTTAGCAAGGCTAATTAATTTGTCCTTGAGTTCAAAAGGGCTGAGTTGTTCATAAGTCTCTTTGTTTTCCCTGTGAAGGGTAGTATTAATAGTGATCATTCCTTCCTGAATTTAGCTGATAGAAACTTTCGACATTTGTACCGGAGATACTATGTTTTTAAATATTAATCTAACACTTTTCGGTTTTTTTATGCTGCAGATAGATAAGAAATACGATATCGTTCAAATGAAACTAGTTGCATTCTAAGAAGTAATTTTGTAATAACAAGAAAAACAAGTCTGTTAGCTTGCAGGCTTGTTTTTAATTTATTTTCCGAAAGGACGTCTTATCATATCCCTAGATGAATAGTTTAAAGTAGTCATAATTTAATGGACGTTTGGACAAGCAAGGGAAACTACTTAGAAAGTAAGTCAGGTAATCGCCAGAATCTTAGCATCAGAAAGAAATGAACAAGATTAAGGGATGTGCTTACTTTGGAACCAGCGAAACTGAAGAATAATTTATTGAGCCTAGAGAATGGTTATTATATTTCTAAAAATGATCCTTTGTTTTGGAAAAAGCTCTTGATCCAACGGCCGGAAGATCCTGAGGCTATGTATCAAGTGGGTTTAGAATTTGAAGCTCAGGCCCGCAACTATTTGAATCTGTATAATTCAACCAAGAATAATCGATATTTAGTGTTACACCAAAAATTAATAAAGCAAGCATTTGAGATTATTAATCGGTCTTTTAACAAAGGGTTTTTGCCAGCAAGACCAGAAGTTCTTAGATTGGAACGACTTATAAGAGTTACTGAGGGGAAGATTATTTCCACAAAGAAAAACGATCAGAGTCAACTTGGCATGGCCGGATTAGTTATCGCTTTGGTTATTGCCTTACTTCTTGGGGTAATTGTTGGAGTTCTTTTTTTGTCTGGTAAACTGCAAAATACTTTCACTTATGCAAATCATCATTATACCTATATGTTGCCTTATGAAGTAATAGAAAAGAAACCAGCAACTCTTCGATCTCCCTCAGGAATTATAGTTCAACCTAAAATAATTGTAGTTAAAAAAGAGGTAAGTAAAGAATTATTAGTTAGGGAACTTGTTGACAGGCTGAAAACTGATTATCAGATGGATTCATTAAATGCAATCAAGATAGTGGCAATCGATGAGTCTAAGACTGAAAGAGGGATGGCCTTTTGGGCAGGCGGGGATGACAATATTCGGGTGTATATTTACCCGCCGGAAAGTACTGTCGATACCCAAGAACGTCAATTATGGGAAACGACGACTGTTTTAAGAAGTGCAGCATACCAATTTTTTAGAAAAAATGGCTATCTTCCCAAAGATCTAGGAACTCTAACTCAGCCTTTCCCTAACAATTATTTAACTGCGCTACCGAATGACCCGTATCAATTAAAGAATACTGTGTCTTTTTCCTCGACAGGAGAGGGTGGGTGGCTCTATCGATTTACAGATAACCATTCTGATAAGGAATGGTTATCTGCTATAAAAGAAGTAGTTAAGCCCAATATTTCATATGATAAAGAGATCCCATTTTATCCGTTATCAATTATCATAAGTAAGGTGAACCATACCTTATCAGTAATTTCTGGGGATCAAATAATTCGTAACTATTCTGTTGCACTTGGGAAAGAGGATTCAACCCTCGAGGGAAAGTTGTTTATCTCCAAAAAGGTCATGAACCCCGATAAATTTGTGCCCCTTGATGAAAATGTATATGGGAAAAGAGCTATGGAATTGTCAAATAATAAGTTTGCTATCCATGGAACTAATTCCCCTTCGAGCATTGGGCAAGATGTTTCTCAGGGCTGTATACGGCTCAATAATTCAGAGATGGAAGATTTATACGCCATAATCCCTCTGTATACTTCCGTCACGATAGAAAAGAATCCTACCACTCCACAAGGGTTGACTCCTCCACTTAATTCACCTAATAATTGCCTGTATAATCATGTTGATAACTTAAAAGAAGAAGATACTCGTACTATTTATCATTGGGCCAGCTAAAATAAATTACGTTGTTATTTTAAATCCTAGCGTTGCTCTTGCAATTTTTCAAGAAACCATTTTAGTATTCTGTTTGTAAAGTCGATTGAGGATGGCTTTTGTGCGGCGACTAGCCCAACGTAATTCCGTGGCTACCACGGACACTTCCATTAATGCCCGCAAATAAAAGACTCCACTTACTTTCCTGTTCCATTCGTCAATTGCTTTATCGAATGATTCCCAGTATGAAATATCTTCTTCGTAGAATTTACAACTTTTCTTTTCGGTAATTCCAAGGCGAAGGGCTAGAATCAATTCAGTAAGTTTTCCATGTCCAACGAACAGAATATCCATTATATCTTGGAATTGCGCGCTGATTTCTTGGAGTTCTGCTTCGGAATACGCTTGTTGTCTTCGTTTGACCCGTTGAGATGTCATCTGATTAATGCTTTGACCCCGTTCAATAAAGCCTCTACAAATTTCCAAGAGCCTCTCTATTAGGGGTGGATTGTCTTCGACAGTTATTTCTTCACGAGCATGCTCGTAAAGGAGTGTTATTTCTTCAAACAGGTCTTTTAGTTTTTGGGGGTCTGGCTTTTGATAGGATGTTATAGAACCAGCATGGATGAAGGATTTAAGACTTTCTAAGAAATAGTCTGATGTCAGAACGAGAAGAGATTGGAGGGTATCAAGAAGTTTGGTTTTATATCTAGGCGGGGCCAAAACTCTGTTAATTAGTAAAGCTATCCCCAATCCTACAAAGATACTGAGGGAACGGGATAAGGCATGAATTAGAAAGGTTTCTGGAGGAGAGTCAAGGATGAAGATGATTGAGACAATTCCTAAGACAATTCCGCCGGACCAGCCGATCCAGTTACAGATAAGAATTAGGGAAATTACGGTGGCACCGATGGAGATGGGATTTGCACCGATGAGGATGCCAATTAGTAAGGCAAAGGTTGCGGCGAGTAAATGAACGCCGATTTGTTGCCAGGCGTTATTAAGAGATTTACTGACAGAAGGTTGCATATTTACGACCGCAGTTATCGCGGCAAAGGAAGCAGGTTCGATATGGAAGAGATCACAGATAAAGAGTGTAGTTGCTACAGCAATTCCTGTTTTAATGGTACGAGCCCCAATAAACATCTTATTCCTCCTTTCGGGCTTATATCCATTTTCAAATCCAGCACTGATTGAGGGTTTCTAGAATATTGTTTATCATACAGTTAGTTTTAAAATAATTCAACTTTTCATGACTGAACGTATAATTTCTGAAATTCAGGGTTAATTCTTATAAGGCCCATAAATTAGGGAATTACACATAACCTTGCCGAATAGCAGACTGTTGCGCATGGTAAAATGACCCATTTGACATTGGCGGAAGGAGAATTTACTATTAACGCCTTTGAGGAAAGCGTCCTTATTCTCTGCATGCTGCTTGGCCGACTGGAACTTTTTACTCTGTTGGTGCTGATTCAACCTGAGTTTTGGCGTAGCTGTAAAGGGATGGTAGGTATTGAATTTCTAAAACCAATAGCCTTTGCTTGGCTTAACCAAGTAAAGGCTATTGGTTTTAGAGTTACTTTGTGGAATCTTTACTATGGCCCACATTCTCATGGCACGTAAGACACGAAATCTTTGTCTTTAGAATTTCTGCATGCTGAAACTTTGGTGCCATATCTCCGGAAGTCAGGAGCAGATTCTTGGCCTTAGGAAAGTCGCTACCAGTATGGCAGGCAATACAAGCTTCAACATTTAACCTTGCACTTAACTTGTTGGGTTCCTGGTTTGTGACATGTAAATATACTTCCTTTAATCCACCAATTTTACGTTTAACATACCCGATGTAACCGGGATCGGCATGACATTTTAAGCAAGTAACATCTTTGTGTTGTCCTTGAGCCCATGAGGTGACAGAAGGACTAATTAGATGGCAACTTGCGCAAAAGTTTGGTTGAGAGGTGAAATGCATTCCTGCATAAGCTATAATCACTAGAAGTACGACTGTCAGTGATGAATAAATAACAATCTTTCTGGTCTTTCCGCTTGGCCCATCATGTTCCTGACGGATTTTTTCAGCATCATTTGAAGAGGACAAAGTACTCAGCTCCTTCTTTCTGTTATAACCCTTTAATCTAGAACTAAGGATTGCAATGAAATTATAGTTCCCGCATTTTGTTCAATATATAATCGCTAAGAAAAAATAAACTAGGCTTTAATCTACAAATATTTAGAAGGATTATATTTGTCTCTGTTGAATTGTGCTGAGAAGGGTAATTTCATAGAAGAGGGAATGGATAAGAGAAAGGAATTTTGACAGCATGTATGAGCGTCATATCATAAAATATTTAGCACCGGGATGGTTCGCCGTGGTCATGGGCACAGGAGGTTTAGCCAATATCCTCTATCGATGGCAAACTGTTTTTCCTTCAGCTTATCTATTGAGTTTACTGTTTGCTAGTTTGGCTTTTTTTCTATATTTTTTGATTCTAGTCCCTTGGATTATTCGCTGGATATCGTTTTATGAATATTCTCTCAGGGACCTACACCATCCAGTCACTGGTAATTTCTTTGTGACAATGCCCGTAGCCACCATCATTATTGGTACGAATATCGTGACTATTTGGAGTGACTATTTAGCAAGTTGGCTAACGTTTCGACTGGCAACTCTTGCGTGGGTGATAGGGATTGTGGGAGTAATCTTTTTCTCCTTCTACTCAACTTTTAGGCTTATGCAGGTGGAAGTGGCACCCCAGCCGGAAACTACTAATTTTTCTTGGATTATGGCCCCGATTGCTAATATGGCGATCTTGTTGTTAGGAAACCTCATATTAAGCATGAGTATTAACTTTGAACCGACTTGGGGCATGTCCATTTTAATGGCGAACATTATCATGTTTGGCATAGGCTTCTTTTTGTTCCTCTTTATTAGCTCAGTAGTTTTTGTCCGCTTGGTGCACCACCCTCTACCTCCTGTCGAATTGACCCCTTCTTTTGGAATCTTGTTGAGTGCAGTAGGACTAGCGGTGATTGCCCTTATCGATACTGCAAAAAGTGCTCAAACTCTCGGTGTAGTAGGCACTGCAGATTTTGCTTACCTAGGAGCAGCGATTATCTGGGGTTTTGGTGTTTGGGTTATCGGAATCATAGGAATCATTTCCATTTATCATATGCAACGAGGAGGAATTCCCTTTAATTTGGGATGGTGGGCGTTTATCTTCCCCATGGCAGCCTATACCATTGCCAGCCAAAAAATAGCGGCAATTTTCTTGACGCCAATTACCTATTGGGTAAGTGTTATTTTGACGCTACTACTCCTGCTGCTTTGGATCTATGTGTTTATCAATACCCTAATAGGAGGATTAAGTGGTAAGCTTTTCATGGGTATCCCGATTCCGTATACAAGCAACAAACGGTAGGGAATTGGCGATTCGCATAAAAATGCGCTATGATTAGAGGATAATGAATACATATCTCGGAAAGGTGTGGGCAAGGGAATGGTTGTTAAGGCACAACGAATTTATGCAGAAGAATGGAATCCATCAGAGCAACAAATTAATCAGATTTTCCCAATTGAAAATTTGAAGTTAGAAATCGGCCGTGACCCAGGCATGAAAGTTTTTCGTGACGATGAAATTAGATTAAATTACCCCGGTCAATATAACATTTCTATACAGGCTAGAGCGCATAATCTATCCTTGGTTCAATTATTACAGGAGTACTATACCACTTATTGTAATAGTCCCGAGTTAGCAGGTTTATTAGGGCTCCAATTACCACAAATCATGTGGGTTGACACATTAGGATATGAGGAAAATATCATCAGTCTCCATATAACTAAGCTCAACAAACAAGAGGTTTTTATTAATGATCTTGTGTTAGTCAAAAATGAGGACTTTGACCTGTTAAGTGATGATGTGATGGATACAATACTGAATAATCTGCGTGAATTCGCTAAGGAACAAGGGGCTAAGTACTTATCGGGGTATGCTACTAATCTTAGTACTCTTAATCTCTTAAAAAGAAGAGGTTTTAAAGAAGATAAACGTGAGCAGATGGGTAATGATTATTTATTTAGGATAGCCACGATCAATGGTGAACAATTTCCCTACTATGATGAATTAATCTAAAGCAATTCGGCTTTATAGATAAAGGAGGTAAACGATATGGCTGATAAGATAACGATCTTTTCTGATTTCTTATGACCCTTTTGTATGATCGGGAAAGTCCCACTTGACCAGTTGGTGAAGGACAAAAATATAATACTTGAATGGAAATCCTTTGAGTTAAGACCCGAGGGTCTTGAAATCCCCGAGAAGCCAGCGAACTATTTGGCCCAAGCAAAAGCAAGTATTGAAGCGTTAGGCCGAAAATATGGTCTACAAATGACCTTCAACGAGAAGAGTAAACATTCTAGAATGGCCTTAGAAGGGGCTAAATACGCTGAAGACCATGGGTATGGCGATGCGTATCATAATGCGGTTTTTGCAGCTCAATTTCAGGAACAAAAAAACATTAACGATTTAACGACTCTGACCGAGATAGCGGGACAGATTGGACTTGATCAGGAAGAATTCAAGCAAGCAATCGTCTCCAAACGCTATGAGCGGGAAGTTCTGGAGGATATTTCGGAAGCACAACGCTTAGGGATTCAAGGGGTTCCTTACTATATCGTAGACGGTCGTACAGCTTACGGAGCACAGAGCTATGAAGCTTTAGAAAAACTTCTGTTAGGTAATGGTTCAAAGGTTGGATTAAGCATCCTTGACTAGTGAAAATGGAATTTGAGACTCCGAAGTGAACGATTTTTATTGGGAATACGGATAAACATTAGGAAATAACGTAGAGGAGAGTTTTTGAGAGATGGAATTGACAGATGATCAGAAAAAGTCTCTTTTAGGTCAGGGATATATTGCTTCAGAAGATGGGGCCTATTTTGCTTGTAGAGTTTTAGTTCCGGCGGGTAAAATGACGACCCAAGCAACGCAAAAAATCTCTGAAGTAAGCGAGAAATATGGCAGAGGGTATTTTAATTTAACGCAAAGGTTAAACGTTGAAATCCCGTGGATATCGTATCAGGATTTGGATAATGTTACTGGGGAACTTGAAGAAGTGGGTCTTGCGATTGGAGGCACAGGGCCTCGGGTTAGACCGGCGCTTGTCTGTAAAGGGACGGTTTGTAAAAGAGGATTGCTGGATACGGTTGCTCTAGCCCAAGTGATCGACGAACGATTTTATCATGGTTATTATAAGGTAATGTTACCTAATAAATTAAGAATAATTGTGAGCGGGTGTAATAATAGCTGTTCTAAGCCCCAAAGTGGATGCATTGGCTTGCAAGGTAGAACTCGAAATCAAGTCGCTATTAGCCTTGGGGGAATGTTTGGCAAGGATCACGTCATAGGAAGAGAATTACAGGGCCTATATTCAATTAATGAGGCCCTAGATATGATCGAAAAGGTAATTGCGTATTATCGCGATAACGGCCTTAAAGGGGAACGATTCGCCAAAATGGTCGATCGAATTGGTTTTGAGGGCATAGAGAACTTCCTTTGTGGTCAAAACACGGAAGCTTAGGCGTGGACAGTCTTCATTAACGTGTTATAACTCTTGGGTATCGTGTTTTTTAAAGTTCAATCGTTGAGGAAGTGAGAGCTTGAGATCTATAAATCGTGTGCTTGTCATAACGGCTGTTTCAGCCGAGAAGGATGCGATCTTACGTGGTCTACTGGCCGATGCAAGATTTGATGTCTTGGCGGCCGGAGTCGGTTCGGTAGTTGCAGCAGTTAATACCGTTAAGGCGTTATCAAGTGCCGAGTACAGTTTGGTTATTTGTGCAGGTATTGGGGGAGGCTTTTCTGGAAAAGCTGAAGTGGGTTCGCTCGTGGTGGCGACTGAGATCGTCGCCGCCGATTTGGGAGCGGAAACCTCAGAGGGCTTTTGCAGTTTAGAAGAGTTGGGATTTGGCTTTACTCGTATTCAAATTGATGCGAACCTAGTGAGCCGTTTAACCCAGGCACTGCAAGAGGTGAAGCTACCCGTTAATACCGGTCCGGTGTTATCAGTATCAACGGTAACCGGTACTGCAGCGAGTGCTGCTGAACTGGCTTCTAGAGTACCAGGAGCCACTGCTGAGGCGATGGAAGGATATGGCGTCGGATGTGCGGCCAATGATCGAGGCCTGCCAGTTCTAGAGATTCGCGCGATCTCAAACGTAGTAGGTCCGCGCGATCGGTCCGCATGGCAAATCAAAGCAGCTCTTGACGCATTGGAAGCTGCGAGCGCAGTATTGACGGAGGTTTTACCATGAAAATAGCATTCTCTCCTTGTCCCAACGATACGTTTGTTTTTTACGCCTGGGTACATGGATTGATACCCGGCGCACCTAAGCTTGAGGTAACTTATGCGGACATCGATATCACCAATAGTTTGGCAGCTGGTTCCGAGGGACCCGATGTAGTTAAGATCTCTTACGCGGCACTACCGTGGGTTTTGTCTGAGTACGCCCTGTTGCCATGTGGGGGTGCCTTGGGTAAAGGCTGCGGTCCGCTATTACTAACGTCAGATAGAACAGGTATCAATCATGATTTTGCAAAGTTAGCGAATAAACGGGTGGCTGTTCCCAGTGAACGATCTACAGCATACTTGCTTTTTCGATTATGGGCTGCTCGACATGTGCCTGGGGGAGTGGGAGAGATAGTCGTTCTTCCGTTCCACGAGATTATGCCGGCAGTGCGTGACGGTTTAATTGATGCTGGGCTTGTGATTCATGAGGCGCGCTTCACTTATCCTTCATTTGGGCTAACTCTCTTGGCTGACTTAGGAAATTGGTGGGAGAAAGATACGAACCTGCCGATCCCGTTGGGCGCGATTATCGCTCGACGGTCGCTGGATCTATCAGCCATCACAGGCTGGATTCAGGCATCGGTCAAATACGCTTGGGCCCATCCGGAGGAATCGAGGGAGTATGTGCTACAACATAGCCAAGAATTGTCCACTGAAGTAACTCAAGCGCACATAAAGCTTTATGTCAACGAATTCACCGAGAATATTGGTGAAACGGGGTATAAGGCCGTGTCAACCTTGTTAAACAGGGCTTCGCAAGAAGGGCTAGTGCCAAAGGTGGATTTAAAGGCACTTTATTGATAAGCAGATCGGAACGGAATATAAGGAAGTATGTTATATGACAAAAATCGAGAGAATACTGGCGGCTACACGTTTTGAGTGGGTGGATCGAATACCCAAAGGGGAATTTTATCTTGAAGATGGATTTATAAGCAAGTTATTAGGGCTCAAGGAAAACGTAGCATTTGAAGACAGGGTGAAAGCCTGTGAACTTTGTGGGCTGGATGCATTAGCTTTTTCGCCGTCTCACTCTCAGCCGGACAAAGCTCAGGTTTGGGATGGGTTCAAACGCTGGCGAGAAGAGACGGATTTCTTTATTTTTGTGATCCTCGACGGGCCTTTTCAGGGGGTGGCTAAGTTATTCTCTTCGTTTACAGATTATCTGATTGCAATTGCTAAACGGGACCCAGTAATTTCTGACTTAGTTGCCAAGGTAGTTGCCGAGAACGTGACATTGGGGTTAAATGCCTTAAATTGCGGGGCAAATGGCATCATCGTTGCAGATGATATCGCTTATAATGGTGGTACATTTATTTCCCCAGCAGCTTTACGTAAAGACTTTTTTCCTGGCCTTACGGACCAAGTAAAGGAGTTAAGGGCACAAAAGTCTCCGATTTTCTTCCATGCCGATGGGAATTTGCTCCCAGTATTAAGTGAGCTTGTTAATTCGGGTGTTGATGGTTTGCATTCCCTAGACTTTTCTTCGCTTGACGATATAGCTAAGGCCAAAACCATGACGGATAAAAGACTTTGTTTAATGGGGGGCTTTGCGCTAGGGTGGTTCAAAGAGGAAACCCGGAAGGAAAAAGCGCGAGAATTATTAGCAGTAACCTCCAAGAACGGAGGATATATCTTTGGAACTAGTGCAGGGATTATCGGGAACGATCTCTCGCCAAACGAGGTGTTGGAAGTCTATCAATCTTTAGATACCTATTTGGTATAATAGACATATGTTGACAAGAAAAAAGACTGGGAAAAAAACCTAGACAAATATACAATTGTTGGTTAGAATAGATTTGTAGAGTTGCCTGTGAGTTGTTTCACAGGTTTGTAGGTAAGGTAGAATGAGTAGTATGGAATTCTTGAATTTTGTGACCCTATTGACTAAATGGGAGGATGGTAGAATATGAAGCATTTAGCGATTGAGCTAATGTAGCTATCCTTTTGTGGTAGCTACTTTTTTGTTTTTCTTAAAGTTATTATAGTTACCGCAAATTTCTTGTGAGAAAGGTTTGGTTTAGCGTGATCTGGAATATTGAGCAAGAATGTATGAGCCGCAATCATCTAGAAGAAATACAACTGAAACGTTTGAAGTGGACTGTTAATAGAGTGTACAACAATGTACCTCATTATAAGGATAAATTTGAGAAGTCGGGGATTGCCCCTGAAAGCATTAAATCCTTAGCTGACCTTAGACATTTACCCTTTACGACAAAAGAAGATTTAAGAAACAACTACCCTTTTGGGCTATTTGCTGTCCCTCAGAGAGAAATAGTTCGAGTCCATGCTTCCTCAGGTACCACGGGTCGACCTGTGGTTGTTGGCTATACGGCCAATGATCTAAATACCTGGACTGACCTCACTGCTCGAATGGTTACCTTGGCTGGGGTCACCTCGGACGACGTTGCTCAGATTGCGTTTAACTATGGTCTTTTTACCGGAGGCTTTGGCTTGCATTATGGATTAGAACGCGCAGGCGCTCTCGTAGTTCCCGTTTCAGGAGGAAATACGGAACGACAACTTATGTTAATGCAGGATTTCGGCACGACTGTGCTTATTTCAACGCCCAGTTATTCCTTGTATATAGCTGAAGTTGCAGAGAAAATGGGGATTG
Source organism: Desulfosporosinus sp. (assembly GCA_027353165.1). Classification (GTDB taxonomy): domain Bacteria; phylum Bacillota; class Desulfitobacteriia; order Desulfitobacteriales; family Desulfitobacteriaceae; genus Desulfosporosinus. Next base: position 24,902 of record DAIEHY010000009.1, read on the forward strand.
ATATCTCCTCTTTGAAATTGAAGATCGGGTTGTTCGGTGGGGAACCATGGACAGAGGAAATGCGTAAAGAAATCGAATCAAGACTGCACGTTCTTGCCACAGATAACTATGGCCTGAGTGAAGTCATGGGGCCGGGTGTAGCTGGGGAATGTACCTACCAATGCGGTCATCATATTGCCGAGGACCATTTTATTGTTGAGACGATTGACCCCGAAACAGGGGAAGTTCTTGAACCCGGTCAAGAAGGGGAGTTAGTCTTCACTTCCTTAACTAAGGAAGCGTTTCCTGTGATTCGTTTTCGAACCAAGGACATTTCACGTATTAACCAAGAACCCTGCCAGTGTGGTCGGACGACCGCTCGAATGAGAAAAGTTGTCGGGCGCACGGATGACATGCTGATTATACGGGGAGTCAATGTTTTCCCTTCTCAAATTGAAAGCGTTCTGATGACCATCGAAGGGATTAGTCCTTACTATGTCATAAATGTCCATAGGCGGAACTTCCTCGACGAATTGGAAGTCTTGGTAGAAATTAACCGTGAAGACTTGCTAGAGCCTTATTCGAAACTGGAGGATTTCTCCGCGTACATCCGCCAGAAGCTCCACAGTGTTCTTTCGATTAATGTTCGTTTGAAGATCGTTCAGCCGGGAACTTTGGAACGAAGTGCTGGGAAAGCTAAACGAGTCTTTGATTATCGTGACCAGCCCGAAGGGTAGTAGTGGTAATTCATTAATCCCTACACTGCTTAGTGATCGGTACAAACTAGAAGCGGGGTGCTAATAATGCCAATAAGCTCTCTTTTATTAACGTTAACTCCCATCGCGGTAATTATCTGGATGCTCGTAGTTTGGAAAAAGGCGGCAGATGTAAGTGGGGTTGTAGGTTGGGTTGTAGTATCGGTTATCGCATTCTTATTTTTTCAAACCAGTCTTGAAGTTATCCTTAAATCAACCATTGCTGGAGGAGTTAAGTCGTTCCCTGTATCGCTAGTTGTCGCGACGTCGTTATTACAAATGGCGTATATGGAAAAGACCGGGGCTCTGAAACGAGTTATTATATTAATTAAAACCATCGCCAGCGAGAACAAGGCAGTACAGATTATGCTTATCAATATCGGCTTCGGTACCCTTATGGTGTCGGTTGGAGCAACCCCTGTTTCTTTGCTTCCGCCCATTATGCTGGCTTTAGGTTATTCAACCTATGTATCAATTGCTCTCCCGTCAATTGGGTATGATGCTCTTTGCACATATGCGTTATTAGGTGCACCGATTGTTGTTTTTGTCGATATTGCCAACGCCTTCCTTGGTAAAGGTCATGAAATTAGTTTGTCTCAGGCAGGTAGCGTGTTTTTTATGTTCTTGCCGGTTGTCTCTACGTTAATCGGTTTTTGCATGTTATGGATTGCCGGCAGATGGAAGGGGATAAGAGATGGTTGGCTTCCCTGTCTGCTTACGGGGGCAGTCATAACTTTTGTAGCCTATTTCACCAATAAAGTGGACAGATTGGTCGTTCTAACTGGTGTTATGTGTGGTGCAGCTGTAATTATTGCTATGGTAGTTTACCTTATGGCTACGGGGAAAAAGGTTATCGATAAAAGTAGGCTAACGGGTGAAGAATTAGTCTATGAAAAAAACTTTCCTCTCTGGAAAGCGTTAACCCCATGGGGACTCCTCATTATTCTCATCTTAGCACTCAACATTCCAACTGAGATGTTCAATTTTCTCTATAGAACGGTCACTCTGCCAATTGTCGGGTTATCCGCTGACGGCAAGCCGATTATGACGAGAGCGTTGTGGAATGCTTATACGTGGATTTTTGTCAGTACCTTTCTTTCTATGATCTTTATTCGACCGACGTCTTCCCAACTGAAGGGCACGTTTAGTCTTTGGTGGAAAAGAGCTCCTAGGCCAGTCTTTGCAGTGGCAATATTTTTTAGTATTGGAGAGATCATGAATATGTCTGGCTATGATATTGCTACAAAAAAGTTTGCCGTAGCAAGTATGGTGCAGATTCTTGCAGATTTCTCTTCCCAGGTTTTCAGCAATGCCTATGGTTCAGTGGTTGCCTGGATAGGCTTATTAGGAGGGTTTATAACAGGGAGCGAAGCATCTACGATAGCGATGTTTTCCAATTATACAATGAAGACCGCAAATCTGCTGAATATGGGTTTGCCGGGAATGCTGATTATAACTGCGGGATTAGCCTTTGGAGGAGGTCTGGCCAGCGTTATTTCTCCTTCTAAGCTACAAAACGCAGCAGCAGCGATTGACAAATTGGGAGAAGAAACGAAAGTCATCAGGATTGCGTTCGTTTTTGCGTTACTTCTAACCGCGGTAACTGCGGCCTTAGTTGTGGTGTTATTAGGGATTTATGCCTAACCTCTTTGATTGAGAAGAAGAAAAGTCTTTGTTCCTAAAATAAGGGGACAAGGACTTTTTCGTCTTTAGACGATAGTTTAAGGTAAGGTTTCTATATTAAGTTGACACTGGTCGAAGCTGGAAAAAAACCTTATAATATAAAGTGGAGTAACTTTTTGGAGGCATATAGCAAATAATGACGATAAAAGCTTATCAAAGTCTAAGCGAGAAAGTTATTAGGGAGGTCCTTAACCTAGAAAGTGTTTGCATTGACCATGATAATCTTAAAGGCAGCCTTTTTTTAGAGTCCTCTTTGAACGTTGATCCAACCATTAAAAGTTTTTTTCTTATGTATGAAAAAGGCGAGTTAATAAGCATGATATCGATGTTCATTCCTACGAAGCACGAGGCAGAGATTTCAGCTTATACTTTGCCGAAATTTAGAAAGCAGGGATACTTTAAGACATTACTAACTAATGCGGTTAACGAATTAAAGAGATTTAATATTTCGGACATTCTATTCGTCAGTGAAAAAACCTCACTTTCTGGTAGAAAGGTCCTCAAAGCTCTTGACGCTAAGTATGAACATACAGAATATTTCATGAGATTCAATAAGGCGAGATATGTATCTATGGAGACGTACCGTTTATTGTATCGAAAAGCAGAAATAGAGGACCTTGAAAAAACTATTGCAACGAGCATGAAGATTTTCGATGATAGTTATGAAGATTCCAAAGCTTTATTAGAGAAATGTTTCGGAACGGAAACTCGAGAACAGTATTTGGCCCTTTTGAACCATGAGATCATTGGAATTGGTTCGCTAAATTTAGAGGGGGAAGACGTATCAATTTTTGGTTTGGGATTAATCTCTGAATATCGGGGCAAAGGCTATGGCAAAGAACTACTTCATCTCATGATCGATAATTTATTGCTTAGAGGAAGAACGGATCTTACAATTGTGGTTAATAGCGAAAATAAAAATGCCTTAGGACTATACCAACAGACTGGTTTTCAGATTGATGTGGCCTATGAGTATTACCGCAAAAAAGTAAGCGAGGCCCACTTTTAGGAGAGTGAAGGGGGGAGCTGTATGTGCTTGATTACTTTTGCGTATGATTGCCACCCGCGTTATCGCTTAATACTAGCGGCAAATAGGGATGAGTATTTTTATCGCCCGACGGAAGATGCTCATTTCTGGGAATCTCACCCTTGGGTTTTAGCTGGCAGAGATTTGGAGATGCTGGGAACTTGGATGGGAATAACGCGATCAGGCCGTTTTGCGGCATTGACAAACTTTCGGGATCCTTCCTCACAGATTCTGAAGGCTAAATCTAGAGGTGAGTTAGTCAGCAACTTCTTATGTATGGATGATAACCCAATCAATTATCTTCAAGGGGTTATTGAACACCGAGACCTCTATAATCCATTTAATCTCTTAGTAGGTGATTCATCAAGTCTTGTCTATTATTGTAAACAAACGTCGGAGGTTAGGGAGCTTAAACCCGGGATATATGGTCTTAGTAATCATCGTCTAGATACTCCTTGGCCTAAAGTTCAAAAGAGTAAACAAGCTTTAGCAAATTACATAGACGACAATACCTTGATCGATGCACAAGCGCTCTTTGAAATCTTGGCAGATGAGAAAAAAGCTCAGGATCACGAACTGCCGATGACGGGGATTAGTTATGAGCTCGAGAAACTACTGTCCTCAATTTTTATCGGAGGAACTGATTATGGAACGAGGTCGTCCACGGTCCTATTAATTAATCGAAATAATCAATTGACCTTTAAAGAGCGAAGCTATCATCAAGGGCAGAAAGACTTTTCTGAAGTTTGTCATGAGATTCAGTTGGCTTTATGAATGGAAACAGTGAAGAATAAGATAAAGAAGGTACAGCTATGTCAAACAAAACTCAAAAACCCGTAATCCTTGCGGAGCAAGTTCAAGCTTCTCTTATTAAACTTGAGCCCTTAACTAGAAAAGTTTACTTGTCTCTGAACCCACCAAGTGCACTAGATAACCGAGCGGATGTGGACCAGGTTCGTCAAATCCTGGAGCGCAGCTACGGCTGTGTTAATGTACCTCTGGCACTTATGTCTAAGATTCCCGTTATGTGCCGAAGCGCCAAGTGGCAGCTCACAGCCACTTTAGCGGACAATGGACAAGGCTGGACCGTAATCGATATAGAACCAGGCGATACTACCCGAGAACATTTCGGGCTGGCCATCGACATCGGAACTACAACCGTGGTTGTATACTTAATTGATCTTTGTAAGGGTACAGTATTAAGGCATTCTGCCGATTATAATGACCAAATAGTCATGGGTGAGGATATCTTGACCCGCATTCGCCATTCTGGAGAACTTGGTGGCTTGGCAAGATTGCAAGCAGCAGTTTTAGATACCTTAAATCGTTTGATAAAAAGTCTTTACCCACTGCCAGTTGAAACGGGTAAGATCACTGCTGCAGCTATTGGAGCGAATACAACGATGATTCATCTTTTGCTAGGGCTTGACCCTGCTTCGATTTGTCGTGCTCCCTATACTCCGATCGTCAACAATCCGGGTTTAATTTCGGCAAAAGAAATAGGACTTGAGATTCACCCCTTGGCTCCAGTTTATTGCTTACCGAGTATAGGGAGTTATCTGGGTGGAGACGTCATAGGGGGAATCTTAGTTAGTGGTATGCACCAACAGTCGGACATTTCTCTTTTTGTTGATATTGGAACGAATGGGGAAATCGTGTTAGGGAATGAGGAATGGTTAGTCGCCTGTGCGGGTGCAGCAGGACCGGCTCTGGAAGGCGGAGTAACAACCTTTGGTATGCGAGCAGAACCAGGAGCGGTAGACCATGTTGCCATAGATCCAAAGACGGGTTGGGTAAGCTATTCGACCGTGGGTAACCTCCCTGCCCGAGGTATTTGCGGCTCGGGCTTGGTGGACACACTTGCCGAGCTTTTCCTCAGCGGTTTTATTAATCGAAATGCCCGTTTTCAGAACGGACTTCAGGAGTTTGTTGTAGTCCCTGCCCATGAAGCGGCATCTGGGGAAGACATTGTTGTTTCACAGGTTGATATTAATAATTTCATGGCTACTAAAGGGGCAGTTAACGCGGCTACGGATTTATTAATGGAAAATGTCGGCTGCGCTTGGCAAGAGATTAGCCATTTCTATGCGGCTGGGGCATTTGGTCAGTATTTACCGATCGAGTCAGCTGTTACAATAGGTCTTTACCCGGACCTTCCACGTTCGGCGATCGTACGCCTGGGCAATAGTTCAGGCGAAGCTGCTCGTCAAGTGCTCCTATCCCGCAGTAAGCGACTTGAAGCGGAAGCAATAGCAGGGAAGGTGACTTATTTCGAGTTAAATGCTAATTCTGCTTTCATGGACAAGTTCAGTGGCAGTAAATTTCTTCCCCATACTGACCTAGATCGTTATCCTAGCGTCAAAAGACGTCTGCAAGCCAACGCTTAAGCTCAGAATTTATAGGAGGCTATCCTTGCCAACCTCAAAATAAAAATAGCCTACCTGAAAATCAGGTAGGCCTCGTTGCCAACTCTTTAATTATTATACGATAGACGAATGAAATTGCCAGCAATTTCATTCGTCTATCGAAAACTTCTTTCAATTAACTCTGATTTTCACAATTGGGTACTTCAAACGATAAATTACTAAAGGTAAGCACATCGTTAAATTCAATAAAGTTATACTGGTTTGTCTGGGCCTTTTCCATGAGAAGGGATATAGGGGTCGTTGTAAGGATAACATCCTTAGGTTGAAGTAATTGGTCAATAAGGCCAAAGTGTTGAGTGTTGAAACGAATAGCAATGTGAACTTCATTTTCCCAAGTTACTTGGAGGACATAAGCATCCTTAAGTTCCGTTGCAAACCAATGATAAGTATATCCGGGAAGAGCGGACTGGTTGACAGTTCTGACTTGACTCTCAAATTCTTTGACATAGAGAATAAGCACATCTCGACCATTTTCAAGTTTGCCAAAAGCAGATTGTTCAGGTGAATAAGCCTGAGTATA